>NZ_JBELAU010000005.1:0-395932 GCF_040253585.1 Emticicia sp. W12TSBA100-4
TATTAAATTAACAGAAAAACTCCGTGAAGAAGCTGGTGGAGTATATACGCCAAGTATCCGCTCATCGTACCAAAAGTTACCAAAATCAACTTACAATCTTACGATTTCGTTTGGCTGCTCACCTGCAAATGCTGAAAAATTGGTCAAAATCACACTTGATGAAATTGCAAAAATCAAAACAAATGGCCCTGAAAAAGTTGACGTAGAAAAAGTGGTTGCCGAAGAAAAACGAGAGGTTGAATTACAAGTAAAAGAAAATGGTTTCTGGAATTCTTATTTACTTGAACAATATACTGATGGCGAAGATTTGAATTATATCAACCGCTATCAAAGTCAGTTAATTGATAAAATCAGTATCGAAAGTGTAAAGAAAGCTGCAAATCAGTTTTGTGCTGATAACTTTGCTAAGTTTGTGCTTTTGCCTGAGAAGAAGTAGATAAAACTCTTTCAAATCCTTTAAGCCTCTTCATAACAGAAGAGGCTTTTTTTATAGCTATAAACAGCTACATATCAACAATTTAATCATAAAACCAACCGCTTAGTAAATTTTTTGACCGCTTAGTAAATTTTGACATTGAAATTTTGAGTTTAGTAAAATATCTATATAGTTTTAGTCAAGAAAAGAATTAAAATCATTGTTTTTTTAATCAAATCTCAATTAATACCATGAAAAAAATTATCCTTTCAGTCATTGTAGTTTCAATGGTTACAAATGTATTTGCTCAGAGTACGCTCATTACTCCTGGAAATCAAGAAAATAAAAACTCAGGACCAGACTTAATTTTAACAAGTAATGGTATTCCTGAATTAAGAGGCCAAAGGTCAGACGGAACCTTAGCTGCACCAACAGCTGTTGGTACTGGCAGCAATCTTTTACAATTGAATGGGTTTGGGCATAATGGCAGCTCTTTTATAGCCAGCTCTGCAATAAGATTCATAACTTCCGAAACATGGACTTCGACCGCAAGAGGTAGTGATATGAGATTTTATACCACTAAAAATGGGACAACAACATTTAGTGAAAAAATGCGATTAACTGGTGATGGTTACGTGGGAATTGGTACTTCATCACCTGGCTTTTTACTAAACTTTCCAAATGCAGTCGGCGATAAAATATCACTTTGGGGAAATACTGGTAATCATTATGGCTTTGGTATTCAGGGTTCACTACTTCAAATCCATAGTGATATTTCGAGCTCTGATATCGCTTTTGGGCATGGCACAAGTGCTGCATTTACAGAAAAAATGCGTATTAAAGGAGATGGAAGTGTGGGAATTGGTACGGCGACCCCATTGCAGAATTTTGTTGTAACAGGAGATAATCCAGCAATGATAATAGGCCATAATGCCAGTTCACATTCAAGCAATAGTGTAGAATCAGGTAGAATATACTTTGATGAAGGAGTCAATACAACTTCAGGAAGGTGTGGTTTTGAAATGCACTATGATGGCTCTACTAATAAATTCGAAATAAACTCTGGTTGTACTGCTTTTGTAAACAATCTTACGATAACCAGAAGTACAGGAAACGTAGGAATTGGCACTGCAAACCCAACTAACAAATTAGATGTAAATGGTATTATAAGAGGAAACGAAGTTATAGTAGAAACTGGCTGGGCTGATTATGTTTTCCAAGATGATTACAAATTAAAACCATTGAGCGAAGTAGAGGCTTTTATCAAAGAAAATAAGCACCTTCCTTCGGTACCATCAGCGGCTAAAATTCAAGAAAAAGGAGCTCATGTAGCCGAATTAATGACCAAAATGATGGAGAAAATTGAAGAATTGACTCTTTATTCTATTGAGCAAAAGAAAGAGATTGATGAGCTAAAAAAACGTTTAGACGAAAAGAAATAACATCAAAACTCAAAATTATTGATATCGATGAAAAAGATAATAATAACATTTCTGGCGGTAATGGGATTATTTGCAGCCAATGCACAAGTTGAGTGTGGAACTAAAGTAACGGGACCACCAATTAGATTTAGCACAAAGCAGCAAGATAGTTTGAAGGCAATATTGGCGGTCACAACTCCTTATGCAGTTAGAGTGCATATAACGGTGTTTGCCGATGATAATGGAACAAATGTTGCAGCTACCAATGCAAACGTCATGCGGCAATTTAATAACATGGTAAACCAATACCAGCCACAAAATATCTGTTTTATTCTAATTGATGTACGTCAAGTAAATAGTACTGACCTCAACAATCATGATGCCGATACCGAAGAAGCTGACCTCAATGCGTATAAGATTGCGGGTTGTTTGAATATTTTTATTCATAATAGCCTTCCAGGCCTAAATGGAACAGCGTATGCAATTCCAAATACTTACCTTAGCTTATCTGGTGCCACAGTTACAAGTACAACAAACCTCACAACAATGGGCCATGAAGCTGGACATTGTTTTGGTTTGTACCATACGTTCGAGACTGCATTTGGCAGAGAAAGCGTAACAAGAAACTCAGCAAATTCATGTTATGATTGCGGTGTTGATGGAGACTTGCTTTGTGATACGGCAGCTGATGACCCAACTGACCCTAATGGTCAAGTAAACTCATCTTGTACTTATATTGGTGGCCGAACTGATGAGTGCGGGGTTGCATATACTAATACCCCTACGACAAACATTATGACTTATGGAGATAGGGCATGTAGAACAATCTTTACGGCTGGGCAAGGAGGCCGAATGCGGTCTATGATGATAACCAGTGCAACACTCATTCCAATTGTAGCTGACAATGTTGTGTTTGCTCCCGCTACTAACGGACCATTAACGTACACAACGGGAGTTGGTCAAGATTCAGGACGAGATGAACTTTACATAAGCAATAATACAACTGACAATTATACAGTATCCGGGACAGCCGTAAGAAATTTGGTTTCTAAAAAAATCTATCTGAAACCGGGTACTCGTTTTGCTCCTGCTGCAGGTGGGCAAGTACATGTAAAGGTTAATCCGTATTGTAATTAAAACATTTACTAACAAAATGCAATTTGAAGAGACTATTGTAAGCCTTTTTCAAATTGCATTTTTGACAATAAAACCATGGAAACTATCAATAAAATTCATGTTGGTAGTAGAAAATATCTATTACCCGAAGAAATGCTACACTTAGAGTCTGACATTAACTACACAATAATTTCGCTCAAAGGTGGCAAACAAATAATGACTGCTACTACTCTTAAAAAACTCGAAATCAGACTTTTGCCTTTCAAAAATTTTATTCGAGTTAATAAATCGGCAATTGTAAACCTTGACTATATCAAGCCCATTGATAATACTTTTACTCTTTCAAATCTCAAGAAAGTTGTTTTCTCTCGGAGGCGTGGCAAAGTTTGGAAAGAACAGCAGATAACTTAAAACAAAACGGAACTTCTCTCGAAGTTCCGTTTTGTTTATCCTTCCATTTCCAACACCTTTGCTTCCCACAAATCATTCGCTTTTTTTAGTTCTACTTTCACTACTTCATAATCGGCATTGAGTTTTTGCAACGCATGATTATCGGAATAATTACTTGGGTCGGCCAGTTTCCCTTCAATGGTAGCGAGCTGATGCTCTAAATCTGTAATTTTTGACTCAATTTCACCAATTTCTCTTTCCAATTTCTTTATCTGATTTGCATTGACAACTGGTTTATTTGGAACGGTTTCTACTTTCTTCGTAGGTTGAGAAACGGTCACTGTGGGCTGTGGACTACTGAATGTGGACTTCCGATTTTCTTCATACCATTCTTCCCACTCGTCGTATGTTCCTGGATATTCTTTGATTTCGTAATCTTCAATGTACCAAATTTTATTAGCTACTTGGCTCACAAAATGTCGGTCGTGCGAAACCACAACGTATGTACCTTCATATTGTTCGAGTGCTTGAATCAAGATATTGACTGACTGCATATCCAAGTGGTTGGTAGGTTCATCAAGCAGTAAGAAATTTGCTTCCGAAATCAATACCTTAGCTAATGCCACACGAGACTTTTCCCCCCCCGAAAGTACCTTAATTTTCTTGAAAACATCATCACCATTAAACAAGAAGCAACCTAAAACTGAGCGTAACTCGGTTTCAGATTTTCCTCCATCGGCATATTTCAATTCTTCTAAAAGCGTTTCTTCTAAGTGCAAAGATTCCATTTGATGCTGAGCAAAAAACGAAAAATTCACATTATGACCCAATTTTCGTTCGCCTTCCACATTCTCGTCACCCGCTATGATTCTCAACAAAGTTGATTTTCCTTTACCATTGGCACCAATCAACGCAATTTTATCGCCTCGCTCAATGATTGCCGTACTATTTTTTAAGATAACCTTCTCGCCGTAAGCTTTATTGACATTTTCGAGAGAAAACACATTTCTACCCGGGTTCACTCCAAATTTAAACTTAAAATGCACACGGGCAGTAGCATCAATTACGTCATCAATAATATCCATTCGGTTTAGAGCTTTTACTCTCGATTGTACCTGACGTGCTTTGGTTGCCTTCGCTTTGAAACGTTCAATAAAACGCTCAGTTTGACGAATCTGTGCTTGTTGGTTTTCGTAAGCTCCTTTCTGAATTTCGTTGCGGAGAGCTTTTTCCTCTACATAAAACGAATAATTACCCGAATATGAAACTAATTTCGCTCCCGTAACCTCAACGGTCGTATTACAGACATTATCTAAAAACTCTCTATCGTGCGAAACTACAACTACGGCGTTTTCGTAATTCTGAATATATTTTTCAACCCACTGAATGGAAGGTAAATCTAAGTGGTTGGTAGGCTCATCGAGTAAGAGTAGTGCAGGTTTTTGCAGAAGTAATTTCGCCAGCATTACACGCATACGCCAACCTCCTGAAAACTCCTTTAATGGTTTTTGGAGTTCTTCGGTTCGAAATCCTAAACCCTCTAAAATTTCCTCTGCCTTTGATTGAATCGTATAGCCTCCTAAATGGTCGAATTCTTCCTGTAAATGGCCGAGTTTATCGACCAATTCATCTTTATAATCTACTTCCATTTCGTGCAAAACTTTATCAATTTCTTGTTGCAAATAGTTTTCTCGCTCGAAAGCCTGCATCGCTACTTGCAAAATAGAATCTTGGGTTTGGTACGATAGTAAATCTTGGTTCAAGAATCCGATTGAGCAGTCGCCTGCTTTCGAGATACTTCCAGCATCGGGTTGATACTCTCCAACTATCAGACGCAAAAGCGTTGACTTCCCCATTCCGTTCAAGCCAATTAGACCAATTTTATCTTTTGGTTTTATTTGCAAATTTGCTCCGTCAAATATCGGCCTTCCACCAAAATAAAACGATAAATTACTGATTGTAAGCACTTTGTATGATTAATTATGTTTAAAAAATGTAACACAATTTAGAAAATTGTGTACTCAAACGACAACTCACAAGTTAAAAACTTGTGCTACGGCTTAATCAATAAACCTCTTCAAAATCGGGCCGTAGCTATCCACTCTTCTATCACGTAAATACGGCCATGTCGTACGATATTTTTCAGTTAAATCTAAATCAATTTCTTGAACATGTACTTCTTCTTTATCATGTGAAGCCAAATACAATAGACTTCCGAAAGGGTTTGCTACAAAACTTCCACCCCAAAATTGCTGGTCAGCTTCACGCCCTACTCTATTCACCGAAACTACGTGCAAACCATTTGCTACGGCATGACTGCGTTGAATCGTCTGCCAAGCATTATATTGTTCGGTATTCATAGCTGGGTCTGGTTCGTTGGTGTCCCAACCAATGGCAGTAGGATAAAACAAAATTTCTGCACCCATCAAAGCCGTAATACGTGAAGCTTCTGGATACCATTGGTCCCAGCAGATAAGCACACCCAATTTTCCGTATTTTGTTTCAAAAATTTTATAACCTAAATCATCGGCCGAAGCATCACCAGGCGTGAAATAGAATTTTTCATAATAACCTGGGTCGTCGGGGATGTGCATTTTGCGGTATTTTCCCAAGTATTTTCCATCGGCATCAAGCACAGCGGTTGTGTTGTGGTAAAGTCCAGCAGCACGTTTCTCAAACAATGACGCAATGATTACCACATTACATTCTTTGGCAACGGTTGATAATAAATCAGTTGTTGGGCCGGGAATGGCTTCGGCCAGATTAAAATTAGCGTGGTCTTCTACATCACAAAAATAAAGTGAAGTAAACAACTCTTGTAAACAAACTATATTTGCTCCTTTTGCGGCAGCTTCTCTGATTCCTTTAATTGCTTTTTGGGTATTTTCAGCCACATCAGCCGAACATGACATCTGTACTAATCCGATATTTACTTTACGCATATTTCTCTGTTTTTTCGCAAAGATACTTTCTTTCAATTAAGAATGTAGAATTAAGAATGTAGAATTGAGTTTTTTTCTCAAAAAAGCAATTTAGGGATAAGCGTAAAAAATAGCTATATTTGTGAATTATTTCATTTTTTACAGAATAAATGAGAATTTAGGTTAATTATGCTTCGAAGTGTTATCTTTCTTTATCATTCTTAATTCTACATTCTTAATTCTTAATTGTGCATTCGCACCAATCTATGTCATTTGAATCATTAAATTTAATTGAGCCAATAAAGCTCGCACTTGCTGCCGAAGGTTATACCACTCCAACACCCATCCAACAACAAGCCATACCGATAGTTTTAGAAGGAAAAGATTTATTGGGCGTTGCCCAAACTGGTACAGGAAAAACCGCCGCTTTTTCTATTCCAATCATACAAAAACTATATCAGAATAGAGATTTAAACCGTAAAGGTCGCCGAAAAATAAAGGCTCTTATCGTTACTCCAACTCGTGAGTTAGCCATTCAAATTGGAGAAAGTATTTCGGCGTATGGCAGTAATACAGATTTGAAACACACCGTAATTTTTGGTGGTGTAAAACAAGGCCGCCAAACCGACGAACTGCACAATGGCGTAGATATTTTGGTGGCAACTCCAGGTCGTTTGCTTGATTTGATTGCCCAAGGTTTTATCTCGCTCAATGCCATCGAAATATTTGTTTTAGACGAAGCCGATCGAATGCTCGATATGGGTTTTGTGCATGATGTAAAACGTCTGATTACGCTTTTGCCGAAGCAACGTCAATCGTTGTTTTTCTCAGCAACCATGCCTCCAGAAATCGTAAAATTGGCCTCCACTATTTTGCATAATCCATCTTCTGTGAGTGTTACGCCTGTTTCGTCAACGGCCGATACCATTAATCAGTTTTTGTATTATGTCGATAAAAAAGACAAAAATGCGTTGCTTTTGGATATTCTGAAAGACCCAAAAATAGAAACTGCTTTGGTCTTTACACGCACAAAACATGGTGCAGATAAAGTGGTAAAAGTGCTTTCGGCCAAAGGAATTAAAGCCGAAGCCATTCATGGAAATAAAGCCCAAAATGCACGCCAACGTGCGTTAACCAACTTTAAATCGAAGGAAACCCGAGTTTTGGTAGCAACAGATATTGCCGCTCGTGGAATTGATGTCGATGATTTGGCTTATGTAATCAATTTCGAGATTCCGAATATTCCAGAAACGTATGTTCACCGCATTGGAAGAACTGGTCGTGCAGGTGCAAACGGAACGGCCTTTTCGTTTTGTGAAGATGAAGAATTGACCTATTTAAAAGACATTCAACGATTAATTGGCAAGAAAATCCCTGTCATTAGCGAGCATCCTTATGCCATTCAACCGAATTATAGTGTTGGACCACCAGTTGTACAAAAACCACAAGGCCGAGGCGGTGCAAGACCCAATAATTCTTCGCAAAAACCAAACTCAACTACCAGAACAGCACCAAAACCTACTAATGGAGGAAACACTGCACAAGGCGGTGGTAAACCCAAAAAGAAATGGTATGGAAATGGCGGCAGAAAAGCATAATTTTTTTTACATTTACGAGCGTAACCTTCATCCCAATTACGCCCTATGAAAAATTTTATACTGCCTGTTGCTTTAATTGTCATACAGATTGCTTGTAAATCAGAAACCAAGCAAGAAACCGCCAAGCCTGAAACACTCGAAAATACGATTTGGGTTAATGCTAAGTATTTGGAGACACTCGAACGAACCAAATCACCGTTGCAAGCAAAACCTTTTGCCGATACTGTAATGATTAACTTCGATGCCAAAGCCGATACCGCCAGTATCGTTTGGAATTTCCATGAAGGTTCGTCGTATGTAATAAAAAAAGGCGAGAAAATTCAGTTTTTTGACGCTTACGAAGTAAAACCAAAACCAGAGTTTGAAGCAAGTTTGAATAATGGAGTTTTGAAAATTGGAAACAGTTTTTTCAAGAAAGTTGATACGACTGGTTTTATAGAAAAAAAATATTGGATAGGAAAATATTCAACGCCTAACGGAAACATCGAACTTAAATACGATGGTAAAATTTCGGGTGTAGATTCTTTGGCTACTTATTATGTTTGGTGCGATTATATAACTACCCAAACCAATATTGACTTGATAGATTTATACGCAAATTCCAATAAATCAACCACTTACGGTTATAAATTTGCAGGAAATGAGATTATTTTCTACGAATTTATTTGGAGTGAAGAGGGAATTGAGGGAAAAGCAGGGAAAGAGATTTTTAGATGGAAGAAAATATAATAGAAAAGGCTGTCTTTCGGACAGCCTTACGGCGAAGTCGGAACTTCACCTCACAAACTTAAAACGAACTCAATTTCTTTCTGATTCGCCACCAAACAAAAAATGCACGTACGCAAAGCATCAACACCACTGGAATTAAAGCATAATTGATTTCTTGCGGAAAGAATTTCCAAGCGGCCAAGAAGAATACCAAAATGATTCCATATGCTAAAAAATGTTTTGAAAGCCACGCTCTGTTATTCTCTTTTTTTAGTAATAAAGCAATCGGAAATAAAAGTGGGTAAGTCCAGATAATATTTAGGTTATTTTCGGTTACGCCGTGGTCAGTAAAAAACCAAAGTAAGAAAATAAACCAACCAAAAACCCCAGCTATTGTAAACAAGATTTTATCAAAAAGAAAACTCTTGCTTTCAGTTTTAAACTGATAAGCTGTAAAGCCTAAAACGAGCAAAAATAGCGTCCAAAATAAAATATTTGGCGTAATTGACTCTTTTTCTTTATCCGCAACGGCCAACATATCTCGGTTAATGAGTTGTTTTGAAAGTACCAAAGGTTGCCATTTCCCATCACGATTAATTTTTGCGGCATCAAAGGCATCCATCAAATTATCGGGCAAAAACATGGCTCCATTTGCTCCCGTTATTTCGTCAGAAGGTTCTCCGATAGCTAAATCCATTCCAAAATCTGCCCAAAGTTTTTCGTTTTTACGAGCATATAAATCAATCCATTGGCGATACGAACTATCGGCATGAAGCGTTTTGCTCAACTGTAAACTATCCTTACATACTCTACGCAATACATCTCGCAAACGAGTAGAACAGTTATCGTAAAAGAATTTATAAGCATATTCACGATTTTGTGGTAAATAATTATTTTGCAGAAAATCATAAACGCCTTGCTTCTGGGCTTGCGAAAGATTCAATACTTGTTCGATAACCGAACGATTTTCCTGACTCCAACCAGCCACATCATTCTCAAAGTAATTGCCGCTTATTTGATATGGGAGCGTTCCACGCAAAAATTTTATGTAAAAACCTTTTGTTCGAAAATCAAAAGCTCCGTAATTAAAGGTAAAATCAAGCCCTTGTCGTGGGTCACGGATACGGATGGCACTATGCCCAAAAGTAGAATATAACTCTGCCCCTGGCGAAACTGTCAGCAAACTAATTGTTGCATCAGTCGAGAGCATTTGGGCATTAGAAAACGAAGTTATTAAAGCAAAAACTACTAAGAAGAAGATTTTTTTCATGCAGAATAATGGTTTTCTGCAAATATAGGGAAGAAATTTACGATTTTCGAGTGACGATTTACGAATGAATAGAATAATTCGTAAATCGTCACTCGAAAATCGTCATTACTTTCAATAGCGGTCAACTTTTAATGAAGAAAGTCCGCTATCAACATTCAAGTATATTTTTTTGGTGGCTTTATCGAAACCTTTTGTTTGCCAAAGTCCACTTTTGATTTTCTCGAAATTATCAAAATCTTTGGCATTTAAAGCCCCATCCATTCTAATTTCACAACCTACGCTTTCAGGAACTTTAATTTTCACACTTGCCACACCTGATTCAATATCTACATCTACTTTATCTTGTTTATCGCCAAGTTTTATATCAATTGATGCCGCCCCTGTTTCGATGTCTAATTTTTTGACTTTATAATTCGTAAAATCAAAATCTAATTCACCTGCTCCAATTCCCATATCAATGTTCCAAACAGGAGCGGTACTTAATTTCAATAAAACATCATTATCAAACTTTTTATCTTCATCAAAATTGATATTGAAATCTTTGCCTTTTTTATCTTTCATCTCAAACTTGATAGTCTTGTTCCCATCATTTGTTTCTTCTTCTAAGACATATCCATTCTTGAAACTTAGCAAAGTAGTTGCTTCAAAAAGTCTGTTTGGCGATTCCTCTAAATCAAATTCGGCTGCTCCACCACCCAATTTCAAGGTAGCTTCTTTTACTTCAGGAGCCATTTCTACCGCAAAATATTGCTTATTTCTATCGCCCACCGTGGTATCTGAGTTTGAAGAATAATTATCGTCATCATCATCAAAATCATCAATGTCGATATTAATTCCATCACTGATTTCATCTTTTACTTCACGTACACCATCATCTACACACGTAAAGATTCCAAGCGGAATGGCGAAAGCAATCAAGAGTGCCGAAGTGGCATTATAAATACTTTTTTTATGATTAAAAAATGCAGCAACACCAGCCAAAATCAACATGATTGGCCAAAATTGAGCAATTTTGCGGAATGACCAGTTTAACTCAAACCAATCGAGGTTTGTACCCAAAAACAAGAAGCCCAACACGATAAGTATTGCCCCCCAGAAAATATTACTTTTACGTTCCATATTAATGTTTTGATTAAAAAATTGTGATTTGAAATAAAAAATCCTGCAAGTTGTTTGAAATCTTACAGGATTTATATGTCTTTTTTACAAATTTGAAGAACTATCGTTATTCGTGAAATTGGTAAAGTTATCGTCTTTTCTATCTCTAATGATAAGCCAAACGCCAATACCAATCAAAATCAAAGGCCACATTTGACCGATGTAACGGAATAAGTTGATGT
This sequence comes from Emticicia sp. W12TSBA100-4, assembly GCF_040253585.1. Taxonomy (NCBI): domain Bacteria; kingdom Pseudomonadati; phylum Bacteroidota; class Cytophagia; order Cytophagales; family Leadbetterellaceae; genus Emticicia; species Emticicia sp. W12TSBA100-4. The sequence continues at coordinate 11,180 of NZ_JBELAU010000005.1, forward strand.
GAAAAAATGTCTTGAACGAAAAGATAATACCCAAGATAATAAGTACTGCACCACCTACTAAATTGTTTTTTTGATTGTGACTGCCCATAAGAGTAAAGTTTGAAGTTTGAGAATTAATATCATTAGTTGAATTAAACGCTTGCGAGTCTCCTACCCCAGCAAAACCATACTCATATTTCACGGGTAAAACTACCCACAAGATAAAATAGGCAAAAAATGCAGGTACGGGAGTAAAAAACAATAATACAAAAACTACTCGAATTAGAGTAACATCTATATTAAAATATTCTGCTAAACCTTGTGAAACTCCACCGAGCATCGCCTGACGGTTTTTGATTCTAAATAATTTCTTTTCCATAGCCCCAAGGGTATTTTATTTTAGATTAGTTTTTTTAAGGAAGCCTTCACTTAAAGTGAAGACTTCCTTAGTGACTTGTGGTTGTTAATTTACGGGTGTGTAATTAACAGTTGTGATTTGAGATTCTTTGGTTGGCATCACAATCCAGAGAACTATGTAAGGTATAATTGCAGGAATCGGAGCAAAAAATGCTACTACGAACAATACACGTACGAGTGTTACATCAAGATTGAAATATTCAGCTAAACCAGCTGCTACACCACCAATCATTTTGTTTGTTTTGATTTTAAAAAGTCGCTTTTCCATTTTCTTAATATTGTTTATATTTTTTGTTTTTCTGTTTAAATCAACCACTGTTTGTGTGATTGATGAAACAAAGATATAGGCGAAAGACGGTACTATGTAATGCAAACTACATGAATGGAAAAAAATAATGTCAAAGGGATTTTTTTGAGGAGGATTTTGAAAACTAAATGTAGGAATGGCAAAGTTTGGGGGATGAAATGCAGCAGAAATGTACTTTGAGCAAATTTATACTCCAAAAGATAGCACTATCAAACTATCTTTTGGAGTATCGGAATCATCAATCTTCTTCTAAAAGCTCCAAAATTTCGCTCAATTCGTCATAATCTTTATATCCAGGTCGAATTTCGTTGCTTCCTTTCAATGCAATTCCTTTGAGTTGCATTTCTTCGAGAAGTTCGTTAACATTTTCAGCCGTAATTCCAAAATCTAAAACTATTGGATAATTGAATGCATATTCTTTGAGTGTATAGCGAGCAAAATCTGAGAAATCGCCCCCATCTACCAAAAAGAATTCAACAAATTGTGAATATCTCTCTAAATAGTCTTCGAGATACGCACTCTCAAATTCGAGTTTCAAGATAATTGGTTTACTTAAATCGGCAATTTGAGGTAAAAGTCCAGCTTCTGATATTTGCAAGATATCTATCTCATACGCTTCTACCATGGCTTTTACCTCTTCATAATCAGCACTTTGGGTTTCGCCAACAACCAGCACACCCGCCACCCAAGACTTTATTTCTTTCATTTTTTCGGGTGATGTATAATCGGCCGAAAATTTATCCATCACAAAACCAATCATTTCTACGCCCATCCCCGCACAATAGCGTGCATCTGACAAATTGGTTATATTACTTACTTTAACGAGTGTTTTTAATGACATTACCTTTACGATTTACGAATAACGATTTACAAATGACTATTTACGAATGACTATTTACGAATATCCGCAAGTTCAGTTTTAATTCTTTGGCTCAAAATTACCTCAGAACTATTCATAATCAAATTCTGTTGAGTAATTTTGCATTATCAATTATACATTATCAATTAATAGACGGTTGGCTTTGAACCAACGCAGTAAACAAAATGAGCAAACACGGAAGAATTTTAGTCGCCATGAGTGGCGGCATCGACAGTTCGTTGGCAGCAGTAATGCTCCACGAAGAAGGCTACGAAGTAATTGGCATGACCATGAAAACATGGGATTATGCATCATCGGGAGGCAGTAAAAAAGAAACAGGCTGTTGTAGCCTCGACTCCATCAATGATGCAAGAAACATTGCCGTCAATTTAGGTTTTCCACATTATATATTGGATATCCGTGAAGAATTTGGCGATTACGTTATCGACCACTTCACAGGTGAATATTTGGAAGGACGCACACCAAATCCATGCGTGTTGTGTAATACCCACATCAAATGGGACTCATTGCTTCGCCGTGCCGACAAACTTGATTGTGAATTTATTGCCACTGGACACTACGCAAATGTGCGTCAAGAAAACTCAAGATACATCATTTCAAAAGGAATTGATACTTGGAAAGACCAAAGTTATGTACTTTGGGGAGTTTCGCAAGAAAGTTTGGCCCGAACAAAATTGCCGTTAGGATATTTGAAAAAATCAGAAATTCGAGAAATGGCTACTCAAAAAGAATTTTATGATTTAGTAAATAAGAAAGAATCCTACGAAATATGCTTCGTACCTGACAACGATTATCGAGGTTTCTTGAAACGTCGAGTGGAAGGTTTGGAGGAAAGAGTAAAAGGAGGAAACTTTGTTTTGGAAGATGGAAAAGTAGTAGGCAAACACGAAGGCTATCCTTTTTATACAATTGGACAAAGAAAAGGCTTGGGCATTGCTTTGGGAACGCCGATGTTTGTTACAGAAATCAGAAAAGAAACCAACGAAGTGGTATTAGGTCATGAAAAATCATTGGATAAAGATGGCATGATGGTGGGCAAGCTCGTTATGCAAAAATATGCCGATTTGAATGGCATGAGTTTAGAAACAAATACCAAAATCAGATACAAACACGATGGTTCACCAGCCACAATCACCCAAGAAGGAGATAAAATGAAAGTAATTTTCCATGAACCAGTCAGCGGAATTGCTCCAGGTCAAGCAGCCGTTTTCTACGAGGGAGATGATGTTGTGGGTGGAGGTTGGATTATGAAATCCTTCAACCAAAACTCGGTTTTTGAACAAGCACAAGCAACAAATTGATTTTTGAAGTATATTTAGAAAATACTCAACTTCATATTCATAAATAAAAAGGCTACTTACATTCAAACAATTAAGTAGCCTTTTGCTTTGTAATAAAAGATTTCAGTTTTTATTTCGTTATATACAGAAAACTATACCATTAGCTTATGAAACGTCTTATACTTTGTTTACTCATATTCACCTCCTTCACAACATTTGCACAAAACCAATACTTTGTACTTTTCAAAGATAAAGCCAATTCACCTTATTCTGTTTCTCGACCAAAAGAATTTCTTTCTGAACGCTCAATTAAACGCCGTGAAAATCAGAAAATAGCTATTACTGAACGTGACCTACCTCCTAACCCAAGTTATCTGACTGAAATTACCAAAACTGGGGCAAAAGTTTTATATAAATCTCGTTGGATAAATGGTGCCTTAATACAGACCGATGCGACCACTTTGACAAAAATTTTAAATTTAACGTTTGTAAAAGGTTTAGAAGGAAAAGGTGATATAAGAAATACTCGCCAGAATGCAGAAAGCCAAGCAGCAAAAACAAGAGATAAATTTGGAAACGAGGGCATTTTAGATAATGGACTTTCGCAAACGCAACTTGCCATGCTCGGTGCTGACAAAATGCACACAAAAGGTTATCGTGGAGAAGGAATGATGATTGGTGTTTTAGATTCGGGCTTTTTAAATGCCAACCGTTTAAGTTTTTTCAATGATCTATTTAATGATAAAAGAGTTGTCGGTACTTGGGATTTTGTGAATAATGAAGCAAACGTTTACAACGACCATAGCCACGGAACTAATGTTTTATCGTGCATGGCGGCGTTTGAAAATAGCAGAATAGTTGGAACAGCCTACAAAGCAAGTTATTTATTATTAACAACCGAAGATGTTAGCTCAGAAACCAAACGAGAAGAAGCCAATTGGCTTTTTGGTGCCGAAATGGCTGATAGCGTGGGAGTTGACGTAATCAATACTTCTTTGGGCTATACTGAATTTGATAATCCTGCACAAAATTATAAATATACTGATATGAACGGCGACCGTGCTTTGGCCACTCGTGCGGCCGATTGGGCAGCCCAAGCAGGAATTTTGGTTGTTGCCTCAGCAGGAAATGAGGGTAGCGGAAGTTGGAAGTACATAGGCACACCAGCCGATGCTGATTCAATTATTGCAGTTGGGGCTGTTACAAGCATTCAAAATATTGCTTCATTTAGCTCTTTCGGGCCATCGGCTGATGGTCGAGTAAAACCCGAACTTTCAGCACAAGGGGCAGCAACTGTCGTTGGAAATACGAATGGAACTATCGGAGCAGCTAATGGAACATCTTTTTCTTCACCCTTATTGGCAGGTTTTGCGGCAAGTTTCTGGCAAGCTTTCCCGACGTTAACCAATATGCAAGTACGAGAATATTTGATTCGTTCAGCAAGCCAATATACTAATCCTGACAATCGATTTGGATATGGAATACCAAATTTTGACAAGGCTTTTGAATTGGCTGAGTTAGAATCTTTAATAAATGAATTGAAAAAATCAGGGCAAGAAGTGATGGTTTTCCCGAACCCAATCAACGATGGTGCGAGTACAAAAGTTTGGGTTTTGAAAAATGATGCAGGTACAAACTTTGAGTACTCGATATCTGATTTGACAGGAAAAACACTTTGGACATTGAATAGTAAAGAAAGTAAAATTACCCTTCCAACTATCAATGAGTTACCTCTTGCCAATATAATTTTGAAAGTAACTGCCGAAAACCTCAAGTATTCGACTAAAATCATTCGATAAACATCAATAAAACCTGTGAGTTTAGTAATTGTTATACCTTTGAAAACCTCACAGGTTTCTGTCTTATCAAATCTTCCTCGCCATTCGCAGAATCGACTCAGAATCATTGTGTTCAGCGATTTTTTCAAGCGAAACCCACGCCAAATCATTTGATTCTTCTGTTACGATTAAAGGCTCGTTCATATCAGCTTCAATCAAAAAGCGTACATCATAATGAAAATGTGCTGGAATGCCTTTGCGTTCTGGAATTTGATGCACATCAACATCATAGATTTCTCCATTGACAACTTTTAAATTTTTAAGTCCAGTTTCTTCGTTAGCTTCTTTCAACGCAACATTTAAAACATCAGGGTCTCCATCACAATGCCCACCTGGCTGAAACCATTGGTTCAATTTTCGGTGGTGCATCATCAAAACATGTGTTCGGGTATTATTTACAATCCAGGCTGAACCTGTTACATGACCAATCAGTAATTCACGTTTAAAACAATCTTCATTTGTTTTCACAAATTCAATCGTTTCATTGGTCATTTTCAATTCATTTTCATCAATCGGGGAATGCTTTTCGAGCAAATCAAGTAGTATTTTTCGGTGCATTTTTGGAGTTTTATACGTAGATTTGTACGAATTTAGTTCATCAAATCAACAAAATCAGTATATCTAATGAAAAAAATTGCTCTATTGGCATTAAGTTGCTTATTATCAAGTACTTTAATTTTTGCACAAATCACACCAGCTCCAAGTCCAGGTGCGGCAATTTCGCAAGTTGTTGGTGTAACAAAAATCTCAATTGATTACTCTCGTCCATCATTGAAAGGTCGTGAAATTTTCGGCAAATTAATTCCTTTCGATAAAGTATATCGTACTGGTGCGAATGGTTCTACCAAAATTGAAACAACAGGCGATATTACAGTTCAAGGCCAAGTTTTGAAAGCAGGAAAATACGCAATTATGTCAATTCCAAACCAAACGAATTGGACAATTATTTTTAGCAAAAAATTGGATGTGACTGAACAAAATTACTCGGCATCTGATGATGTTTTACGTGTAACGGCTCGTCCACAAGATGTTTCCTCGGTAGAAACCCTAACTTTCGATTTTTCGGATGTAAAAGACGATGGTGCAACATTAAGTTTTGCATGGGAAAAAACAAAAGTTTCACTGGCAATTGGTGTTGATAATGTTGCGGCTATCGAAAATGCAGTTGCTCAAAAAAACAACGAAGCTTCTAACACTTTCCAACAAGCAGCCGATTATATGTTGCAAAAAGGAATGGATTTAACTAAAGCTTTGGGCTTAGTTGATAAATCATTGGCTCTGCGTGAAAACTTCCGTAATAACTGGATTAAAGCACAAATCTTAGATAAACTCGGCAAACCTTCTGACGCTCTCGGTTTTGCCTTGAAAGCTCAATCTTTGGGTGCGGGCGATAACTCATACCAATTCTTTAAAGATGGTATCGAAAAAGGTATCGGCGAAATCAAAGCTAAAATTCCTGCAGCTGCTCCGGTAGTAGATACTCCTAAGAAAAAGAAAAGCTAATATACAGACTGCTTCGGTGGTATCTACTACGCAACCACCGAAGCATTTTCTAACTTGTGGCACAACTTTTCAGTTGTGCCACACTTGTTTTTGGGCAATTGAAGAGTAGATCCATCAATAAATTCAATAAAAAATCGTTAGCTTTGAAAAACATTTGATTCCATGCGAAATACTTTTTTTTCAATCTTATTTCTATTAAACTTTTTTGCTTTCAGCCAAGAAAAAGCCCTTCGGTTTGAAGATTTCACGTACGAATCCAACATAAAAACAGTACTACTTTATCCACTCGTTGGCGATGCCAATGATGCTGCACGAACGCTCAATCCACCCGTTTTATCGCTAAATGATTCTAAAAATCTTTGGCTCGAATTTGATGATTTGAATGCCAATTACGAGCAATATCACGTAAAAATCTTGCATTGCACCTACGATTGGAAACAATCAGTTCTTTCTGAAATAGAATACATGCCCGAATATAACGACTTGATTATCAACGATTACCAAGTTTCTCGCACTACGAAAGTCCCTTATTATCATTATAAACTCGAAATACCAAAAGTTTTGCTTTCGGGAAATTATCTGCTCGTGGCATGGCGTGGTCGCAGAAAAGATGACATCGTTTTTAGTAAACGTTTCATGGTTTACGAACCACAGGTTGGAGCTTTTGGTACAGTTCGACAAGCACAGTCTCCATCAAAATATAAGACCCATCAGCAAGTTGATTTTGAGGTAAATTATGGAGGATACCGATTGATGTCGCCTCGTGATGAACTGAAAATTATCATTCGCCAAAATTTTCGATGGGATAAAACTGTCAGAAATCTGAAAGCATTTAGTGTGAACGAAAGTATGTCGAAACTCGAATTTCGTTTTTTTGATGATGAAAATGTATTTCCCGCTGGCAACGAATTTCGTTTTTTTGATTCACGTAGTACCAATTACAACGGTCAATACATTGCAAAAACCAAACGAGGGGTAGCAGATGAAATGTGGGTTTCGCCGCAGAGTAATCGCAGTGAAACTACTTATATTGAGTCGAATGATTTTGATGGAAACTATGTAGTTGATAACCGAGAAGGTACTGATAGTTCGGTGGATTCTGATTATATTTACATGACTTTTGGACTAAAAACCCATGAATTGGAAGATGCCAACGAGAAAGTTTATGTCAATGGAAGTTTTAACGATTGGCGACTTGATAAAACCAATGAAATGGTTTATGACAATAATTTTGGTGGCTACACTGCCACGGTTCGCCTGAAACAAGGAGTCTATAATTACGATTTCGTAACTCAAAAACCGAATAAAACCACTGATGAGGTTTATTTTGAAGGAAGCTTTGGTGAAACTCAAAATACTTACGAAATCTTTATTTATCACCGTCCCGTAACGGCACGTGCCGAAAAACTCGTTGGCTATCACACCGTTGATTTTAATAAAAGAAGATGATTTATTAAACTAAAAACATGAAAACAGCACTCGTAGTCGGAGCATCTGGATTAATCGGCAAGCACTTGACCAACAAACTACTAACAAGCAATTATTACGAAAAAGTCAGTGTTATTGTCAGAAAACCGCTCACTATCATTCATCCAAAACTCGACCAAATCGTGATGGATTTTGACAACTTGGACACTTCAAAAATCATGGCCGATGATATTTTTTGTTGTCTCGGCACAACCATGAAGCAAGCTGGTTCTAAAGAAGCTTTTTATAAAGTTGATTTCACTTATCCGCTCAATTTTGCCAAAGCTGGACTCGCCAACGGTGCAAAACAATTTTTGGTTGTATCGTCAATGGGTGCTGACGAAAAATCTATGGTTTATTATAGCCGAGTAAAAGGCGAAATTGAGAAAGCACTAAGCGATTTGCGTTATCCAACACTCATCATTTTTCGTCCATCAATGCTATCAGGCGAGCGTGAAAACCCACGTTTGGGTGAGAAAATAGGAAAAGTAGTCATGGATTTCTTTGCTCCGCTCATTCCTGATAATTATAAGGTAATTGCTGGCGAAAAAGTAGCTCAAGCCATGCTCGAATTGGCACAAAAAGGAATCAAAAATAAAGATATTTTCGAATCAGGTAGTCTTCAAAAATATTAATCACTAAAACAAAACCTATTTTTTATGAAACGTACATTTTTTCTTTTTTTATGTATTTGCTTCGCTCAAATCGCAACGGCACAGTCGAAACAAGTTGAGGCAAAGTTTACTTTTAAGTCATACCCCGAAGATGCAAATGGCACACCTTATTCTGACATTTTCTTAACATTTGGTAAAAAAGTAGCCAAAATTGATAAAGTAACTGGCAATGCCGACCTCACTGACCGTAGTCTTTTTGGCGAAAATAAAATTCCAAAAACTGCACTTTCGGCCTGTGGTGCTTGGTGGGCTGGTGCGGGCGATTATTTCTATGTAGTGCAAGAAAAGAACAAACTCGTGATTTACAAAGGTTGGCAAGCAGAAGAACAAACCGACCGAGGTTTCCATTGGAAAAGATATAAATCGATTACTTTGTAAGATATTTTTTACTTTTTTGAGCGAATCGAAACGGTCTGATGAATCGGTTCGCTCCACCTTATTCATGCTTTTTGAAGACACTTATAAAACAATCAAAGTCCCTGTTGAGGGTTTATTTAAAGATAGAGGCAGTAAATTTCTGGCTTACGCCTACCCTATCGAACACGAAAATGAGGTAAAACCATTGGTCGAAAATCTCAAAAAAGAGCATTTCAAGGCGGTACATCATTGCTACGCTTACCGTTTGGGACTCGACCGTAATAATTTTAGAGTCAATGACGACGGTGAACCTTCTGGAACAGCTGGCAGACCAATTTTGAATACACTACTTTCACAAGATATTACCAACATTTTAGTAGTAATTGTACGGTATTTTGGTGGAACACTTTTGGGCGTGCCAGGTTTGATAAATGCCTATAAATCAGCAACTGTCGAGGCATTGGCTGTAGCTGAGATTTATGAAAAAACTGTCAATGATGTTTATAATGTAAGTTTTGAGTTTGTACAAATGAATGATGTGATGAAGGTTGTGAAAGAATTTAGCCTGAAAATCAGAAATCAAACCTATGATAATCAATGCACAATGGAACTCGAATTTAGAAAAACACTCACCAACCAAGTGATTGGGAAGCTTGAAAAAATTGATGGAATTTTGGTAGAGTATTTGATGACGGTGTAATGTATTTATGAATAAGTCATAACAAATTCTGTAAGAAATCTAATGTTTTGAAAATCTGACGATTAATAAATTTGTACTTTTGCAACATGGAAATTAAGGAAGAATTAACAATACCTAAACTTATTGAGGAAGCACAACTCTTCTGTGTTGAACAGTCAAAGTTTCAACATAAAGAACTTTATGGAGTTACTGATGGTAAGGCTGTTGGAACTTTAATTGAGCAAAAATTTCAAAAACACCTCCATGATAAATATCTTGTAACTGTTGGTTCATCAGCGAAAGGCATTGACCTTCCATCAGATAATATTTTAACTGATATTAAAGTTACTTCTATAAAACAACCTCAATCTTCTTGCCCATTTAGAGACGCAAAACAAAAAATATTTGGACTTGGTTATAACCTACTTGTATTTGTTTACGACAAAACAGACGACCCAGCATCCCAAACTGCGATACTCCATTTTGTAAGTTGTTCATTCGTATCAAAAGAAAGAACAGCAGATTTTACAACTACAAGTATCTTAAATGAAATGAAACAGGTTGGTGCTAATTGTGATGATATCGTTTCATTTTTGGAAGGGATAAAACTGCCTGCCGATGAAATAACACTAAAACAAATAGCCGAAATCATTTTAGCGACAGAAATCCCAGTTGGGTATTTGACCATTTCTAATGCTCTTCAATGGAGATTACAATATACGAGAATAGTAAACTTGACAAATGATGTTCAGGGAGTCGAAAAAATTGTCAGCTACAATAAACCCAAATAATGAAAGTATTTGAAGCAAATATTACTTATCAAGTTGCAGATTATCTAAACTTTTCTCTTAAAGATATTAACTCATTTGAAACTGCCAATCAAAAGCTATTTGATGCCTTTGGTATCACGCTTTTTTTTGACAATAATGAAGAATTGGAAACTTTAAAAGAAAACATTTTACTTACAAATGAGCTTATTTATGAGCCAGACCGTAGTGAATATGGAGATTTTCAAACAAATGAAGACTTAGCAAAAAAGGTCTCTCTGTTTTTATCAAAGAAGTTGGCAAACCCTCAAATCATCATTGAGCCAACTTGCGGTAAAGGCAATTTCATCATTGCTTCTCTTGCAAATTTTTCAAGTATTGAGAACATTTATGGTATTGAAATTTACAAACCCTATGTTTGGGAAACAAAATTTAATATTATCGAATTTTATTTGAACAACCCACAAGAACAAAAAGCACAAATTTCAATAATTCATAGTGATGTTTTTGAATACGACTTTAAAAAAATAGCCAAACAATATTCTGAAAAAGAAATATTAGTCATTGGGAATCCACCTTGGGTAACAAATGCAAAGTTAGGTAGTCTTAATTCTTCCAATTTACCCAAAAAAGCTAATTTTAAAAATCAAAGTGGCTTGGATGCTATGACAGGTAAAGGCAATTTTGATATTGCCGAATTTATCATGTTGAAAATGCTTGAAATTTTTCAAAGTATTAAAGGAAATCTACTGTTTTTAGTCAAAAACTCTGTTATTAAAAATATTTTAACTGAGCAAAAGAAAAATAAATATACAGTTTCAGAAATCGAAAAATATTGTATTGACAGTAAAAAAGAATTTAATGTATCGGTTGAGGCATCTCTTCTATTTTGCCAATTCAAATCAAATCCAGCGTATTATTGCACAGAGTATGACTTTTATAATGCCCAAGAGCCAATTTTACAGTTTGGTTGGTTAGATAACAAATTTGTATCGAATATCGACATTTATTCACATACTAAAAACATTGATGGTGAATGTCCATTTGTTTGGCGGCAAGGTTTAAAACACGACTGTTCGAGTATTATGGAGCTTGATAAGTCAGGAGGTGACTCATTAGATGGATATTATGTGAATGGTCTAAATGAGGAAATAAAATTAGAGGACGATTTAGTTTATGGCCTTTTAAAAAGCTCTGATTTAAAAAATACCGTAATTAATCAAACAAGAAAATTTACAATCGTAACACAGAAAAAAGTTGGTCAAGAAACTAAGTACATCAAACACGAATTTCCGAAAACTTTTCAGTATTTAATAGACCATCAAGACAGTTTTAATGCAAGAAAATCAAGTATTTATAACAACAAACCAGCATTTTCAATTTTTGGAGTTGGCGATTATTCTTTTAAACCATATAAAGTTGCTATTTCAGGGCTTTACAAAACATTTCATTTTACACTGATTTTACCACAGAATGAAAAACCAGTAATGCTTGATGACACCTGTTATCTACTTGGTTTTGATAAAATTGAATTTGCTGTTTACACTTTAATTCTGCTCAATTCAGAAATAACAGTAAAATTTTTACAATCCGTAACTTTTGCAGATGCAAAAAGGACTTTTACTAAAGATGTTTTAATGCGTATTGACCTATTAGAATTAGCAAATACTATTAATAGGAGCTATTTAGAATTAGAATTGCAAAGACTTAATGACGTGTATAATTTCAATCTAAAACTCAGCCTTTGGAATAAGTTTATAGAGGAAATGAGTCCTGTAAAGAATAAACAAGTTGAGTTATTTGCTTAAAACGTTGCATTTAATTTCGCACCATTACAAAGCGACAGTTTAAAAAAGAATTCAGCCATTTGAATAATGACAAAATATTCATTAAATCGCAATAATGAGTTTGCCAGACAATTTGCAAGATGAAACGGAATATCATCATAATTTGGGTGTTGACTTGTCAAATTAGGTAGTAAAATTTTTGATGAAACATGATAGGTAGAGAATCAACACCACATAACATCGGTTTAGCAAAAGCAGGGCAAACGGAAGTCATTGAACATTCATATCTTATATCAAAATTTGTGCTTAACTTCGGCTGACGGTTTTCAAAAGCTCTACCTTCGCCAAGCCATGAACCGTTGTGCATAATATTAAAATGACAATGACACAAACAGAATTCATAGATAAAGTTAGACAAGCCTATATTGTCGCAAGAGATTTTTTATACCAGCCGATAACAAATCAGCAGGTACTGACACGTGGAACAAGCCATTCAATTTCATCCGTGACAGAAGACCTTTTTGGTTGCTATTGCACTGAGAAAATAACGAACGCAGGAAACATAAAAGTTTATATTGACCCTCAACTCTCGTTCAGTGGAACAAACCTGAAAAACAAAAACAATAAAAGACCTTTGTTAGTAAGACCCGATTTAGCAATAGCAAATGACAATGTTATTCAATGTATGTTTGATATTAAGACAGACCTTGGATATAAAAGAATAGAACTTTACAACCATGCTAAAGAGCGAAATGATCAAATCAACCTGATAAAGAAAAGTGTTGCAAAATATTATGACGGCAAGACAAAAGTCCAAAAACATTTAACTTTCTCCGAAGACACAAAATTCATTTATGTAGTTATATCGCAAGGGAATATTAAAAAGAGTGTTCAGGACGACTTTATTTCAAGAATAAGGCAGCTTGACAAGGTTGAAATATACCAATTGTCAACAGGAGACCATTTAAACGCTTATCACGACAATCCTAATTGGCAAATAAACAAAACGGACTTTGACAATTTAGATAAAAAAATATTGGAATGCCTTATAGAACAATAAATACAATGCAACACACCGATTTTGCATCAGTAGTGCTGCAATGCACCTTTGGACTTTTGTCCTTCTATTCAAGTTAATTACTGGTTGATAGTTTTGTTCATCGAAAACTACCCAGACTCAAAGCTAAAAGCAATTTAAACAAATCAAAAAAATGAAAGCTATCACTAAAACCATATTACTCCTCTTGTTCTCAATTATGAGCCTTAATTCTTTTGCACAAAAGAATGTCAAATTCAAACCCAAAGAAATCTATAAAACCAGCAGTTTGGTCATTACTCAAATTTCTGACAATGCTTTTAAACATGTCTCATTCAAACAAACCAATGATTTTGGTTATGTGCCATGCAATGGAGTTTTGGTCAGAAATAACAATGAAGTAATAGTTTTTGACACCCCAACCAACGATAAAAGTGCCGAAGAACTCATCAAATGGGTAAAAGAAACGCTTCATTGTCAAATCAATGCAGTTATTCCCACGCACTTTCACGATGATTGCTTGGGCGGTTTAAAAGCTTTTCATGATAATAATATTCCATCTTATGCTAATTTCAAAACCATTGAATTGGCCAAAGAAAATAAATACACCGTTCCGCAAAATGGCTTCAAAGATTTACTTACACTAAAAGTTGGTAAAGAAAGCATCACAGCAAAATTTTTCGGCGAAGGACACACAAAAGATAACGTAGTGGGCTATTTTCCGAGTGAAAAAATCATGTTTGGTGGTTGTTTGGTAAAAGAACTCAAGGCAGGTAAAGGTTATTTGGGTGACGCCAATCTTGCAGAATGGTCGAATACCGTCGAAAAAGTGAAAAACGCCTACCCGAATGTAGCCATTGTTGTTCCAGGTCATGGAGAATATGGCGACCAAAAATTACTTGATTATACCATTAATTTATTCAAAGCTCAGTAACTATTTATGCAGGAGAAAGAAGAAATAGAAACTTTTTATCCAAGTACCACAGCCGATTGGAGAGAATGGTTACAAGAAAACCACCTTTCAAAACAATCAATTTGGTTGATATATTATAAAAAGAAATCGAAAATACCTTCAATTTCTTGGAGCGAAGCCGTTGACGAAGCTCTTTGTTTTGGTTGGATTGATAGTACCGCACGCCCCATCGACGATGAAAAATATATGCAGTTTTTCACGAGACGCAAAGCTACGAGTGTTTGGTCGAAAATAAATAAAGACAAAGTTGAGAAATTGATTGCAGCAGGCAAAATGAGCCAAGCAGGTTTTGAAAGCATCGAAAAAGCCAAACAAAATGGCTCATGGACAATCTTAGATTCGGTGGAGGAATTAACAATACCCGAAGACTTAGAAGCTGCCTTCCAAGCAAATGAAGGCTCAAAAGATTTCTTTATGAGTTTAAGTAAATCAGTCAGAAAAGCTATTTTACAGTGGTTAGTACTTGCCAAACAACAATCTACTCGCCAAAAACGCATCAACGAAATTGCGGAGCTTGCTTCTCAAAAACTTAAACCTAAGCAGTTTAAATAAAAAGTAAAACCAAAAAATCTCGTCCACACAAAAACTTTCATCGTCTCTTTTCGCTGTAAAAAACGAATATTTTCGCTAAATTGCTTACTCATTCAACCTCAAAATGCAATTTAACCAATGAAAATAAAGTCTCTTTTCACTTACCTTTTACTAACTACTCTTGGAACAGTATCTTTTACTGCAAAATCGCAAGATTGGGAAGTAATGACTCCGACCAACACCTGCATCAATCGTCATGAAAATACCATGTCAGCAGTAGGCAATAAATTGGTTTTATTAGGCGGACGTGGCATTAAACCCACCGAAGTTTTCGACATCAAAACCCAAACTTGGACAAAATCAGTTGAAACTCCACTCGAAATTCATCACCTGCAAGCCGTTACGTATAATGGTGAAGTTTATGTTATGATGGCCATGACTGGCAAATACCCACACGAAACTCCGATTCCAAATATCTACATTTATAATCTCGAAAAAGGCGAATGGAGAGTCGGCCCCGAAATTCCAAAAGACCGTTTACGTGGTTCGGCTGGTTGTGTGGTATATAAAGACAAAATATATTCTGTTTGTGGCATTTTGGATGGACACTGGGACGGCCACGTAGCATGGCTTGATGAATATGACCCAAAAACCAATACTTGGGTAAAATTGGCGGATGCTCCTCACCTACGTGACCATGTGAGTGCTGCGGTTGTAAACGATAAATTATATATTGCAGGTGGCCGACGCTCAACGGCTCGTATTAATCAAGTACTAAACTTGACAGAACCAGCTGTCGATGTATATGATTTCAAGAAAAAAACTTGGCAAACACTTCCAGCAGAGCTGAATTTGCCAACACAAAGAGCAGGAAATTCATCAGTAGCTTTTGGTGATAAACTTTTAGTGATTGGTGGAGAAAGTCCAGCCCAAGTACCATCTCATAGCGAAGTTGAAGCTTTTGATACAAAGAAAATGCAATGGGTTCCTTTTCCAAAACTCAAACAAGGAAGACACGGAACGGGTGCAGCAGTCGTTGGTGGAAAAGTTTATTCGGTAGCAGGTTCGGCCAATCGTGGTGGTGGTCCAGAAATCAATGAAATGGAAGTTTTGAAATAAAACTAATCATTATTCGATAATAAAATAAGGAAGTTTTTGCCCCACAACAACTTTATAACGTACAACAAAACAAATAAAATGGTAAAAAACAAACTTAAACGAGGTTTAAGAATGACTCGTTATGTCATTTACCGAGAAACACTGGTCAATACCAAAGAGCATTTTTATTCTTTCGTTGGGTCATTTATTGGTATCGCAATTCTGGCTTTTATTCAAAGCAAAACACTCGCAGATATTGACTCAATATTTCTAATAGGCTCGTTTGGAGCATCGAGCGTTTTGATTTTTGGAGCAGTTCAGAGTCCGTTGGCACAGCCGAGAAATTTGGTTGGTGGGCATGTTATTTCGGCCATAATTGGGGTTACAATTTATAAAACTTTGCCTAATTTTTTATGGTTAACTGCTCCGTTGGCGGTTTCACTTTCAATCGTAATGATGCAATTAACCAAAACCCTGCATCCTCCAGGTGGAGCGGCGGCACTCATTGCTATCATCGGTACTGACAGAGTAAAACAACTTGGGTATTTGTACGTTTTATCGCCCGTACTTACTGGCACACTAATTTTACTGGTTGTAGCGTTGGTTTTTAATAACATAACTCCCAGTCGAAAATATCCAACCGATAGAAGATTCACCAATTTCCTGCGAAAAAGAAAAGCAGATTTAAAAACTTAACCATTAATAAACGTAGCTATGAATTCACTTTGGAAAAAAATAATAACCCGAACAACACTCAAAAGACCCAAAAGCGGAGAAAGATATTCCGACTATAAACTCGCTAAAGGTTATCGAGAGCTTAAAATTCTAATCAGACGCTACCTCAAAGATTTCATCTTGATAACGGCTGGGATTTTCTCGGCATCGTTCGGCTTTAAAGGCTTCTTACTAACCAATCACTTCATTGATGGCGGGGCAACTGGTATTTCTTTGCTCATTTCGGCATTGACAAAAATTCCACTTTATTACTTGATTATCGGCATCAATCTTCCGTTTATATTTTTGGGCTATAAAATTCTCGGAAAAGTGTTTGCACTAAAAACTGCACTTGCCATTGCTGGACTTGCCCTGTGCGTTGGTACAGTTGATTTTCCTAACGTAACCAACGATAATCTATTGGTTTCTATTTTTGGAGGCTTCTTTCTTGGAGCAGGAATTGGTTTGGCGGTTAGAGGTGGAGCTGTGATAGATGGCACAGAGGTTTTGGCTATTTTTCTCAGCAAAAAAATGGGTACAACCATCGGAGATATTATCATTATTATCAATGTCCTTATTTTTTCTACGGCAGCTTATTTTCTTTCGGTCGAAATTGCACTTTATTCGATGATTACCTATTTAGCTGCTTCCAAAACCTTAGATTTTATTATAGAAGGTATTGATGAATATATCGGTGTTACGATTATTTCTTCACACAACGAAGAAATCCGACAAATGATTATCAATGAAATGGGGCGTGGTGTAACCGTTTATAGTGGTAAAAAAGGTTATGGTAAAAGCGGCGAAACTAAAAATATTGATATTCTTTACACTGTAATTACGAGATTAGAATTGAATAAACTCAATACCGAAATCGAAAAAATTGAACCAAATGCCTTTGTCGTGATGAACAGCGTTAAAGATACCAAAGGTGGAATGATAAAAAAACGCCCGCTTGACCATTAATTTAATTAAGACGGGGTCGCTCGTACGATTGAGAATTAAAAATTGAGAATTATTTACGTCAATCAACCAGATGAAAAAACTGACCTATTTATTTATTTTTTTCATAAACATCAGCTTTGTTTTTGCACAAAACAAAACCTTAATGTTTGTCGGCACATACACTGACGGCAAACCCGACAAAGGTATTTATGTCTATGAACTCAACCCAAGCAATGGTTATTTAAAGCTGATTTTTAATACTGAAAATATCGTAAATCCTTCTTTCCTGACACTTTCACCAGATGGCAAGTTTTTGTATGCTTGCACCGAAACCAAACTTCCTCAACACGGCAACATTAGTGCTTTTGCAATCAATAGTGCCAATGGTAGCTTGAAATTTATCAATAAACAATCAGCCAATGGCGAAAACCCTGTCTATGTGAGTGTACATAAAAATAACAAATTTGTTGTTTCAGGAAATTATGGAGAGGGAAATGTAACGGTCTTAACCAAAAATGGAGATGGAAGCCTAAATCCATTTGTGCAAAGTATTCGGTTTTCGGGAACGAGTGTAAATAAAGAACGTCAAGAAAAACCACACGTTCACTCAGCCAATTTTTCTCCGAAAAATGATTTTCTTTATTTGCCCGATTTAGGAACTGATAAAATCAGAACATTTAGGTTCGATGAAAAACAAGCGAAACCATTAATTGAAGTTAACGAATTGACTATCAATACAGATGCGGGCGGCGGGCCTCGTCATATGGCTTTTCATCCAAATCAAAAATTTGCTTATTCCATCGAAGAAATGAGTGGAAATATCGTTGGTTATGCCTACAAAAATGGCGAACTCAGTAAAATTCAAAGTATTATTTCAAATCAGAAAAAAGCTGATATTTATAGTAGTGCTGATATTCATATCTCACCCGATGGCAAGTTTTTGTATGCTTCAAATCGAGTAGAAAATACAATTTCGATGTTTAAAATTGCCAAAAATGGTGTCTTAACTTTACTTGGTCATGAATCAACTTATGGTGAAACTCCCCGCAATTTTAACCTTGACCCTACTGGAAACTTTGTAATTGTAGCGAATCAAAGTTCAAACAATATTGTGGTTTTTAGAAGAAATATAAAAACTGGTTTATTATCCAAACTCAGCGATGATACGAAAGTTTTACATCCTTCTTGTTTGCAATTCAAAACCTATTAAAATTTATGATGGAGAAAAATATTGCAGTGAAAGATATTGATTCTTATCTATCATTTGTACCCGAAAAAGAACGCATTGCTCTGGAAGAATTGCGTCAGCAAATACTTGATTTAGTTCCTGATGCTGAGGAAGTTATCAGCTATATGATTCCAACTTTTAAGTACAAAGGTGCATTGGTTGGATTTGGCTATTATAAAACTCATCTTTCATTCTACTTTATGAGTGTGGGGCTTCGTGGACATTTTGGGCAAGATTTGATAGGCTATAAACATGAAGGCTCAACGATACATTTCACGGCTGAGAAACCACTTCCAGTAGAGGTAATTAGAAAGATAGTTTTGGCGAGAGTAATGGAAAATGAAGAAAAAGAAAGGCTAAAAAGGTTAAAGAAAGCAACAAAAAAGACTTAAAACGTGCAAAAAAACATAATTTAAAAAGAGTTTACATAAAAAGTATTTATTTTGTATCGAAATGATTTTCTGAATAAAAGCTAACTCATTTTATCTAAAATTCTTTTATAAACCGTTATTGATAAAATGGACCTTCTACTCAGAAAAGCAACGCAAAACGATGCCGATTTGACTTTCGAAATTGAGCAAAACTCGTTCAAAGAATACAGCGATGCCGTTTATGCTACCGAACTCGATTCTCATCGAAAAGAATTCGACTCAGAGAACATTCAAATTATTGAATTTGAAAAACAAAGCATTGGTTATTTGGAGATAGAAGAAAAAAATCATTCTTTTGAAATCATAAATATTCTGATTCAAAAAGACTTTCAGAACCAAGGTTTTGGCCGCCAACTGCTTGATAAAGTAATTGAAGACGGGCAACGAAAATCGAAGGGAATCGAATTACAAGTACTAAAAAACAACCCAAAAGCAAGACGGTTTTATGAAAATTCTGGTTTTCAGATTTATTACGAAACCGAATTTGAATATAAAATGAAATTTTCTCATGCAAATAGGATTTTTAGAAATTAAGTGGACTGATATTTTAGATATTTTGCTCGTTGCATTTCTGCTGTATTATATTTATAAATTGGTGCGTGGTAGCGTTGCGAGTCGGGTTTTCTTAGGTTATTTACTCATTTATCTATTTTATTTGATTGTAAAAGCCATTGGTTTAGAACTACTTACTCGCATTTTAGAATATTTTATGGGTGTGGGAGCAATCGCATTGATTGTGCTTTTTCAGCAAGAAATCAGACGCTTTTTATTGTTAGTAGGTAAATCAACTACACTAACCAACAATCATTTTTTTGCAAATTTGCTTGGTACAGAAGTAACTCCCGAAGAAAAATACCCTCTAAAAACCATCATTGATGCCGCAAAAACGATGTCGAGCGAGTTTACAGGTGGAATCATCGTTATTCAAAAAGAAGATGATTTAGGCAAGTTTGCCGAATCAGGTGATGCTTTGGATGCGGTCTTATCAAAGAAATTAATTTTATCGCTCTTTAGTCAATACAGTTTATTGAATGATGGTGCAATAATTATCGACGGCAGTCGCATAAAAGCAGCACATTGTATTTTACCAATCGCTAATAGCGATGATTTACCATCAAATTACGGTTTTCGTCACCGTGCGGCTCTCGGAATTTCGGAAGCAACCGACGCCGCAGCTATTTGTGTTTCGGAAGAAAACGGTAAAATTTCACTGGCAATTGATGGAAACATAAAAACTGTTTCCGTAACCGAACTCGAAAGAGATTTGAAGGCGTATTTTCTTAAATAGTTCTGAGTTGAGACGAGGTCGCCCGTGCGGTTCTGAATTCTGAGTTAAAAATACTAAGGCACTCGTGTGAATTGTAAAATAAAGCTTTCAGTTTTCTGTTTACCCCCACTCAGAACTCTCAACTCAGAACTCTCAACTCAGCACTCAGAACTTTGATTACGTTTTATCCAGGACCATCAAAAGTATATCCGCAAGTGGCAACTTATCTACAAGATGCCATGAATGAAGGTATTTTGAGCCAAAACCACCGCAGTACTGCTTTTATGGAAATGCTGGCAACGTGCATTTCGGTCTTCAAGCAAAAGCTAAATATCCCCAGCGATTACGAAGTTTATTTTACATCATCCGCCACCGAATGTTGGGAAATCGTCAGTCAATCGCTTGTAAAAAACCACAGCCATCACATTTTTAATGGAGCATTTGGCGAAAAATGGTTTGAATATGCTTCTCGTTTAGGTAAAACTTCTTCGGCAACAAAGTTTGATTTTCAAGAAATACTTGATAAAAACCTTATTTCCGATGCAGATGTTTGGTGTTTTACCCAAAACGAAACTTCAAATGCAACTCAAATAGAAAATTCGTTTTTCGGAAAACTTCACACTGAAGCGTTAATCGCAGTCGATGTAACTTCATCAATGGGAGGAATCGAGCTTGACTGGCAATCGGGCGATATTTGGTTGGCTTCGGTGCAAAAGTGCCTCGGTTTGCCTGCTGGAATGGGTATTATGATTTGTTCGCCAAAAGCCATCAAACGTGCCGAAGAAATCGGCGAGCGTAACCATTATAATAGCCTACTTTTTATCAGAGATAATTTCAGGAAATTCCAAACCCATTACACCCCAAACATTCTTGGAATTTATCTATTAATGCGGGTAATGCAACAAGTACCTGATATTCAAACGATTAATGCACAATTAACGGAACGAGCAAAGGATTTTTATGCGTTTATCAGCCACGAGACCAATCTTAATTTATTGATTACTAATGATGAAGTAAGGTCTAAAACCGTCATTGCGATAAAAGGAAGTGTTGATGAAATTTCAGTTTTGAAACAAAAAGCTAAAGAAAATAATATAATTTTGGGTAATGGTTATGGTGCTTGGAAAGACACCACTTTCAGAATAGCTAATTTCCCAGCTATTGAAGATTGGGAATTCGACAAACTAAAAACCTTACTACGCCAATGAACTTCGTTTTTAAAGAAATTATCTCAGTTTCGATTATCTTATTTTCAGTAATTGATATTTTGGGAGCAATTCCAATTATCATTGATTTACGCAAAAAAGCGGGCAGTATACACGCCGAACAAGCTACTTTGGTAGCAGGCGGTTTAATGATAACGTACCTATTTTTAGGAATTAGTATCTTGAGTTTGTTTGGCGTTGATGTTAAATCTTTTGCGATTGCGGGGGCTTTGATTTTGTTTTTAATTGGCTTTGAAATGATTTTGGGAAGAAGCATTTTCAAACATGAAACCACCAATAGCAAAGCTACTTCAATTGTGCCGTTGGCATTTCCGATTATCGCAGGTGCAGGTACGATGACAACAATTATTTCATTGAAAGCAGCCTATCAGGTAGAGAATATTATTATAGGAATTATGCTAAATTTGCTTGTGGTTTATATCGTTTTAAGAAATTCTCAGCAACTTGAAAAAATTCTTGGGCCAACTGGTGCCGATATTTTACGAAAAGTTTTTGGAATGATTTTGATTGCTATCTCTATTAAATTGATAAAAACTAACTTGTTTTAGCATAAAAAACGATGCCTTCGACTTCGCTCAGGCACCGTTTTGTTTTTCATAATTTTGTGTTTCTATTTTTTCTTTCTTAAATAAACATTTCCTTGGTCTGACCTGATTGTTAGATTTACACCACCACCATTGATTGTTCCAATGGTAGCATTTGTGTAATAACAATTGCAATCAGTATCATAATTTTGTTTATTAGCCCATCTTGCATCTGCATAAGCCACTGATTTTTGAGTAGTAGAAAATCCTTCAACAGCATATACATTACCTGTTCCTTTTATTGTTTTTGCTTGTTGCCCAGTTGGAGAAACAGCTTCAATTTTAGCTATTTTTTCTGCTTTTTCTCCTTTTTCAACTTTATCGTTTACTTCTTCATATTTTGTTGGGGTAATATCAAAATCCGTAAAGAAATCAGCATACGTTGCTTGTACTTTTAAGTTTGCTTTGGTATCAGCGGGTAAGGTAATATCAACTGCACCACTGGCCGTAATTGAATTAGGTCGGCTTTGATTTAATTGGTCGTATTCGATATACATTTTACCGTATCCACCACGAGCTACTATCGGGCCACTCACGTTTTTAATATTCAATGTCGAATACGATGTTTCTGCTTCCACTTCACCTTTCATACCCGAAATGAACCATTTCCCGTAAGAATTCCCATTTTCTTTGATGCTTACATTCAAATCCTTTGGAACTTTCACCACGAAATTTCCATAATATTTACTCTTAGGAAGTTTAATTTTAAGGGTATTTCCTTCCATTTGTACGTTTGCTCCAATACCAGTATTATCAACAGCACCACCTGGTGTAACAATTTTTAGTCCTTGAGCTTCTTCCGGAAACTCTTTTTCTTGTTTATCCGATTCTACAATTACTTCAGTACCTGTAATACCCTCAATAGTCAAATTGCTGCTGGCACTCAAAATCACAACTCTTTTATCAGCTCCGCTGAAACTTTGCTTAAACGAATTCTGCTTATTTTGTGCAAAAACACTAACCGAAAGCAGCATGAAAATTGAAATATTTAAATAGTTTTTCATAATTTTTATTTTTTTAAAGTCTTTTTTGAATAAAATTTAACATTAGTAAACTAATAATCAACAACTTACAAACTCAACACTCTTGTACTTTCTTCTGCTTTCTGGCGAACAAAATCTGATGTTCCTCCATCTTCGGCCAGCAGGCGAAGAGCAGGTAAAGCACGGCGTTCGTTAAACTTAGTAAGAATGTCAATAATCGAAATCTGTAAAGTTGGTTCTTGTTGTTTCAACAACGACTTAACGAGTGCATCACGCACATTAGCATTACTTCCGAACCGTCCGATTGCGTCGGCCGCTGCAATTCGTACATTAACGTTTCGGTCATAATCAAGGGTATAAATAAGAGCTTTTAGCACTTGCTCATCAGGTTGTTGCAAATCATAACTATAATTAACGGCCTGAATCCGCTCAGAAGGAGACTCTTTTTTGAGCATCGACAGAATTAATAAATCTTTGGTTTCTTGAATTTCTTTTTTCAAAGTACCAATCTCATTCATTACATTTGGCTGTTTGGTCGAAGCAAGTTGCTTGGTTGCCACATAAATCGTATCGACTCGCACAACTGGTACTTCTACAACTTTTTCAATCACTTTTGGTGTGTCGTTATCAGCTAAAATACTTGTAGTTACCTGATTATCAATTGTTTTTCGACCAAACCAAAATGCTAAAGCCAAACCTGCTACACTGGCAGCATATTTAAAATAAGTTCGTTCGTAGAAACGAACAACTTTTGCTTGTGGCTTTTCTGATAGTCTCTCTTTTTCTGCCGAAAGAAAATCATAGAAACTCTTGTCTTTTGAGGCATCAAAATTCTTTTCAGTTCCTTTATTAATAGCAAAGAAAATATCTTTCGATTCTTCAAACTCAGTTTTAAAACTTTCATTTTCGGCAAATAAATCTTCAAACTCCTGCTTTTTCTTGGCAGAAAGATTATTTTCCAGAAAATCAGCCAATAATTCTTCTATTTTATTTTTCATTTCATTTTACAAAATTTAAAAACGAAATTAAATTTCGTTACACATTTATACATCTACATCTAAGGACAAATAAACTTCTCTTAATTTTTTGATGGCTCTGTGTACTCTTACTTTCACAACCGAAACCGATACATTGAGCATTTCGGCAATTTGCTCGTATTTCATGTCCTCAAATCTACTAAGGTGTAAAACTTCTCTATATTCGTCGGGTAGTTTTTGTAATGCTATTCTTATTAATTGATGATTTTGGTCGTCGAAAGTTTCTTCTTCTTCTAAATCGTGATTATCATTTAACTCACTCATTTTTAGATGATTATCTTTCAGATGGTCGTGAAATAAATTTCGAGCTATCCGATAAATCCAAGTTCTAAACTCATGCCCTTCTCGATACGAATGTCGATAATGAATCATCCGATAGAAAGTTTGTTGCGTAAGGTCGTGGCTTGTCTCCCACTCTACACCGAAGCGTAGAAAGAAATTCAAGAGTGGTCGTTTGTATCGCTCATACAATATCGCCGCTTTGTCAAGCTCACCATTAAAGACACACAACATGGCCGTTTCATCGGTCATAAAAATCTATCGTTTTGATTGTTTCTGATAATGCTTACTCAGAAAAATGTGAAAGGTTACAAAAGCTTGTAAAAAAAATAAAAAATTATTTCTATGCTAAATTTAACAATAAGCCTTTTGTGTTGTTATTAACTTCGATAAAAATACCGCAATTGTCTTGTAAGAATTTCCGTTCATCAATTCATTGTTATAAAATTTATTGTTTTTCATTAGTTTTACGAAATTATACCTTACAAACTATTCAAATCAAATTTATGAATTTATTAAAAATTACTTTTTTAAGTTCGTTGGCAATCTGTGTTTCGGTCTCTACATTCGCACAGAAAAAAGACGACAAAAAGCCTGAAGAAGCTAAAACTCCAGTGGCAACTCCAGCCACTCCCCCTGCAAAACCAGCCGAAGCTCCAAAAACTGGCCCAAAACCTTACAAAGAAGTTATTACATCAAAAGCCATCACTTCAAAAGGCTTAATGACTGTTCACAAAATCGACGAAAAGTATTTTTTTGAAGTAGGCGATACTTTGATTGGACGTGACATCATGACTGTAACACGCTACTCAAAAACTGCCGCTGGTGGTGGTATTTTTGGAGGAGAAGAAGTAAATCGTCAAGTTGTTAGATGGGAAAAAGGACCCGAAAATAAACTTTTCTTGCGTTCGATTACCTTCGTGATTGCAAGTCCAGATAGTACAAAACCCATTTTCCAATCAGTACAGAATTCGAGTGCTGACCCAATTATTGGGGTTTTTGATATTAAAGCACTCAGAAAAGATACTTCGGCAGTGATTGAAGTAACTGATTTCTTCAAAGGAGATAATCAAGTTTTCTCACTCGACCCAGTTAATAAACAATTATTGAAGATTGCGGCAATTCAGGCCGACCGTTCGTTTATTCAACATATTCGTTCGTATCCAATCAATACTGAAATTCGTACAACCAAAACTTTCAGTGTTGTTCCACCTTCGGTTTCTTTAGCTCCAATCCCTCAAATTGGTGGTTATTTACCAGCATCTCGTGATGCAGGTGTAGTGACGATGGAGTTTAATACTTCAATGATCATTTTGCCAAAAACGCCAATGCGTAAGCGATATTTCGACCCACGTGTTGGATATTTTGCGAATCAATATTCAAGCTTTGGCGAAGAATCACAAAAATCTGATACTGAAGTTTTTGCGGTAAGATGGAAACTTGAGCCCAAAACACCAGAAGACGCCGAACGCCAAAAACGAGGTGAATTGATTGAGCCTAAAAAACCAATTATTTATTATATCGACCCAGCAACGCCACAAAAATGGCAAAAATACCTCAAAGCAGGTGTTGACGACTGGCAAGTAGCGTTTGAAAAAGCTGGTTGGAAAAATGCAATTCGTGGCGAATACATGAACCCAAAAGACAGCATGAGCTTAGAAGATGCTCGTTTCTCGGCCATTAGATATTTTGCGGCTGATATTCAGAATGCTTACGGACCGAATGTACATGACCCACGCAGTGGAGAGATTTTAGAAAGTCATATCGGTTGGTATCATAATGTAATGCGTTTATTACGTAACTGGTATTTGATCCAAACTGCGGCTTCAGACCCACGCTCAAGAAAGAAAAACTTTGATGATGAATTGATGGGACAATTGATTCGTTTTGTTTCATCGCACGAAGTTGGACACACAATCGGCTTACGCCACAACATGGGTGCGAGTTCGGCAACGCCAGTTGAGAAATTACGTGATAAAGAATGGGTTGCCAAAAACGGACACACTTCATCTATCATGGATTATGCTCGTTTCAACTACGTAGCTCAACCAGAAGATGGCGTGACGGATTTCTTCCCACGTATCGGAGATTATGATATTTGGGCGATTCAGTGGGCTTACAAATATTTCCCAGATGCAAAAAGTGCTAAAGAAGAAAAATCAATCTTGAATGAATTGACAAAAGAAGCGGTAAAAGACCCACGTAAACGTTTTGGTACAGAAGTTAGTCCTTTCGACCCTCGTTATCAGACTGAAGATTTGAGCGATAACGCCATGAAAGCATCTGATTATGGTATCAAAAACTTACAGAGAATTTTACCAAACTTACCAGAATGGAGCAAAGAAAATGGCGAATCTTACAAAGAATTGGCTGAATTATATGCAAATGTTACTGGTCAATACCGTCGTTATATTGGTCACGTAACCAAAAATATCGGTGGCATTTATGATACACCTAAAACTTACGACATGGAAGGTTCGGTTTTTGAAGTTGTTCCAAGAGCTACACAGAAAGAGGCCGTTGCATTCTTAAATCGTCAAGTTTTTGAAACACCAACTTGGATGCTCGACAAAAATATTTTGAGTAAAATTAACCCAGAAACCGGTGTTGAGGCAGTAAAAGCTATTCAAGAATCTACCTTGAATAACATTTTGGCAGGTGACCGTGCCGTAAGATTGATGGAAACCGGTTCAGCAAGTGCAGCTAATTATAATTTAGATGAGTTAATGACCGATTTACGTGGAAGTATTTGGTCTGAACTAAAATCTAAAAAAGTAATTGACATTTATCGTCGCAACTTGCAAAAAGTTTTTGTTGAGAAAGTAACATCATTACTTACGCCAGGTATGACCGCAGTTTCATTTATTCCACAAGGAGCAACGTATGGTTTTGAAACTCGAATGGTTGATTTGAAGAAAACTGATTTACCATCAATTGCCAGAGCTCATTTGGAAGCCTTGAAGGGGGAAATCAAAGCGGCATTGCCGTTGACGACCGACAAAATGAGCAAATATCACTTACAAGATGTATTGCAAAGAATTGACACAGCATTGAATCCAAATAAATAATAAACACAGTTTTTATGATTAAAGAGCGAGGCGTTTGTCTCGCTCTTTTTTTGTTTCATTGAAATCTCAACTACCATTAAATAAAATAATATTTTATTTAATGAGTCTTTGCTCTATTTTTGAGTAATCAAATAGCTGTAAATCAACATGACCAAAGTTCTATTAATTGATGACCATCAAGTTTTGCTCGATAGCCTGCGTTTATTATTAAAATCTATTGAAAACATTGAAGTTGTAGGAGCGATTAGTGATAGCCGTAACGTTTTAAAATTCCTTGAAACACAAGAAGTTGATGTAATAATTTCGGACTTACACATGCCGCATTTGAGCGGAATTGACCTAACCTTACAACTACGTAAAACGAATCCCTCTGTAAAGATTCTATTACTAACGATGGCTGAAGATGCCCAACATATACGTGAGGCATTGAAAGCGGGAGTTCATGGCTACATTCTAAAAAAAACGGGCAAAGACGAGATTGAAAAAGCCATTGAAAAATTAATGTCGGGCAAAAAGTATTATAGCGAGGCCGTAATTGATGAATTGGCAGCAACTGCCGAAGATGATTATAATAATGCTCGCCCCGAGACGATTGAACACCTGACAAGTAGAGAAATTGAAATTTTAAGATTGATTACACTTGAAAAATCAACAGCTGAAATTGCTGAAATGTTGTTTATTTCTGTTTCTACCGTTGAAACTCATCGAGCAAATTTAATGAAAAAACTCAACGTAAAAAGTGCTATCGGAATGGTAAAATTTGCAATTAAGCATGGGTTGGTGGATTAGACAGGTATCAAAACCTCACTTCTAACCCCCTTATTTTCAATATTTTGCAAATTCCACGTTCCATTCAAAGACTCAACTCTGGCTCGAACATTCTTCATTCCTTTGCCATCAGAATTTTTTTCAAAAATACCAATTCCATTATCCTCAATGATAAGTTGAATTTTGTCATTGGTAGCTGAGTGTAGTCGAAGCATTGCTTCGGTTGCTTTTGAGTGCTTGATGATATTATTGACCAATTCGAGGCAAATGCTGTATAGCTCAAACTCTACTTTTTTATCTAATTTACCCAATGTATCATCTATCAGTAAATTGAATTTTATGCTTGAATTTTGATTAATTTTTCTGATAAAATAATGCAAAGCGGCTGAAAGTCCTTGTTTTTCGAGTTCTTCGGGGAGTAGATTGTGCGAAAGCAATCGAACGTCATTATAGGCTTTTTCGAGGTTTTGTCTTAGATTTTGATGAATGGCGGATTCTTCTTCACTCATTTTTGATTTATCAATCATATCTACACTCAGCCAAAGTGCTGATAATGTACTGCCTAAATTATCGTGCAAATCGGCCGCTACTCGTTTGCGTTCGATAGTTTGGCCTTGAAGGAGGGCGGCTTGGAGTTCGGTATTTTGTTTTTCAAGAGTTTCGTTTTGTATTTTAAGAATGTGCTGTTTTTCTTTAGAGAGGTTCTCTACCTCATTTAACTTTTGGGCTAAACTCTTGGTGGTTCGGGTGTATTCACTTGCCAACATGAGTGAAAAACAAATAGGAACGCTTGTCAAACACAAATTCGCAAAAAGCGAAATTCCGAACTCTGAATACGGTAATACATGAAATGCAATTAGATACCACACAACCAAAAACACGATATAAAGTATATAACCTGCAAAAATATACCAAGCCGCAGTTTTTCCACTTCCGATTGTTTTTATTGATAATCTGATTGATTCAATAGCAAGAAACCCAGCAAGTACTAAATTAAAATAAAATATACCAAAATTAGGATTATAACAGCAAATCGGATAAGCCAATAAAAAGATAACAATGCCTATCCAAAACATGTTTTTTTTGGGTAGTTTTAAAAAATCATAAATAATAAGGAAAGTCAATATCGCAATAAATGTCGATAGAATAATTATCCAACTTGTCTCAATATACGTTGCTTTAGCCGAAAGAGGCAAGTTACTGACGAGGTTTTCAAGGTGATAAATAATAACATTACAAAGTGCATAAAGACTAATGTAGAGGTTTGATTTTTGTTTCGG
This sequence comes from Emticicia sp. W12TSBA100-4, assembly GCF_040253585.1. Lineage (NCBI taxonomy): Bacteria > Pseudomonadati > Bacteroidota > Cytophagia > Cytophagales > Leadbetterellaceae > Emticicia > Emticicia sp. W12TSBA100-4. Next base: position 40,563 of record NZ_JBELAU010000005.1, read on the forward strand.
ATAAGAAATAAAAAAGAAAAAATGGATTAAGAACAAAAAAAGGAATAATCCGACCTTCAAATAATCAAGCAAGGCGTAATTATTTTTATTCTTCGCAAAACTTTCAATGGTTGTATCTAAAACAACCAGTTGTGCTTTAAAAGCATTATATTTTTTGGGTTTGTGTTTTAATAAAATGGGAGGATTAACAAATGAAAATCGAACACAAATTGTTTGAATTCCAGCATTTTTAAAAACAATACTAAAAAGCTGGCCATTGGGCAATCGAATTTGCTCTTTTTCTTTTTCTTGACTCACTACTCCTATCTTATGAATCAGAGCATTATTGAGATAAATTTCTGATGCTAAGGATTGGTCAATTCCAAGTGCAAGGGCTTTATTTACTAATGAGGAATCAATGCTAAAACTTAATCTAAAATATCCAATTTTTGCTTTTTTTACCTGGGGTAAATCCATTACATCTTGGGTCGGGTCAATACTCTCCCACTTACTATCATCAAAATCAGGTTTGGCAAAATCAGGGTTATCGCCTGCATGAAATTTCCAGCCTTTATTGAGCAAAATACCTTCTTTGGGCAAACCATCTAAACGAAAAACTTCTTTTTGAGCATAAACGCACAAATCAAGTAGTATCAGCAAGCTAAATATTATTAGTTTTCTCATTATCTAAATAGGTATAGTTATCTGTGAATTTGTACCAATATTTTCATTAGATATCAACTCCCATGTTCCATTCAAAGACTCTACTCTTGCTCGTACATTTTTCATTCCTTTGCCATCAGAATTATTTTCAAAAATACCGATGCCGTTATCTTCGACAGTGAGTTGAACTTTGCCATTAGCAGCGGAGTGTAGTCGAAGCTTTGCCTCGGTTGCTTTTGAGTGCTTGATGATATTATTGACCAATTCGAGGCAAATACTGTATAACTCAAACTCTACTTTTTTATCTAATTTGCCCAACGTTTCATCAATCTGTAAATTGAATTTGATGCTTGAATTCTGATTGATTTTTCTTACAAAATAGTGCAAAGCGGCGGTAAGTCCTTGTTTTTCAAGTTCTTCGGGAAGTAAATTATGCGAAAGCAAACGCACATCATTATAAGCTTTTTCGAGATTTTGGCGTAGATTTTGATGAATGGCGGACTCTTCTTCACTCATCTTCGATTTATCAATCATATCAACACTCAACCAAAGTGCCGATAAAGTACTTCCCAGATTATCATGCAAATCGGCTGCTACACGCTTACGTTCGATGGTTTGTCCTTGAAGGAGAGCGGCTTGAAGTTCGGTGTTTTGACGTTGAAGAAATTCTTGTTTTTCTTGGGCAAGGCGTTGAAATTCAGTAAGATTATCGGAAAGTTGCAAATAATTCCTCTTATAATCGGTAGCTAATATGTATGATATTGCCATCGGGACAGCCAATAATGCTGTATCGAAAGCAATCTCTTGAATTATCCAATGCTTATCTATCGCATCTCTAATCGATACATAAACGGTCATTCCAACAAAAAACAATAATGCCGCAATTGTAATACTGATAGCTTCTTTCTTACCATTTCGATAGGCTCTAAATGAAATAAAAGGGATATAAAAACATAAAAAGAGTTTGGTTAATACGAAGCCGAATAACTGCCCTGTTTTATAGGGGTAAATCATAGTCGGAACAGTAATCAAAAAACAGATTACAACGAAATAGAAAAACTTATTTCTCTTCAATTCCAATAAAAAATACAAGGCAATAAACACACATAAATCAGCGATTGGGCTAACCAAAAGGTGGGTAACTGTTAGAAGATTACGATAATTTAAATCATTGATAAAATAGGTAATATTAGAAGAAAATAGCGTATAAGCAGTAAGAAATGTATAGATTCCAAAAAATAAATTAGCTTTTTTGTACCTATATTGAAAAAATAATAAAAGGTGGAATACTGCAATGAAAAGAAAAATTCCTGTTTTAATATGACCAGAATTATGAGCTCTTAATGATAAACTATTAATCTTATCGCTCGAAATAGCAGCATTTTCAACATAATTGATAATTGATTTAAAGACTGGATTAGGAAAGTTTAAATCAGAAACTAAAAAAATATCGGGATATGAAAACCGAACTGCAATACAATTCTGCTGTTTTATAATTAGTGGAAGAGAAATCTGTTCGCCCATGGGGTCATAACCTTTTATTTCTGTTCTATTTTTTGATAGATAACCGAATTTATGTATTAATCTTCCATTCAGATAAATTTCACTGGCTCCAGTCTGCTTTATAATAAGAGCGAAAAGTTTATCATTAAGCACGACATTTGGTAATACTTTAAGCCTCAACCAAATAATTGGAGTTGCTTTTAATTGCTTCAAATCCATCACATCTTTCGTTGGGTCAATAATCTCCCATTTATTATCATCAAAGTCAAGTTTTGCAAAATCGAGGTTATCTCCTGCATGGAATTTCCAGCCTTTATTGAGCAAAATACCTTCCTGTGGTATGCTATCTATACGAAATACTTCTTTTTGAGCGTAAACGCACAAATTAAGTAGTAGAAGCAAGGCAATTATTGATAGATTTCTCATTTTCTAAATAGGTATAGTTATCTGTGATTTCGTACCAATATTTTCATTAGTTACCAAATTCCAAAACCCATTCAATGATTCTACCCTTGCTCGAACATTCTTCATTCCTTTGCCATCAGAATTATTTTCAAAAATACCAATTCCGTTATCTTCAATGGTAAGTTGAACTTTGCCACTGGTAGCTGTGTGTAGTCGAAGCGTTGCTTCGGTTGCTTTTGAGTGCTTGATGATATTATTGACCAATTCGAGGCAAATGCTGTATAGCTCAAATTCTACTTTTTTATCTAATTTAGCCAAGGTTTCATCAATCTGTAAATTGAATTTGATGCTTGAATTCTGATTGATTTTTCTTACAAAATAGTGCAAAGCTGCCGAAAGTCCTTGTTTTTCGAGTTCTTCGGGAAGTAGATTGTGCGAAAGCAAACGCACATCATTATAGGCTTTTTCGAGGTTTTGTCTTAGATTTTGATGAATGGCGGATTCTTCTTCACTCATCTTCGATTTATCAATCATATCAACACTTAACCAAAGTGCCGATAAAGTACTTCCCAGATTATCATGCAAATCGGCTGCTACTCGTTTACGTTCGATAGTTTGGCCTTGAAGGAGGGCGGCTTGGAGTTCGGCGTTTTGACGTTGAAGGGCTTGTTGTTTTTCAAACGATAATTGTTGTACCTCTACAAGCTTGTGTTGTAATTTTTTTCTGTTAATATTATAGTAGTAGGCAAAATAATAAACAATGGCAATAGGGGAAAAAATAATTCCCAAATTGTAAATTATATCATTTATTACTTCTGGATAATTTATAATGATGAGTCTTGAATTTAATATAGCCCACGTTGAACATACAGCATAGGTTAATTCGCTAATTGCTATTACCAATGCTCCTTTATCTCCTTTTTTAAATGACTGCCAAGAAATTAAAAATATTAATAGAGATGTTAAATAGGGAGTTATAATTGCCCCCATAGCCCAGCCAAAATCATAAGATAGAAAGATACTTGCAATACTAACAAAGGTTAAAATTATTAGTAGTTTAAAATAAGCATCAATTTTTAAAGAAAAAGTACTGTATAATGCGTAGCAATGTAAAATTGACAATATTGGTATGAAAATAACAGTAAGTATAGATATTAAATTTCTCGTAATTATTTCTATTGGGTAAAATGAGAAGTTAGTAAAAAGAAATAAAAATACTTTTGCAAAAGCCCAAAAACCTAAGATAAGGTTATTGATATTTTTTTTGTCTGCACCAAAAAGCCAAAAGTGAAGAAAAGCAATAATTAGGAATAATCCTGACTTAAAATAATCGAATGCAAAGCCTGCTAAACTACGTCGATTATTGGAATTTACTAAATTTAAGGTTTCTTCAATTTGAATTAACTTTAATTGCAAACAATTATTATCAAACCCCAAATGTTTTATAAGTAATAGATTCGGTTTCTCAAATTTTATTGATAGTGTTTGAGTTATTTTATTGCCGAATATGAATCTGTAAGGGTATCCTGATGGGTCATAACCTTTTGACGGATGCACCTTAGAGCTAAATTGTCCGATTTGACAAACTAATTTGCCATTGTTGTAAATTTGAGAGCTTCCAACTTGTCTTACTGAAAGAGCAAAAGTTTGTCCAAAGAGCGAAGAATCAATTTGAATCGTTAACCTAAGCCATCCAATATTCGTTGTTTTGAACTGTTCCAAATCCATAACATCTTGTGAAGGGTCAATACTCTCCCATTTGCTATCATCAAAGTCAGGTTTGGCAAAATCAGGGTTATCTCCTGCATGAAATTTCCAGCCTTTGTTTAGTAAAATACCTTCTTTGGGCAAACTATCTATACGAAAAACCTCTTTTTGAGCATAAACACACAAATTAAGTAGTAGAAGCAAGGTTATTATTGATAGATTTCTCATTTTCTAAATAGGTATAGTTATCTGTGAATTTGTACCCATATTTTCAGTAGATACCAAATTCCATGTTCCATTCAACGACTCAACTCTTGCTCGTACATTTTTCATACCTTTGCCATCAGAATTATTTTCAAAAATACCAATTCCATTATCCTCGATGATAAGTTGAATTTTGCCATTGGTAGCTGAGTGTAGTCGAAGCTTTGCTTCGGTTGCTTTTGAATGCTTGATGATATTATTGACCAATTCGAGGCAAATGCTGTATAGTTCAAATTCTACCTTTTTATCTAATTTATCCAGCGTCTCATCTATATGTAAGTTAAATCTGATGCTTGAATTTTGATTAATTTTTCTGATAAAATATTTTAAAGCAGCTGAAAGTCCTTGTTTTTCGAGTTCTTCAGGGAGTAGATTGTGCGAAAGCAAACGGACTTCATTATAAGCATTTGTTAGCATCTTTTTGAGTGTTGCATAAATTTCTAATTCTTGCTGCGGCAGTTTTTGTGTATTGATGGAGTCGAGCGTCCAAATAAGCGATGACATAGTAGAACCCAAACTATCGTGTAAATCAGCCGCAACACGTTTACGTTCAATAGCTTGCCCTTTTAATAAAGCCTCCGAAATTTCTGCATTTTTTTTGCGTAGGGTTCTGTTGCTCCTAAAAATAAGAACACCTACAATACTTGCCAATACTAATAACCCAATCAAAAAATAATTTACCAGTTGTTGTTTTTGGAGTTCTTCTTTTCGTTGTGCAGCTTGAAGTTTTTCAATTTCGAGTTTATGTTTATAATCTTTGTATTCGGACTGTGCCTGCTCAAACCTATGATTAATGTTTACTTCGGTCAATGAATCTCTCAAGATGGTATATCGTTCATAATACGCCAGAGCTTCAGTAGGCTGATTAGTGGCCTTGTGAGTTAAGTAGAGAATTTTATTTGCTTCGCTTTCACCATATATTGTGGCTTGCTTTTGACTCAATCTTACACCTTCAGCAGCGAAAGCCTTTGCTTCGGTATATTTACCTTGATTGAGGTACAATTGTGCGGTATGAAATAGCAATTCAGGAATCAAATAATATTTTTTACTTTTTTCGAGTTCAATTCTCGAAAGTTTAAAAGTTTTTTCGGCTGCTTCGTATTCCTTTAAGTCAGTCAAGGCTTCACCCAAATAATCATAGGCGTAACCTAAAGCACTCGGTAGTTTTTTCTTACAAATTTCAACTGCTTCTACTATCAACTGCTTAGCCAAAGCTGGCTTATGTAGATGAAACCGATAAGCATCTCCCAATTCAATCAAAACATTGGCCCGAATAAAATCAGTATTGGGTACTTTGGCTGATTTTTTTAGACATTCCTGATAATACGGAATGGCTTTCTGGTAATTATCAAGCATATCATAATTATTAGCTAACGAACGCAAGAAAACTACTTCAAAATAGGCATTCTTACTTTTTTGGGCTAATTGTAAACCCCTAAGTGCAGTTTGCACGGCCTCATAATGTCGGTTAGAAATATTCTGAATCGAAGCAAGCGATTGATAAGATTTCAAGATTCCCTTTACCCAGCCAATACGTTCTGCCAATTTAAGGGCATCCTGTGAAACCTTGATTCCCTCAAATGGGTCATCGTTGATTAGTGCTTTTGCGTACGAATTAAGCGTGTTTACCAACGTAGTATCACGTACATAAGAGACGGGGCGTTCTTTTAGCAACGCTAACTCATTCTTTAAACTATCTACTTGTTGTCCTCTCGTTTCTCCAGTCCATAAAACTAAACACAAACTAAGCCAGAAAATCTTCATATATCTTGATTATTAAAGCCCTATAAATGTAGGATATGCAATGTTTTTTAACAAGAGTTTTGAAAAATATCGCCCAAATATCATGGTAAACCATGAGTAAAAAACCGTGGTTTACCACTACTAAAAATCATGGAAAACCATGAAAGATTATTTTTCGCATTAGCATCAACTTTGTAGTAAAAAAAAACTCAACAAAATGGCTGTACTAACCAAACGTGAACAAGAAATATTGGAATTGATAGCCAGCGAACTCACAACCGAGCAGATTGCCCAAAATCTAAATATTAGTATCCCAACTGTAGAAAGTCATCGCCGAAGTATGTTTCGTAAACTCGGTGTGCAATCGGTGGTAGGTTTAGTAAAAGAGGCATTAAAAAACAACTGGATAAAAATTTAGAACTCAAAATAACAATGCTATGAAAAACGAAATTGCAATCGGTGGTTTCAAGTCAGTAAGACCAGAAGAGATTCTCTTGCTCGAAGCCGACATCAATTATACAGTTGTCCACTTTAGAGATGGCAAGAAATTTATCGTGGCAACTCCTCTCAAAAGCCTTCAAAGTAGGTTTGAGCCATACAATTTTTACCGAACACACAAATCTTATATGGTCAATCTTAAATGTGTAGAATGTTATTTAGAACCTCACAAACAAGTACAAATGACTGATAATAAAAAAGTTACTGTTTCGAGAAGAAGAGCAAACGGTTTAAAAAAACATCTTTCAATTACACAAAACTACCTTTAAATCGAAATTGCCACCGTTAAATCGAATTTTTCTAAAATAAAGAGTAAGTATCCTAAACTTTGATTTGCAGACCATTAATCAAGTACTAATTCTCATATCAAAAAAGATTCTCAACTGATAACTTTCAAACCCCAATTCTAATGACTAATAAACGTTACATTTCGCTTATCGTCCAAGCTATTTATGTTCTAATCACTGCATTAGAGCTTATTTGTATCCCCAACGTACTACTGGGTATGTTTGGTTTTCCTCCTACATCCGAAATCTGGATAAAAGTGCTTGGTATAGTACTCATTGCACTTGCAACTGTCTATTATGGCATCATCAAATTTGGCAATGATGAAGTTGTAAAATATACCATGTGGGGCAGAATAATCGTCGGTATCGGCTTTGTCATATTAGTTATTTCAGGGCAAACTTTACCCGCATTAATTCTGTTTGCAGGAATTGACATTGCTACTGCTATCTGGACATGGTTCGAGTTAAAATAACTTCAAACTTTGGAATTTTCAAATCGTAATAATTTCAAAACAAATTTTAAAGACATTTTAAACCTATAAAAAACAATGAAAAAACTCATCATTTCAACGCTCTGCTTTTTGGCAGCTATTCAGTTCTCGTTTGCACAGTCAAATATTGAGCAATTACTTTCAAAGTTGGAAGAAGAATATCGCCAAAACCCAGCAGCCGCCTTTAAAAAATATGCCGATGATAATTTCTTATTTATCAATGCTGAAGGTGGCTCATGGGACAAAAATAGAACTATTAAGTCAGTTTCGTCGGCCAAATTGGAAGACGTAAGTTTCACCGAAAAAACCTTTAAAACATTTGGAAATATTACGATAGTAAACGGCATCAATAAATCCCGTTGGAATTTTGGAAAAGTAACCATCAATTATAAAGATGCCTTTACATATATCTATCAAATAAACGGAAATGATGTAAAGTGGCTTTCATCACAACATTCGTTAGTTACACCAAAAGACCGTAATAAAGCTATCTATCGCGAGCTAAATAATCTTTCAAGAGAAAGAAAAATTGATTACACCAAATTCTATGCTGAAACTCATGAAATAAAAGGAATTGGCAAAGGACCAAAAGCAGTTGAAGCCTATAATAATGCTTTCATAAAAGCATTTCCTGATTTACAAATCACAGTCGTAGAACTCATTGCCGAAGGCGATTTAGTTTTTGCTCGTTGTGAAGCCACTGGTACTCAAAAGGGTGAATTAAATGGCATAAAACCAACTGAAAAAACAGCCAAAGTCGCACATTGGACAGTCAATCGTTTCAACGCCGAAGGGAAAATTACTGAAAGTTGGAATCTTAACGACACTTTTTCAATGATGCAACAATTAGGAATCAACAAATAACGGTGAAAACAACTCATCATGAAGCCCGCAAATAAATTTGTGGGCTTTTTGTATTTTCTATGTAATTTTACAAAACATCTAATCTCATCTATCAATGTTTGTAAAGTTCCGTCATTTCTCCTATTTATTCGGTATTTCATTTCTTATAAGTTCGTGTATTTCAACAATTACACCCAAAAGCACTTCCTATATTAAAGGTTTTCCGGAAAGCTTTGAAAGTGCTTCAAAAAGTAGTTATACGGCAGGAAACGTAGAATTGACTGGCGGAGTTTGGTATTTTGAAGATGCCCTAATCGGCACAACAGCCAATGATACAAAAAATGAATCTCGTGCTATCAGAATCAGAGAAACAGGTTTTGTACGCATGAATTATGACATTTTTGGTGTAAAAGAAATCAATATCTCTTATGGTGCCTACAATGGCGATGGCGATTCTGAGTGGGAATTATATGTTTCTAAAAATAGCGGTTCTTCATGGTCGAAATTTGGTTCTACTCAAAAGACTTCTGGAAGCAATCTTTCTACAACAGCTTTCACGATTAATGAATCTGGCAAAATCAGGTTTGAAATCCGTAAGATTTCAGGTGGAGCAAATCGTTTGAACATTGATGATATCATCATAACCTCAACAGGCGATTCGCCAACAAACTCGTCCACTCCTACTCGTGATGATAATTTGGCGATGGGAAATCCAAGTAATGCTGACTCGAAAGATGAGAACAATTACTTAATGATAAAAAAGCAATACGTTTTGTCCTATAATCGTAGCAAAGGAACAGCCAATTGGGTAAGCTGGCATCTCAGTACTGCTTGGAAAGGCACAACGCAACGAACTGATAATTTCAGACCTGACCCTGCCCTACCAAATGCTTGGTATAAAGTAATAACATCCGACTACACTAATTCAGGTTTCGACCGTGGGCATCTCTGCCCATCCGACGACCGTGATGGAAGTTACGAAGATAATGACGAAACTTTCTTAATGACCAACATCGCTCCGCAAGCTCCAGCCAATAATCGAGGACTATGGGCTGATTTGGAAGCGTATTCTCGTAAAATTGCCGAATCAGGCAACGAACTTTATATCATTGCGGGTGTTTATGGCAAAGGCGGAACTGGCAGCAATGGCGGACGCACCAATAGCCTCAATGATGGAAAAGTAATTGTTCCCGAATCTTTCTGGAAAGTAATTGTCATTTTGCCAACGGGCAGTAATGATATTACAAGAATTGATGCCCAAACTCGTGTCATTGCCGTAAATGTTCCCAATAAAGAAAATGTTGACGGCACAAAATGGGGTGAGTATCGGCTAAGTATTGATGATTTGGAAAGCCTTACAGGATATGATTTTTTATCAAATGTACCAAGTGCTATTCAAAAATCGTTAGAAGCAAGAAAAGATGCTGGTCCAACTTTAAAAGTTGCCAGTTTCAGATTTTAGTAGTATAACAAGTTTTCAACTTGTTCAAGCCATATTCAACCCTATGAAAAAACTTTTCTTTACAATTGTGCTGACTATCAGCATTTTCCAACAACTTACAGCCCAATTTCTTACATCGTCAAATTTGCCGATAGTTGTAATAAATACCAATGGATTTTTCATTTCTGACGAACCAAAAATAAAAACAGATTTCAAAATCTACTACAACGGTCAGGGAAAAGTCAATAATGTTACGGATAAACCTCATTACGATGGTTTCGCAGGAATAGAATATCGTGGTTCAACTTCTCAACAATTTCCCAAAAAAAGCTTAGGTATCGAACTTTGGAATGAGAAATCTGAATCTATTACTGCTTCTTTGCTCGGAATGCCCAAAGAATCGGACTGGATTTTGTATGCTTCCTACAACGAAAAAAGCTTCATGCACAATGTACTCACAATGCGGTTAGCTCGTGAAATGGGTATGTATGCTTCTCGCACGCAATATGTTGAGGTTATAATCAACAACGTCTATCAAGGCGTTTATGTTTTCATGGAAAAAATAAAACGAGACGAAGGACGAGTAAACATTGCAAATCTGAAAGCAACCGATTTAACGGGTGACGATATTACGGGCGGATATATTTTCAAAGCTGATAAAAATACTGGTGGTAGTTTAGGAAGTTGGCGTTCAAAATATCCAAATTATAATACGCCCAATAATTTCACAACATTTTTATACGAATCACCTAAAACGATTACTTCCGAACAAAGGGCTTACCTCAAAAACTATGTTGATAATGCCGAAAGTGCACTTCAAGCAGCAAATTATCGAGATAAAACCAATGGCTACAGGAAATATATTGATACTCGGTCGTTCATTCAATTATTTTTGGTCAATGAAGTAGCAAAAAACGTCGATGGATATCGTATAAGTAGTTTTTTTCATAAAGACAAAGACAGTAAAGGCGGTAAAATAAAAGCAGGTCCACCGTGGGATTATGATATAACTTACGGAAATGGCAATTACTGCGGTGGAAATAGTCCTTCGGGGTTTTCTTATAAATTCAATTATACTTGCCCAACTGACTTTTGGCAAGTACCTTTTTGGTGGGAAAAAATGCTCTCCGATTCGGCATTTGTACGAGAGCTCGGGCAAGAATACGGATTTCAACGAAAATTTGGGGCATTACAAACAGAAAGAATCAACAAACATATTGATACACTTGCCAATATATTGAAAGAACCAATCGTAAGAAATTTTCAGAAGTGGCCAATTTTAGGTACTTATGTTTGGCCTCAACCAACACCTTACGCTGGCACTTGGGAACAAGAAGTAAACGAACTACGCAACTTCTTAAACCAACGCCTACAATGGCTTGATAATAATATTCAGACCAATTTTGCAATTACAGCTAATGAGCCAGAACTGGCAGAAATAACTATCAATGCTTTTCCAAATCCGTTTTTAGAGCGAATAAATATCAATATTCAATCACTTTTTGCAGAAAAAACTAAGATAAGATTAACAGATAATCTCGGAAAAACAATTTTTGAAGGAAATGAAACACTTCAAATCGGCAATAATGATTTTTACATAGAATTACCCGAAAACGAAATTGTCAGTGGTGTAAAATATCTTACAATAGAATCAGGCACGAAAAGAATAACAAAAAAACTGGTACACCAGTAAAAAAGCTCCCCTTTAGGGCGGTCAGACGTATCCGAGGGGGGGCTTTATCATATAAGTATGGTCAATGCCATCCTCAACATAATCATTTCCTGTTAACTCAAAACCCAGCGATTGATAGAACTTAGTCAAGTAACTTTGTGCACCAATCTTAATTGGCTCATTACCAAAGAGTTCTATCGTTTTTTCGATTGACTTTTGCATCAAAAACTTCCCAATCCCACCGCCACGAGCTTGTGCTGAAGTTACAACTCGGCCAATTGAGGTGTAACCTTCGTAATAAACACTTTTATCAAAAAGACGAGTATAGGCCGCCAGTTTATTATTCTCATCCATAACCATTAAGTGCCATGCCAACTGGTCTTTTCCGTCAGCATCCACAAATGGGCAATTTTGTTCTAAAACAAAAACTTCTTGACGCAAAACCATTATGGCATACAATTCGTCAAGGCTCAACTCATAAAAAGGCACACACTTAATATTCATATAAAATCTAATTTTGAATGAGCGAATGAATGAATGATAGAATATATTTGTATCATTGAATTATTCACTCATGCTATCATTCGTTGCATTTATGCTCATAAATATACACACCCATAATCCTGAGAAACAAGATAATCAACAAATTATTTATAACCTGATTATTCCCGAAACCGAAGAAGCACTCGAAACCTTCCCCGATGAAACAGTTCCAAAAACTTGGCTTTCGGCAGGTATTCATCCTTGGCATATCAATGAGAATAATCAAAAAATACAACTCGAAAAACTCCGACAACTTGCTCAAAATCAATACATTAAATTAATTGGCGAATGTGGACTCGACCGACTAAAAGGATCACCTCTACCACTCCAAGAAGAAGTCTTTATCAAACAAATCAGAATCGCCGAAGAAGTCAAAAAACCGCTCATAATTCATTGTGTAAAATGTTTTAATGAATTGATTTCTATCAAAAAAATAGTTCGTCCGAAAGTACCCATGATTTTACATGGTTTCAATAATAACTTTCACATCGCTCAAGCTATCCTCGAACGAGGCTTTTACATCTCGCTCGGAACAGCCATTTTGAATGATAATTCAAATGCAGCCCACCTTTTACCACAAATTCCATTGGAAAAACTTTTCCTCGAAACTGACGATAAGGATACTTCAATCTCCGAAATTTACGAAAAAGCATCTTTTATTCTAAAAATGCCAATTGATAAACTCATAGATACTATTTTTGCAAATTATTTAGAAATCTGTAAGTAATAAAGCATCGCTTAATTAAATCAATTAGATAAAAAATGCCCGCTTGGCTCTCTCGCTCTGAATTATTAGTTGGTAAAGAAGGAATCGACCGACTACAAAATGCTCACGTCTTAGTCGTTGGACTGGGCGGTGTAGGCTCATTTGCCGCTGAATATATTTGTCGCTCAGGTGTGGGCGAAATGACAATCGTCGATGGCGACGTGGTTGACCCAACCAACCGCAACCGACAATTACCAGCCCTTGCCACCAATCATGGGGTTTCAAAAGCCGATATTATGGCCGAACGCCTCATAGCAATCAATCCAGAACTGAAACTTCACGTAGTGAAAGAGTTTCTAACACCTGATAAATGCAAAGAAATTCTCGAAACAAAATTTGACTATGTGATGGACTGTATTGATAGCGTAACGCCGAAACTTACGCTTTTATCAACTGCCTACGAAAAAGGCCAGCGTATCGTTAGTTCGATGGGAGCAGGTGGGAAAATCGACCCAACCAAACTTCGAGTAACTGATCTGTTTGATACTTACGAATGTCTTTTTGCTCATTATATTAGAAAAAGAGGCAAAAAATTGGGCATTAAAAAAGGAATAAAAGCCGTTTTTTCTATAGAGCCTGTCATGAAAGACTCATTGATTTTGACCGATGGCTCAAACTTCAAACGCTCAGCCTATGGTACAATTTCCTATTTACCTGCCGCTTTTGGTGGGGTCTGTGCATCAGTCGTGATTCGAGATTTACTCGATTACCCAATCGAAATCACCAAACGTCCAGCCAATATCCGTAGAAAAACAGCTCTCAAATCAAAGTCAAAAGATAAGGAATAACAAACAATTTCTCCCATATCTTTGAGATGTGGCACAAGTTCTCTTATACAACTAAAAAGTCTCCTTTTTGGGGATAGTGGTCATGAATGCAGTCATTGATTTAGGAAATACCTACGCAAAAATTGGTTTTTTTGAAGAAAACCAACTTTTGGAGGTACATCGTGGTTTAGAATTTCCAAAAATCGAAAAACTGATTTTATTAAATAATGTTAAAAATATCATCATTTCATCGGTCACAAAAAGCCAATCTGAACTTGAAGATATTTTTAATAAAATTTCTATAACTAAACTTTTTCTAAGTCCAGTAACGCCAGTTCCGATAAAAAAACACTACGAAACACCCCAAACACTCGGTTCTGACCGTTTGGCGGGTGCTGTTGGTGCAAATTTTCTTTTTCCAAATCAAAACGTTCTTATCATTGATATGGGAACTGCCATAAAATATGATTACGTTTCAAGCATAGGAGCATTTGAAGGTGGCATAATTTCTCTTGGTATGCGAATACGATTTGAAGCACTTCATACGTTTACTAAAAGACTCCCATTAGTCGAAGCCGAAGGTATTCCTGACTTAATCGGAAAGAATACAAAAGCCTGTATCCAGAGTGGAGTAATCAATGCAATTATCGCCGAAGCCAATGGAATGATAGAAAATTACTTAAAACTTGGCAATTGTCAAGTTATATTGTGCGGTGGCGATGCGAGTTTCTTTGAAAGTCAAATAAAAAAGCCGACCTTTGCAGTCGATTTAGCAAACGATTCAAATCAAGTAGCCTCAAATACTACTTTTTCGATACAAAATATCCCAAATTTGACCCTGATTGGTCTGAACAGAATTTTACAATACAATGTTGAAACAAATTAAACTAACTGCTTACCTAATTATCTGTATTCTGTCAATTACTGAATCTTTCGCACAAAAAGAATCTCGACTTTACGGTAACTCACCTTATTCGGCTCTCGGAATTGGTGACATTTTTTCAGGCAGTGCCATTGCTTATGATGCCATGGGTGGAACTGGATTAAGTTTTGGCAATGGAATTGCAGTAAATACTATTAATCCTGCTCTTTTAGCCAAAAACCGTTATGTAGCATTTAATACTGGTTTGCGTGGACAGTACAAAACTTTATCAAACGGAACACTCTCGCAGTCTGACTTTGGTATGAATCTGAGCCATATCACTTTGGCTTTTCCTATAAAAACCAAATGGACGACTGCCATTACGATGCAACCCTATTCAGGTGTTGACCATGAAGCACGTTTTACTCAAACAATTGCTGGTACTGATAAATCAGTAAGCCATACTTATAAAGGACAGGGCGGATTATCAAAAGCAGCTTGGTCTAATGGAGTTTTAATTGGAAAAAAATTATATGTCGGTGCCGAAACTGGCTTTTATTTTGGAAGTTTCAGACGTGATACAACCTCGCTTCTTTTAGTTAGTAGCGACGATTTATATCAGAGATATACCGACCGTGTTTCTACAAGTGGATTTGCATTCAAAACTGGTTTTGCTTTCCAACAAAAATTGGCCGAAAAATGGAATCTAAATGTTGGCGGAACTTACGAAATTCAAAGTAATCTAAAAGGCGAACGCATTCGTACTTATTCTACATTGTATGATAACGGAACTGGCCCACAGGTTATTCAAAAACCAGATACACTTGCTATTTATAATGGTGGTATGACTTTACCTTCAAAATTTGCACTTGGAATCAGTCTTGAGAGCCCTTACAAATGGACTTTCGCCGCTGAGTATAGCCGCCAAGATTGGACTCAATACCGCAATTTTGATGGAAAAGCAGAAAGTAATCTTACGAACAGTGAAAAAATCGCTTTTGGTGTAGAATACCTTCCGAAATTTACTTCAACTAAATACTTTAATCAAGTGTTCTATCGTGCTGGTTTTCAGCAAGTTAAAACGCCTTATTTAGTTAATGGTACGCACATCAAAGATAATAGTTTCTCATTGGGCTTATCTACTCCACTGGCTTATCGTAGTGTAAGTTATATTGATTTCTCAATTGCATTTGGAAACCGTGGAGTGATTGGTAATGGCCTCGTGAAAGAAAACTACATAAAAATGTCGCTTGGCTTCTCATTAATGGATACACGTTGGTTCTTGAAACCTAAAATTGATTAAAATCTTTGTGGAGCGAACCGTCATACGGTTCGCTTATATAACACAATCATTTTATCTGTAAATATGATTAACTCTTTCAAATACATTGCTGAGTTTATTTTTTTGCTATCAATTACTTTTCTCTTGACTTCTTGTGAAGAAAAAAAGAAAGTTGAAGTGGCAAACAAGTATAATGGCCCATTGATGGCCACTGAAAATCTGAACGTAATGTACAGCGATTCAGGACGAACAACTGTAAAACTCACAACTGCCCGCCAATTAAAGTTTGAAAACGAAGATGAAGTTTATCCAAAAGCAGTCTATGTAACCTTTTACGATAAAAATGGTGTAGAATATTCTTCGCTTCGTGGTGATTCTGGACGATACGAAAAAAGTAAAGGAATCTACAAAGTTATGGGTAATGTATTCTTTTTCAATCGTTTACAACAGCAAAGCCTTTCTACCGACTTATTAAACTGGAGTCCGCTTCAGAAAAAAGTTTACACTGATAAACGTTTTACAATCAAAACTCCAAAAGAAGAACTACACGGAGTTGGAATGGATGCTGACCAAGATTTTACACACTACACGATGCGTAGAACCAAAGGAACATTTGCCGTTGATTCGCTCAACTCCCAAACTGATGATGATATAGCTACCGACACTACAAGTTATTAGATTGGTTACTGGGAAACTGGTTATTAGCCACTGGTATTCCACTAATTTTCCAATAACCAATTTACCAATTACCCAATTTACGAATAACTAAATTCAAGATTTTACAAAAAAATCATTCTCTTTTCTACTTGCATTCCTAAAATTCGCTCTAAATTTGTTGTTCAATTTAAAGGTGAAATTAAATAGATTTTATTTTCTCAAAACAGAAAGTAAAATAAAGCCTAATCACGCAAATAAAGCCAGATTTTCATGCTTTCACATTTATTAATTAAGAATTACGCTCTCATTGAGCATCTCGAACTCAAGCCTGATGCTCATTTCAATATAGTTACAGGCGAAACAGGTGCAGGTAAATCAATTATGCTCGGTGCAATTGGTTTACTATTGGGCAATAGAGCCGATACAAAAACGCTCTACAATGAGTCAGAGAAATGTATCATTGAAGGTACATTTGATATGGCAGGCTTCTACATAAAAAATATTTTTGAAGAAGAAGAACTCGACTTTGAAAATTCATGCATCGTACGTCGAGAGATTTCTCCAAGCGGAAAATCAAGGGCGTTCATTAACGATACCCCAGTTACACTCGAAACGCTTCGCAAGATTTCGTCTCAGTTGATGGATATTCATTCACAACACGATTCAATTTTACTTGGCTCAAACGAATATCAGCTTCGCATTGTGGATACTTACGCTCAATGCCACGATAAATTGGTTGAGTATCAAGAAAAATATCGTACATACAAAAAACTACAAGATGCGTACCAGCAGCTACAAATCGAAGCTGACCAGAATAAAAAAGAGTTTGATTTCAATAATTTTCAACTCGAAGAACTTGTAAAAGCCAAACTTGACCCCAACGAACAAGAGCAACTCGAACAAGAACTCAACATCTTAGAACACGCCGAAGAAGTAAAACTTCGCCTCAAAACTGTTTACGAATACCTCAATAATTCTGAACAGTCTATCCTTTCAGTACTTCAATCAACGGTTAGTTCACTGGCACCGATTGCGAGCTATTCACCTGATTATCAGCAATATAAAGACAGAATACAGAGTTGTTTACTGGAGTTAAAAGACGTATCTCGTGATATTGAGTCAGAAGAAGATAATATCGAGCTTGATGGTCAGAAAATCATTGAGATTCAAGACCGACTGAATTTACTTTATAAACTTCACCAAAAACATGCCGTAAAATCGAATGGTGAATTGCTCGAAATTCAAGCAATTTTGGAAGAAAAAGTTAGTAAAGTTTTGAATCTTAGTGAAAACCTTGCTGCAGCTAAGGAGCGTGTAAACAAAGCATTTGATGCCGCAACCAAAGTAGCAGAATCACTTTCAAAAGCCCGCCAAAAAGTTTTACCAGAAATCGAAAAACGAGTAATTGGTTTGCTAATAGAGTTAGGTATGCCCAATGCAATACTCAAAATTCAGCACCAAAATATTCAATTAAACAGCGAAGGAATCGACCAAATTAATTTCTTGTTTAGTGCCAATAAAGGAGTCACGCCTCGACAATTAAAGGATGTAGCATCGGGCGGAGAATTCTCTCGATTGATGTTAGCGATTAAATATGTTTTAGGCGATAAACGCTCATTGCCAACCATTATTTTCGATGAAATCGACACGGGTATTTCGGGTGAAGTAGCCATAAAAGTTGGAAAAATGATGCGAGAAATGGCTCAAAGTATTCAGGTAATTGCTATTACACACTTGCACCAAATTGCGGGTCGTGGGTCATCGCATTTTTATGTTTACAAAGATAATTCATCAGCCAAAACAGTTAGCCGTATCAAAACGTTAAGTCAAGACGAACGCATTATTGAAATTGCAAAAATGATTGGTGGCGAACATCCTTCCGAAAATGCAATTCATAGTGCCATAGAGATGCTTGGAATCAATATTTAAAAAAGTCCACGGTCAACAGACCACGACATTCTATATAATCAGTTCATCTAAATATTTACACAAAACATAACAAATGAAAAATTTACTAACATCAGTTCTTATTATATTTTCATTGGCTTGCAGTAATAAAGCCGCCGAAGAATCAGCTAAATTAAAAGAAGAAACTTTTAAATTGCATGATGAAATAATGCCAATCAGCATGAATCTGGAAGATTTGAAAGCAAACGTAATGAAAAAAGCTGAAGCTGATACAACATTGAAAAAAACTGCTCTGGATATTTCGTTGGCTCTTGATAAAGCCTATACTGATATGGAAACTTGGATGCCAAAACTCGGTGAAGCAGCCGACATGAAAGATAGCGAAGAAAAAGTAAAAGCACTAACGACATTGAAAACAGAAGGAGAGCAATTAAAGCAAGCTACGCTTGATGCCAAGAAAAAAGCCGATGAGTTTTTGAAATAAAATCAGATTACACACTTAATAAAGCCTGTAAGTTTACTGCTTGCAGGCTTAATTTATACATGAAAAAGTTAATTCCTGTCATCCTATTTTGTATTGCCACCATAAGTATCATTTCTTGCGATAATTCTTCAAGAAAATTGCCAATCATGGGCGAGCGAGACTTCGTAAATGGCGATTCGGTTTATCATACAATTCCCGATTTTTCATTTGTAAATCAGGATAGTAGTATTATTACTAATAAAACATACGAAGGTAAAATCTACGTGGCTGATTTCTTCTTTACGACCTGCCCTACCATTTGCCCCGTCATGAAAAAACAAATGTTGAGAGTTTATGAAAAATACAAAGAAAACCCTAAAGTTGGTATTTTATCGCATACAATCGACCCTCGGCATGATTCAGTAAAGGTTTTGAAAGAATATGCCTCTCAACTCGGAATCAGCGGTAAAATGTGGAATTTTGTCACGGGAGAAAAGGCAAAGATTTATGAAATTGGCGAAAAATCTTATTACGTAACGGCTGGCGAAGACTCAACGGCTGCGGGTGGGATTATTCATAGTGGAGCATTTATTTTAGTTGATACTAAACGTCGAGTAAGAGGTATCTATGATGGCACAAAAGAAACCGACGTGACTAAATTGATAAAAGACATGGAGGTTCTATTAAACGAAAAATAAAATGAGACAACAAATCAGAGATATGAGGTATGATGAAGATAATATACCTTTCATCAAATCATTAAAAGTCATCTATAAGTTTCTCCAACGATTGCTTTCAAAGCTATTTGTGCTCATCTTAGCTGTCGTTTCATTTACTTCGTGTCAGTCAGAAGAAAAGATAAAACTGGAGCAGTATTATATCGGAGGAAAAGAACTTTACGAGCAAAATTGTGCTAATTGCCACCAAAAAGATGGAAAAGGACTTCAAAGCCTTTATCCACCAATTGCAGGCAGTGATTATCTGAAAGACAAAGAAAAAGTTATTTATATTATTAAAAATGGGCTTGCAGGTGAAATTTTGGTCAATGGTAAGAAATATAACCAACCAATGCCAGCCAATAATCAACTCACCAATCTGGATATTGCCGAAGTTGTTACCTACATTTATAACGAGTGGCATGGTGAAACTAAAATTACTGAAGTGAAAGAAGTTGAGAAAGTTTTAAATAATAAATAGAAAGGAAGACTTCGCCGGGCGACGTTCGCTTAAAGCGATATCTTCCTTAAAAATACACAATCCATCAAACTACCCCACGAATCAAACGAATAGCGATTCCATAAAAAATCACCATTCCTACAAATATCAATCCCCAAGAAGTAAGCATCGATTCTTTGAAATATAAAAAGAAAACAGTTCCGACGATTCCGACCCAAAAGAAAAGTTTGGCCATAAATCGTTGATTTTTTCTATTATTCCTCTCCTCTGCTGCTTGTAAACTTGCTTTATTCGAGAAAATACCATTTCCTGCAAAAATGCTTGATGGATGAATATTTTGTCTAAAATTTCCACTGGCAAATAAAAAAAGTGAAAGAGCAACTCCCAAAAGTCGGGGTTTATCATACTCATAATCATTGAGTAAATAATAAAATAATATTAACCCCAAAGCCGAAAGATAAGCAGACCAAATCAAACGAATTCGTTTGGCACTTTTAAGTAATAATTCTGCATTAGGCTTTCGACTATCCAAAAACTGCATCAATAGCGGCACAATGTAGAAAAACACCACTGCGTACAAGTAATAATCAAACTTATTCTGATGATTAAGCGAAAACTTGGGTTGCCAATTAATATAAATATAGGCAAACGGAAGTATCATAATTGTTAAAATCAGCAATTCAAACGGAATATTTTTTTTCATCGGTGTAGATTATTTTAGTTCACGGTCAATGGGCTACAGACAACAAGTTTTTATATTTACTCATTGATTTAACCTCGTTTATTGCGTGAAAGCCTTGAAGCATTCTACTTTCCAGCGTGCAGACGAATCCTTGGTTTTTCAGCTTGTTGTGCCGCATTGGGTTTAAATTGCATAAACCAAACCATAATTTCGTCCATGACGGTCATATTGAGCGAATAAAGCACAAACTGACCTTTCTTCACCGAAGCCACCAAATCAGCTTGGCGAAGCAAATCCAAATGATGCGAAATGCTGGGTTTGCTCATATCAAATTTATCGGCAATATCGCCAGCAGTCATATCTCCATCTTTTAGCAACTCCAAAATCTCACGGCGAGTAGCATCATTCAATGCTCTAAATAAATTATTCATAATTTTTCACTTATATCAATTGATAAATACAAATATGTGTTTTCTGATTCAGAAATACAAATTTTCCATTAAATATTTAGATAATCTTCTAAACAACACACAGTTCTTCCTAATGGTTTCTTAGAAAAACACAATTTTATCATCATTTTTCAGACATTGGTATATAAATTGTTATATTTGCACCACCCCCAACCCCTAAAGGGGGATTTTTGTAAGAATCTAAATTTTAGCTCCCCTTTAGGGGCGGGGGGGTATTGGGGTTTATGAAAGTATTAAAATTCGGTGGAACATCGGTCGGAACGGTTGAAAGTATCAATCAGGTTATACAGATTTTACAAGAAAATCTCAACGAAGGACGCAAAATTGCAGTAGTTTATTCGGCAATGGGTGGTGTTACGAATCGCCTAATCGAAATTGGTAAATTGGCCGCTACTTCTGATTTAGAATATTTACAATTATTAAAATCGGTAGAAGACCGTCATTTTGCAGCCGTTAGAGGTTTGATTGATGTTAAAAATCAGAGCAGTGCTATTGCAAAAGTTAAGGGTTTATTAAATGAACTCGAAGATTTATTGCGTGGTGTTTTCTTGATAAAAGAACTTTCGGCACGAACGAATGATTTTATCGTGAGTTTTGGTGAAAGACTTTCTACAACAATTGTTACCGAAGCACTCAAAAACAGAGGAATTGATGCTGAATATTTAGATGCAAGAAAAGTCATAAAAACTGATGACCATTTTGGTTATGCCGAAGTAATCGGAGATTTAACGAATGAACTAATCAGAAAGCATTTTGCTCAAACCAATAAACTACAATGTATCACGGGTTTTATTGGCTCAACGATTGATGGCGTAACAACCACACTCGGCCGTGGCGGTTCTGATTATACAGGTTCAATTTTTGGTGCAGCACTCAACGCAACTGTTATAGAAATCTGGACAGACGTTGATGGAATGCTCACTTCTGACCCTCGCAAAGTAAAAAATGCGTTCACGATTCCGACAATTACTTATGCTGAAGCAATGGAATTATCGCATTTTGGGGCAAAAGTTATTTATCCGCCGAGCCTCACTCCTGCTTTTCAGAAAAACATTCCTTTACGCATATTAAATACTTTCAATCATCACCACGAAGGTACGCTCGTTAGCAAAACTGCCAGCACTAAAGAATATTCCATCACAGGGATTTCTTCGATTGATGATATTGCTTTGGTGAATGTGCAAGGTGGCGGTATGATGGGTGTTGCCGGGGTTTCAGCCAAATTATTTTCGATTTTAGCAGCCAATAAAATCAGCGTTATCTTGATTTCTCAGGCATCTTCCGAGCATTCAATCTGTTTTGCGGTTGACCCAAAAACAGCTTATGGCGTAAAAGAAATATTGGAAGAAGGTTTCGCTACCGAAATCTCGCAAGGTTTGGTTGATAATATTTCTATCGAACAAAACCTTTCGGTCATTGCCGTCGTGGGTGAGGGTATGAAATCAAGTACAGGTACTTCGGGTAAATTATTTACTGTACTTGGTAAAAACGGTATCAATGTGGTTGCAACTGCCCAAGGTTCTTCGGAGTTAAATATTTCGGTAGTTATCTATAAAAAAGATATTACGAAAGCTCTCAATGCCATTCACGAAACTTTTTTTCAAGTGGATGGCTTGACGCTCAATTTATACTTAGTTGGTGCAACAGGCTTAATTGGAAGTACACTTTTAAGACAAATTCAAGAGCAAAAAGAATACTTAAAACAACGTAAAAACCTCAATATCAGACTCGTAGGCATCACTAATACAAAAAAGATGTTGTTAGATGAGGGCGGAATTAGTCTCGGAAATTGGAAAGAAGAGTTGCTCGAAAAAGGCGAAATTGCCAATATCGGCTCGTTTGTTTCTGATGTACAAGATTTGAATTTACCATACAGCGTTTTTGTCGATTGCACGGCCGATAAAAATATTGTGCAGTATTATTATTCGCTTTTAAGCAGTAGTGTATCAATCGTTACGCCAAATAAAGTAGCCAATTCGGGCAGATATGAACAGTATTTTATGCTCCAAAAAGCCGCCCAAAAACACGGTGTGAAGTTTTTGTACGAAACAAACGTTGGTGCAGGTTTACCGATTATCAATACACTGCAAGGATTGATAACGAGTGGAGATAAAATCAATAAGATTGAAGCGGTACTTTCGGGAACATTGGCTTATATTTTCAATAACTTTAAAGTGGGCGATAGATTTGTTGATGTAGTGAAAGAAGCAAAAGCAAAAGGCTACACCGAACCCGACCCAAGAGACGATTTGAGTGGACAAGACGTAGCTCGCAAAATCCTGATATTATCTCGTGAAGCAGGTTTAAAACTCGAACCAGAAGATGTGACAATCGTTAATTTGTTGAATGATGCTTGTTTAAATGCCCCTTCGGTTGATGCGTTTTTTGAAGAACTCGAAAAAGACAATGACCGATTCGAGAAACTTTTGCAAAACGCACAAGCCAACGATGAAGTTTTAAGATTCATCGCTTCACTTGATAGTGACAATAAAGCAAGTATTGGCCTAAAAACAGTGGGTCGCTCACATCCATTCTTTAATTTGGCTGGTTCTGAAAATATTATTTCGTTCACAACCGAACGCTATAAATACAATCCTTTGGTAGTAAAAGGCCCAGGTGCAGGTGCAGAAGTAACCGCATCAGGTGTGTTTGCTGATATTATGAGTATTAGTAGTTATTTGGTTTAGAAGGCACAGAGATACAAAGTAGCAAAGGCACAAAGCGTAGAAAATATTCTATCATTTTGTGCCTTTTTTCACTCAATTCCCTTTCAACTTTTAAATACTTTGTCTCACTGTGCCTTTCCCTCTCTGTGCCTAAATTACTTCTTCACAAACTTCAAGGAAGCAGAATTTAAGCAATAACGCAAGCCCGTTGGTTTTGGACCATCGTCAAAAACGTGACCTAAATGACCTTTGCAACGATTACAAACGACTTCAGTTCTGACCATTCCGTAAGCATTATCGGCACGTTCTTCTACATTACATTCATTGATTGGTTTCCAAAAGCTTGGCCAACCAGTTCCAGATTCAAACTTTGTGTCTGATGTAAAAAGCTCTAAATCGCAACCGATACATTTATATATGCCTTTATCGTGGTTATCCCAATAAATTCCAGTAAAAGCTCGTTCAGTGCCAGCCTTTCTGGTTACATAATATTGTTCTTGGCTCAATTGCTTTTTCCATTCAGCATCCGTCTTCTTTATAACCTCAATTTTACAATCAGCTTTTTTCGATTTACCATTTTGTGAATAACTCTGACAAGCCAAAAACACAAATGGCATTAATAACAGCATTATTTTCTTCATAATCTTTTTATATTTAGAGATGTTTTGTATTAACTACGAATTAAGTAACAAAAAAGTTTTGAAAAATTGCTTGTTTGGCATCATTTTCTCGTTGTGATTATGAAAAAACCATCATAAGTGCTACACTATAAAAAATACCAAACGTATATCTTAATCATGTTCTGCATGATGAATGTTAGTTCGTGCAAAATTTTACGTAGTAAAGCCCCTGAAAATACGCCAGCTCGAGAAAATATTTATACAAAAAAAATTATTTCTGCTGCTCGAAATTACACGGGAGTACCTTATAAAAGTGGTGGCAATGATGAAAAAGGGCTCGATTGTTCGGGTTTACTCTGTTTAACATTTAAAGAAATAGGTGTAAAACTGCCCCGCATTTCATGGCAGCAGGCCGAATATTTTCCTGCAATCAATTTACCCAATATCCAAAAAGGCGATTTAGTTTTCTTCGTAACAGTTGGTAAAAACATCAGTCATTCGGGAATAGTTACAGAAGTAAAAAACGAAAACGACATTCGTTTTATTCATGCTTCATCGAGCAAAGGGGTTATTGAAGACAACATGATGACTAGCTACTGGAAATCCCGCTTCGCTCGAGTTTGCCGCCCACAATACGCTGATTTAGCAAAACAATAATTTTCTAAACTACTAATAAGCTATTTTGCCTATTTTTACGTTCTTATTAGTAAAGTCAAAGCAGTAAACGTTTCGCACGAAGGTATGAGAAAATTTTGTTTATTAACCATTGGATTGATTATCAGCAATTTAGCTATTTCGCAGTCGCAATATTTTGGACAAAACAAACCTCGCTATAAAACCTTCGGATTTAAAGTTCTGCAAAGCCCTCACTTCGAGTTATACCATTATTTCAACGAAAATAAGATTCCCAACGACATCATCGTTAATAGCGAACATTGGTATAAAATTCATCAAGAAGTTTTCAAGCTGGCATTTATTAAGCCAAATCCGCTAATTGTTTACCAAAATCACCCTGATTTTCAAGAAACTACCGCCATTGGTGGACAAATTGGAGAAGGAACAGGTGGCGTAACCGAAGGACTCAGAAATCGAGTAGTAATGCCGATGATGTTTTCTAAACGCCAAACCGACCACGTTTTGGGGCATGAATTGGTGCATGCGTTTCAATATCAGTTAATGACTTCTGGCGACTCTACACAAATTGGCAATATACAGAATCTACCACTTTTTATGGTGGAAGGTTTGGCTGAATATATGTCGTTGGGGCGAGTTGACGCCCATACGGCCATGTGGATGCGTGATGCAGTTTTGAGCAACGACATTCCAACAATTAGAGATTTAGTGACCAAAGAATATAAATATTTTCCGTACCGTTGGGGACAAGCTTTTTGGGCATACATGACCGCCACTTATGGTGATGATATTATTCGTCCACTTTTCAGAGAAACGGCCAAATATGGCATTGAAGTAGCTTTCACAAGAAACCTCAAAACAAGTATTGATAAATTTTCGGTAAAGTGGAAACAGGCTTTGATTGATACTTATACGACCATGCGAGCAGGCACTTCTATTCAACCGATTGGAAAAGAAATTGCTTCTCAACGCAATGCGGGCGAAATGAATATTTCACCGTCAATTAGTCCAGATGGCAAATATGTGGCCTATATTTCATCAAAAAATGTCCTTTCACTTGATATTTTTATTGTAGAAACACTTACTGGGCGAATCATTCGCAAGATAGAAAGTAGTTCGTTTGGTTCGCACGTTGATTCGTATAGTTTTCTGGAAACCGCAGGAACGTGGTCGCCAGACGGTCAAAAGTTGGCTTTGGTGATTCAAACTAAAGGTCGAAATAAACTTTCAATCATAGATATTGCCAACGGAAACAAAGATAGTTTTGAACTGAAAGACGTTGATTCTTTTACCAACCCTGCGTGGTCACCCGATGGAAATTCGATTGTAGTTTCTGGGCTGATGAATGGCGAAAGCGATTTATATTTATATAATTTGAAAGAAAAAACGGTCAAAAATCTAACAAAAGACAACTTTTCTGATTTACAACCAACTTGGTCGCCCGATGGTGAATGGATTTATTTTGTTTCAGACAGAGGTAGTAAAAATGTTCGTTTGGAAAAAGCGAGCAATGGAATTTCAAGAATAAACATAGAAACGCTGGCAGTTGAGAATTTTGACTTTTTCCAAGAAGCTGATAATCTAAACCCTTTGGTTGCACCTAGTGGAAAAGCAATTTATTTCTTATCCGATGCCGATGGTTTTAGAAATCTTTATCGTTACGATATTGCCTCGAAACAAATTGAAAAACTAACCAATTATTTTACTGGCATCAGTGGAATTACGATGTATTCTCCCGCAGTCAGTATTGCTACAAAAACGGGACAGCTGATTTATAACTACTTCCAAAACGGCAAATACAACTTATATTTAGCAAGTTACGGGGCGTTTCAGCAACAAGTCGTTGGAAATGAAGTCAATAAATCGGCAGCAAATCTGGCTGTTCAAAAAGAAGGACGAGATATTGTTCAAAAAAATTTAGAGCAAAATAACCTTGTAGTTAGAGTTCCAGAAAAGAAATTGAAACTTCTAAATTATCAACCCAAATTCAAATTAGATTATCTCGGCAGTTCGGGCGTTGGCGTTTCGGCAAGTCGTTGGGGAACTGGCTTGGGCGGAGGCGTAGTTGGACTTTTCAGTGATATGCTTAACCATAATCAATTGGCTGGAGCGGTTTCTATCAATGGTCAAATCCAAGATTTTGGTGGACAACTCATGTACCTTAATCAAAAGAAACCTTTGCAGTGGGGAGTGACTTTTGCACGTATTCCATACCGCTTTCAAGGAACTTACACCGATAGCACTACAAAAACGGCAAGCTTTTTCAAAAGCAATTATGTGACTGATGCCAAAGTAAAATCATCGCTTGGCGTACCAACAAATGATTCTTTGATTGCTAATAAATATTTAATTAATAGACTGGCTATCAACCAAATAGGCGTATTTGCTTTTTATCCACTTAATACCAATCAGCGAATTGAGGGTGGTATCAATGGCAACTGGTATGGCTTTTCGGGCGATGAATATACTGATTACACAACCTTTGACCCCACAACTGGACAATCCTTTGTACTAAATAATAGTACACGCACCAAACTTTCACAGTCCTATTTAAAATCGCAAGGGTTCAATGCCTTTAGTTTGAGTCAATTATACGTAGCTTTTGTGGGAGATAACACAATTTTTGGAACTACTGCACCAATCAAGGGCTATCGTTATAGATTTGAGGCGGGAAGATATTTTGGTTCAACCAGCTATACAAATATTTTGGTTGATGCACGCAAATATCAATATGTAAAACCATTCACGATTGCAGGACGATTCCTCTATAACGGTCGTTTGAATGCATCGAATCTTGATTATTTGAATCAAATTAACCCACTTTATTTAGGTTTTCCGTGGAATATGCACGGTTTTTATGGAAGTGCACTCACAAAACAGCAAAATTTGGGACTGATTACACAAGAAGCCCTGCAAGGCGAACAACTTCTGGTGACAAATCTTGAAGTCAGATTACCACTAACTGGCCCGAAGAAATTGGCTTTGATAGATTTTGCTTACGTACCGAGCGACCTCAATTTTTTCTTTGATTGTGGCATGGTTTGGTCAGCTGATAGAAAAATAAAAAGTGATAATTTTTATAAAACGTCCACTGGCGAAATAAGTTTTAAAGTCCTACCATTGATAATGACAGGCTTTAGTTTACGAGTAAATCTGATGGGATATTTGATTGTAGAGCCATACTTAGCAGTACCGATTTACAAT
Organism: Emticicia sp. W12TSBA100-4; assembly: GCF_040253585.1. Taxonomy (NCBI): domain Bacteria; kingdom Pseudomonadati; phylum Bacteroidota; class Cytophagia; order Cytophagales; family Leadbetterellaceae; genus Emticicia; species Emticicia sp. W12TSBA100-4. The sequence goes on from NZ_JBELAU010000005.1 coordinate 68,758, forward strand.
GGAAAACGCCAAAACATGGTTTCGGGAGTAAATTTCTTGATTCCTGGTTGGTAATTTTTTAATAGATAAATTTTGTTGTTCAAACAAAAGATAGCATCTTTGCACCACAACAAAAAACGGGGGTGTAGCTCAGCTGGTTAGAGTACTTGCATGGCATGCAAGGGGTCGTGGGTTCGAATCCCATCTCCTCCACTTTGAAGCTTGATAATCAATGCGATTATCAAGCTTTTTTATTTTAGGTCTTCAAGTTTTTGCAAAAAACAAGGTTACCAAGCTACTTTACTTATATTCCACACAAATCCAAAATTTTCATTCACTAAAAAACGTTGCTAAAATTACAGACAATCCGTCTGAATTTGTACTTTTGTGTAACATCCAAAAAAATCATGAAAACAAAATTATTTAAGTACTTCATCGTCTCCTTTACGCTTGCATTTGTTACTTGGTCATGCGATAAATCAACTACCGAAACTCCTCAACCACAAGTTTTGGTGAGTTCCACGCTCGTTAAAGAATTAACAAAAGAGCAGCTCATTGCAGCACTTGGTTCGAGCTTGGGTTCTCAAGCTGCACTTTTTATTCGCTCTGGAGTTAAGCAATATAAAATTGTTTACAAAACCAAAAATACTGATGGCACTGAAATTCAAGCATCTGGTGGTTTAATTGTTCCTACTGGTTCCACAACTCCTCTTTCGTTGGTTAGTTATCAACACGGAACAATCTTCGATGATAAACAAGCACCTTCATATTTTACTGCCGAGGGCGAAGGTACACTTGCTTCAGTTGTTGCAACGATTGGTTACATCGTAGTTGCTCCCGATTATATTGGTTATGGTGCTTCAAACACACTTCCTCACACCTACGAACACCGTGAAGGACTTGCCTCTGCAAGTCTCGATATGCTTCGAGCAGCGAAAGAAGTAATTGCGAAAGAAAAAATCAGTTGGAATAATAACTTACTAATCGCTGGATATTCAGAAGGTGGATTTGCAACTTTGGCTTTACAGAAAAAAATTGAAGAAGAAACTGGCTCAGAATTTAATTTGAAGGCTTCGAGTTGTGGTGCTGGTGCATACAACAAAACTTTGAGTTTCAAGACACTGGTTTCTACACCTTCGAGTGGTAATCCTCAGCACAATGCTTCTTACATTTGGGTTTTGTTGACGTATGATAGAATCTACAAACTTAACCGCCCAATGACCGATTATTTTGCGGCAGCTTATGCGGCACAGATTCAGAAAGAACAACAAAATGCCAGAATTTCGGGCAGTTTAACAACACTTTTAAGCGATGCTGTAAAAAAAGGAGTAGCTAACGGAACAGATACAGCTTTACTAAATGCAGTAAAAGACAACGATATTTTTGACTGGAAACCAAAAACGCCAACTCAGCTCTATCACGGAACAGCCGATACTTATGTACCGTATTTCAATTCTCAAACAGCCTTCGATGCCATGAAACAACGTGGTGCAAGCAATGTCGAATTGATTCCCATAACTGGTGGCGACCACGGTTCATCTATCCAAAATTATTTACTCGGAACACTTTCTTTCTTCGGAAATGTTAAATAATGAAAAATTAAGAGTTAAGAGTTACCCATTCTTAACTCTTAATTCCTAATTCCTAACTCTCAATTCTCAATTTTCTATGGCAAACTTACAATCAGGTGTTGTACACACAGTATTTTTTTGGTTAAAAGAAAAAGATAACAAAGAGCATCAAGAGGCTCTTCACGCAGGTTTGAAAGAACTCTCAAAAATTGATTTAATCAAGACTGCTTATGTTGGCCGCCCAGCCAATACCAACCGTGAAGTAATTGATTCTTCATACAGTTTTTCTTTGACTTTTGTGTTCGATAATGCCGCTGATCAAGACGCATATCAAGTACATCCTGACCATTATGTATTTATCAATAACTGCTCTTCTCTTTGGGAAAAAGTAGTAGTTTATGATGCCGAAAGTTAATTTTTAACGAAATCTTGCCCAACTTTGCTGTTTTTTTCAGAAATTTGCAGTCCATTACTGCGAACAAGATTCGCATTGTCCTTGATTTCCCATGAAAAAAATACTTTTATCTATACTTACTTTGGCTACAACACTTGCTTATTCACAGAAGTTAAGTTTTGATGCTAAAGGGATTATTGCTATTTCAGATGCCGATATGGCAGCCTCCGCTTTTGTTGATGGTAAGCTATTTAAAGAGCGTGGCAACAAAGATTACATGTCGATTGTGAAACTTCCAATTGAGAAGTATTCCGACGAAATCAGAAGTTTAGTTGTCTCTAACTCGGCTATCAATTCGGCAAAAAGCATTGTTATTTCGCCCAATCGTCCGATTGCTTATGTAGTAGAAGTTCGTGGCACAACGCCCGAAACTACAACCGAAATTCGTAATCTCAATACAGAATTACCAGCAGGTGGCTTTATTTCAGTTGTTGACATTAGCGATTTATCTCAACCAAAGGTTTTATATAAATTCCCGACTGGCAAAAACCCTACGGCAATTGATATTAGCCCGAATGGTGAATATTTAGCACTTTGTAGCGAAGAATATGGCAAAGAATTGCAAGTTCTGGAACTTGACCCAACGGGAAAGCCAATCAGAATTATCAATAAACCGCAGGATTTTCAATCAGGAAAAATTACTGATATAACTTGGCATCCAAACAATAACTTTTTGGTTTTCACGATGGAAGAATCAAAAGAAGTTGGTTTAATGAAAGTTACTCGTGATGGCCCAACGACAAAAATCATTCGATTAGATGTGGTCGGTCGCACCCTAAAAGTTGGAAATTTACCAAGTGCTGGGCAGTTCACACCCGATGGCAAATATTACCTTGTTCCTGACTTAAAATCGAATATTGCCAGCAAATCAGAATCAGGTAGCGACACTTCTGGCGATATGTTTGTGCTAAAATTTAATTTAGAAGGTACAAGCGAGCATTACTTAATCACAAAAACTAAACTTGGCGAAACACCCACAAGTTTTGCGATAAGTCCAGATGGAAGTTTGGTAGCTGTAACCAATGCCAAAAAGTCATATTTTCCGTGGGAAAACAATGATTCTTCAAAAAAAGCGTCAATTTCTTTATTGAAACTTACTTCTGATGGCTCATTGAATAATGTAGCCGAATATGAATTTGAAGGAATTTTACCAAAAAATATTGTGTTTGACAAATCAGGAGAAAACATTGCCGTAACAGTTTTCGATTATTTTAATTTTGGAAAACATTTCGGTGGAATTGAATTTTGGAAAGTAAAAAACGGAGATAAACCAAGTTTACAAAAACAGGATTTCAAACTTTTCATGCCTCGTGGCTGCCACGGAATTCAAATTGTGAAATAATATATTCTAATTCGCTCAAAAGCCTTCAAAATTCATTGAAGGCTTTTTTGTTGGCGATAAATCAGTTAGATTTGGGTTAATTTTTTTGGATATTAAACTTTTCACACTGAAGTAAGATTTAATCCAAATATAAAAATCCTGAAAGGATTAAATATGAATAGCCATAGGTGAAACCTATGGTAATAAGAGTTTTTAAAAGTTCAACCCCGAAGGAGTTAAAATTATTACTCAATATAAACGCCCATAGGTTTCACCTACGGCTATTAAAGTTGAACCACTTTGTGGTTTAGACAAAACTATTACACTTCAAACCCTAAAAAATGACATCAACCAACGACGAAGGACTACGCCGTGAAATCGGTATTTTGGGCTTAGCAGCCAACACACTCAACAGAACTATCGGAGCAGGAATTTTCGTCTTACCTGCCTTTGTCGCCAGTTTTTTGGGCGAAACCAGTATTTTAGCCTACCTTTTTTGTGGATTTCTGATGATGCTCATCATGCTTTGCTTTTCAGAAATTGGCAGTAAAATTACCGTCACGGGGGGAGCTTATGCCTACATTCACGCTGCATTTGGGCCTTATGCAGGTTTCTTGGCCAATACGATGTTTTGGTTTGTTGGAATCTTAGCTGATGCCGCTATTGCCAATGCCATGGCCGATACTCTTAGTATTTATTTACCAATTTTGACCGAACTTCCCTTTAGAGCATTGTTCTTTTTAATAGTTTTTGGACTTTTTACTTATGTCAACATTCTTGGCGTAAAACACGGCGACAATACTGTAAAAATAAACACGCTTATCAAACTTGTTCCATTGGTAATTCTTATCTTAGCAGGCTTTTTTGGCACGTCAATCGAAAACCTAAAATGGCATTCATTACCCACAATCTCAAAATTGGGGGAAGCGTCTCTCCTACTATTTTTTGCATTTGCTGGTGGTGAAGCTTCATTAAATGTCAGTGGTGAACTCAAAAATCCGAAGAGAGTTGTGCCTTTGGGAATCCTTTCGGGCATGGGAGCGGTGGTTTTATTTTATATTTTAATCCAAACCGTTTCACAAGGTGTGCTTGGAGCTGATTTAGTCAACCAAAGTGAAGCTCCATTAGCAGCCGTAGCAAATAAGGTTATCGGTTCGTTTGGTTCAACTTTAATGATAATTGGAGCAGCGTTTTCGATGTTTGCTGCATTGAGCGGCTCGGTTTTGTCTTATCCAAGAGTGATTTTTGCAGGTGCAAACAAAGGTTGGATGCCCAAAATCATGGCCAAAGTTCACCCCAAATTTGCCACCCCGTATATAGCAATCATCACCTATGCTGCATTAGATTTTATTTTCTCCATCTCGGGCGGCTTTAAAGAATTGGCCATTATTGCGAGTGCTTCGTTATTGACTGTCTATTTGGGTGTTGTTTTGGCAACTATCAAGCTTCGACTCAATGAAAATGGTAAGATTGATGATTTCCGACTTCCTGCGGGCATCACTATTCCTATTCTGGCAGCAATTTCTATTCTGTGGTTTTTATCTAATTTGGCAATCAAAGAAGTGAGCAGTCTCGCTATTTTTTTGGTGGTCTTATCAATAATTTATTATTTAATTACCTTTTTCGGAAAAAAGAAAAACAAGGAGATTGAAATCTAAGTTGGTATTGATATTCGTTTGTATAAAAAACGAATCATCAACTTATGAAATACTTTATATCAATTCTGTTATTTATTCTTTTTTCGTGTGAAAGCTCTTCACAGAATATCAATTCACAATCAAACAATATGACAAACGGCTTATCCTATTTAGCTCTGGGCGATAGCTACACAATCGGTGAAAGTGTTACAGAGAACGACCGTTGGCCTGTTCAATTGAGTAAAAGTCTCACCAAAAGTGGTGTAGAAGTAGCTTCACCTCAAATAGTTGCCCGAACAGGTTGGACAACTGATGAATTAAAAGCAAAAATTGTTTCAGAAAATATCACTAAAACTTATGATTTGGTTTCTCTTTTAATCGGTGTAAATAATCAATATCGAGGGCGAAGCGTCGAGCAGTTCCGAACTGAGTTTATTGATTTACTCGAAACAGCTCTCAAGTTTGCAGGAAATAAACCTGAGCGACTTTTTGTGGTATCAATTCCAGATTGGGGTGTAACGCCATTTGGTGGAAAGGGACAAAATAAAACGATTTCTGAAGAAATTGATTTCTTCAATAAAGTAAAAAAAGAAGAAACCGAGAAAAAGGGAATTTTGTATGTTGATATTACACCGATTTCTCGCCAAGCACTAAACGACGCAACGCTTATCGCCACAGATGCTCTTCATCCTTCTGGAAAAATGTATCAGCAATGGGTTGAAAAAATTTCACCCGAATTATTGAAGAAAATAAAGAAATGACAATAGAAAATTTTAAGCAAAAAGCACTCGAACTCGATAAAAATGATAAACTCGCTCATTTCAGAAATCAATTTGAAATCGGCGATGAAATATATTTAGATGGAAATTCTTTGGGAAGATTACCCAAGAAAACACTCGAACTCAGCACTAATCTTATTCAAAATCAATGGGGAAAAAGATTGATAAGAAGCTGGAACGAACACTGGATTGAACTTCCGAATAAAGTTGCAGCTAAAATTGCTCAGATTGTAGGAGCAAGACCCGATGAAATTTTTGTGGGCGATAGTACCTCCATCAATTTCTATAAACTCGCTTTTGCAGCCCTCAATTTTCAAGAGAATAGAACCAAAATCATCACTGATTCAATCAATTTCCCGACTGACATTTATGTTTTGCAAGGTTTGATTGAACAGCAATTCAAGAATCACTCACTTTCAATTATCAAAAGTGATGATGAAATAAGCATCAGTGATGAAGCCATACAGCAAGCCTTAGACGAAAATACAGCCTTATTGACACTAAGTCATGTAGTTTTCAAGAGTGCCTACAAATATAATATGCAGAAAATCAATGACTTAGCACACAAAAAAGGTTCTTTGGTTTTGTGGGATTTGAGTCATTCGGCGGGAGCTGTGCCAGTAAACCTCAACGAATCTGGTGCCGATATGGCTGTGGGTTGTACTTACAAGTATCTCAACGGTGGGCCGGGAGCTCCTGCATTTTTATATGTTAGAAAAGAGTTGCAAGAAAAACTTGCCAACCCCATTTGGGCATGGTTTAGCCATGACAAACCTTTTGATTTTACGCTGGATTATGAAGCCAAGAATGATATTCAACGTTTTGCGGCAGGAACTCCTTCGGTGCTTTCATTGGCAGCGATTGAGGCAGGTTTAGATGTAATGATTGAAGCGGGAATTCAAAATCTAAGAGAAAAAAGTATTGCCCAAAGTAGTTTTTTGATAGAATTAGTTCAAAACCTTTTAGAACCACTCGGTTTTAAGATTGCTTCGCCATTGAATACCGATACACGAGGTTCACATATTTCGATCCAACATCAAGAAGGATATAAAATCAACCGAGCTATGATAGAACCAATTGACGGTTCGCAGAGTATTATTCCAGATTTTCGTCCGCCAAATAATATTAGACTTGGTATTGCACCACTTTACAATACTTTTGAAGAAATATTCCAGACGGTTATTCGCATCAAAAAAATCGTAGAAACTAAGGAATTTGAACGATTTGGTGATGAAAAATTGACTGTGGTTTAGATGAACTTTGGGTGTTTAATGTCTGAAAAACATCAAACACCCAACATCAAACATTTAATTTTACTCTTTCTTAGCTCGTGTATTCGATTTAATAGCAGCCTGAATTACATCCCACATATCGGTTGGAATTTCATTGAGATGATTAAACTCTCCTGCTCCATTTATCCATTCTCCACCATCAATCGTAATTACTTCGCCGTTGATGTACGAAGAAAAATCTGACATCAAATAAGCCGCCAGATTGGCCAATTCTTGATGCTCGCCTACTCGTTTGATTGGCACATTTCCATGGTCTGAGAAGCGTTCTCTTAAATGTGGAGGAAAAGCTTCAACTGGAAAAAGTCTATCCCAAGCACCTTTGGTTGGAAAGGGGCCAGGTGCAATGGCATTGAATCGAATTCCGTATTTTGCCCACTCAACGGCCAAACTTCGGGTCATTGTCAAAACTCCAGATTTTGCCATTGCCGATGGAACAACATAACCCGAGCCAGTTGAGGCATAGGTAGTTACAATACTCAGCACAGTTGCAGCTTGTTTTTTTTCAATCCAATGTTTGCCCAAAGCGAGCGTTGTGTAGTATGTTCCTTTCAGCACAATATCAACAATTGTATCAATGGCTCGGTGTGACAGTCGTTCGGTTGGCGAAATAAAATTTCCTGCGGCATTATTTAGCAAACCGTTGATTTGTCCAAACTCAGCCAAAGTTTTATCTTTCATGGCTTCGATTGCCCCGTAATCTCTTACATCGCAGGCAATTGGCAGAATTTTACCTCCAGTTGCTTGTCTGAGTTCATGGGCAGTTTCTTCCAAAACGGCCAATTTTCTACTTGTAATCACTACATTTGCACCGAGTTCGAGAAAGTATTTTGACATTGATTTACCAAGTCCTGTTCCGCCGCCAGTTACAATAAAAGTTTTTCCATCTAAAGCTCCATCTCTGAGCATAGGTTCATTATACGCCATTATTATTTGATTTTTGATGATGATTAATGCGTAAATCTAAAACAAAAAAGCCACAAATGATTCTATCATCTGTGGCTTTTTTAAGAAAAAATATCACTAAATCAATTACTTTGCAGCTACGATTTTAACGTCAACTTGGAAAGTATCATTAATCATTTTATCGCCGATTGATTCGAAGAAAGATTTAGAAGCATATTTGCTACCAAATTTCGTACGGTCAACTTCAAATTTTGCTGTTGCAGTAGCACCTTTTGTATCTACTGTTACAACCGCAGGGAATGTAATTGGCTGTGTAACACCGTTGATAGTTAAATCGCCAGTTACATCATAGTTACCATTGCCTTTTGAAGTTGCTTTTTTGATTTTCAAATTTGCAGTTGGGTATTTTGCTACATCAAAGAAATCTGGGCTTGTTAAGTGGCCAACTAATTTTGCATTGTAACCAGCATCAGTCAAATCTAAACATTTGATAGATTTCATATCAATCGTAAACTCTCCACCTTGTAATTTCCCAGCATTTACAACCAAACTTCCTGATTGGATACCTACTGTTCCGTTATGTTCTCCCGTAACTTTCTTACCAAGCCAGTTAAAAGTACTTGCACTTGTATTCACTTTTAATGCCACTGGAGCAGCATTTTTTCCACCATCAGCCATTGCTGAAACACTCACTAATGCAGCAAACGCTACAACCATCAAATTTTTAACAACTTTCATTTTTGAACTAAATTTGGATTAAAAAAATATAATTAAATAATAAATTGCACAATTAATCTCTGCTTCCACGCAGCTTGTCTAAAAGTCTGCTTAATGTTTCGGCTTCTTCATCGGTTAGAAACTGTTTTCCATTTTCCCAACTTGCTTGAATTTCGTCAATCTGCTTTAATACTTGAGAGCCTGCGTCGGTGATTCTAATATCACACGCACGGCGGTCAGCGGCATTATCGCATCTCGAAACATAACCTTTCAATAAAAGTTTATCAACTAATCGAGAGGCATTCGACATTTTATCGAGCATTCGCTCAATGATTCCGTTTACTGTAATTGGGTTCGGAAACTGCCCACGTAAAATCCTAAGAACATTATATTGTTGAGCAGATAAATCAAACGGCTTTAATAAACCTTGCTGTTCAGAGTTCATCCAATTGGATGTGTACATAATATTTACAACCACTTTTTGGTATGCACTCTTAAATGGTTTTTGCTGTTTTATATCTTTTTCGATTGACATAATTATATTTTTTATTTAGTTCAATGCAAATATAATACATTAACAATATATGTCTATACATATAATACAACAACTGATTATTTTTAGTTCAAAAGTTCAGAAAAAAAATTCACTGTTATCTATGAAACAATGCAAAACAGGGCTATTTTGATAACAAAATGACTGATAGAGAGGATGTTACACAGAAAAAAATATTTTCAAAAAAATAAAAAATAGAAAATAATCAACTGGAATGAAACAAAATCAACGTAATGGAATAATTGAAGGGGCAGAAATATCAAAATCTCGTAGTTTGAGCGGTTGCGAAGCATCAAAAGCATACCTGAAAGCAGAAGAAATATCAGGAATATTAGGATAATAACCAAGACGAACTTGAAAAGTATTGATTGCCAAATTCTCGTTTCTTAGACGAAATCCGATGCCATATCCTTGATATATCTTACTGTCTATCAATAGTTTACCTTTCAAACTCACCATACCCAGATTCACAAAAGCAAAATGGGCAACCCTAAATCCAAAGATACTCTTGTGAGAAAACAAAACAGTTTCATAGCCAAGTGTTAATCTTTTATCCCCCCGAAGCCCTTCGCTATTCACCCCTAAGATACCTTCTCTCCCACTTATATTGAGGTAATCAAGGGCATCTCGGTTGATACCATAAGTAAAACCAAGATTAAGAAATTGCCGAGTTTGCGATTTTCCGACTCGTATCAATGGGCTAAAATAGAAACCTTGAAGTCCTACAACTCCTTGCTGGGTTTGCTTTTGCTTCAAATATGTACCTGCATTAGCCAAAACGTACAAATAACCTTTATCAGATGGTAGATATTTCCCTTTAGCAAACTGGAAGCCCGCATATCCACGATTTCCAAATTCGGTATTTTCAGTTCCGAGCGTAAAGGCAAATAAATTTCCGACGGGAACATCTTCGGTTCGGCCAAAACCATAAATCAAGAAATCTCGCTGATAATTTCGATTAGAATATCCAATACTGGCTAACCAGTTCGTACGATTCCAGTAAATTTTATTGGTATCAGCACTTACTTCGGGGCGTTTACGGTGTTCAAAACTACTTCTTCTGAGGGCTAATACTAATTGTTTATTTCGTTGCGTTGGGTCAAGTCTAAATGCACGACCGTACCACACATCTGAATAAAAATAGCTTACTTTATAAGTCAACGCACTATCTATATCGTTGATAATCAATTTTTTATACTCACGAACGCGTGTATAACCTAATTCGGCAGAACCAGCGTTTCGAGTTTCTACAGTCAAAAAAGGTCGATAAATTTGTACTGAATATTGAGCTAAATCTCGCTCATTAATGAGTTTCAATTGCCCTGAAACAAAACTGCTTCCAATGTACGGAATTGAATAAATACTACGCCAACCAAAACGCTGATATGGGTCGTCAGCACGCCACGTGACTTTATTCAGAAACGAATGGCCACGCCCTTGAAAGTTTCGTTCTTCTACGCCAAAACCAAAATTGCTGAAACTATCGCCCGACACATCAAAATTTATCGACCAAACATCTTGTGTAAGGATCAACACATCAACCATCCAATTTACATTTGGACGCTCAATAATATAAATTCGAGCATCGTGAATAATCGGGTTAGCCCTAAGCAGACGTTCGTTGTCTTTTAAAGTTTGGGGATTCAGTTTATCACCTTCTTTGAAGAGTAAAAAAGATTGTCGAATTACTTTTTCTCGGGTATTGTAATGGAAACTTTTACTGGCAAAATGTTCAATTTTTGAACCTTTTCGAGTAGTATCATTGACACTCGGTCCGAAAATTTCGAGTTTTTTAATGATTACTTTACCAATTACTTTTCCATCGTATTTTTCAAATGGATTTACCTCAATTTCTTTGATTTCTTTGTTCTGTCTTGAATTATAAACATCTCGAAACACCGCTCCATAGATACTTTTACCAACCTTACTCTTATTCATTTTTTGCTTTAGCTTCGCATACATGATGCTATCCTCTGCCGACTTTCCGCTGTCAAGGCTATCGGAGAGGCTTTTTTGAGCAAAAGCTGCATTAATGACCAAAACAAATATGATGAACAAGTACTTCATGTTTCAATTTAGTGATTTTTCATTAATTCGGACTTAAATTTAAAATTAAGACTGATAATTGGCTAAAAATAACGAATTTCGCTCCTTGAAAATCTAAGAAACTTTATGAAATTATCAAAACTATTAGTTTTAGCATCAAATTCTCCACGCCGAAAAGAAATCATGCAAAATGCTGGCTATGAATTTACGGTAAAAGTGATACCAACGGATGAAAGTTTTTCGGAAGAAATGCCCGTTGAAGAAGTACCAGTTTTCTTGGCTCGCACAAAAGCCGAATGTTTCAGAGAAAATCTTCAAGACGAAATCATTCTTTGTGCAGATACAGTTGTGGTTATTGACCAAGAAAATAAAAAGAGCCTTGTCAGGCCGAGTACAATCTTAAATAAACCAGCCGACCATGCCGAAGCTAAAGAAATGCTTAAAACATTAAGTGGATGTGTACACCGAGTTATTACGGGCGTTTGTGTAATGACTGCCGAAGAAACCATTGGTTTTGCTGATACTTCTTATGTCCATTTTAAGGATTTGAGCGACTGGGAAATTGATTATTACATTGAGCGTTGCAAGCCTTTCGACAAAGCAGGTGCTTACGGTGTGCAAGATTTTATTGGTATGATTGGAATCCCAAAAATCGAAGGTTCGTTTTATACAGTTATGGGCTTGCCAATTCATCGGGTTTATGAGGTGCTGGAAAAGTATGTTCTCAGAAATTAGATGTATTTTTACGAAATACTTTAACCTTATACGACAATGAAACGCATTTTACTACAATGCACACTGCTGCTTTTTGTTTTACAACAGTCTTTTAGTCAAGTAATTACGACCGATTCTTTCTTTCCTAATGGGGATAAAGAAATTACACTAATCTTTGATTTAAAACAAGCTAAGGATGTTCGGGTGGCTGGTTTACTCGGCAAAACCTCCGATGTTTTCCTATGGTCAGGTGCTGGAACGGCCGACAACGCCTTTGAATTTCAACCTACTGGACAAACAAATTTTGGCGTTCCGTTTGAAATGGGACGCATGACTTCACTGGGCAATGACCGTTGGAGCATCAAACTAAAACCTCGTGACTATTATAAAGTTCCTGTTGGACGAACTATCAAAAAACTTGGTTTATTGCTCAAAAGTGGTGATGGGAAAGCCCAAACTGAGGATTTTATTTTGGATTTGTATGATGACAAACTCTATTACAAACTCATTGAACCTGACTTAAATACTTTTTTGAAGAAAATCAGTCATTAAAAATCAGCATAAAAACCTCAAAAAAAGCTGATAAAATTACTTTTGGATTTAATACAACCAGTGACGCTTTTACTACTCAGGTTGATTTATATAATTCCTTTGTTACAAATAAAGATTCGGTAACTATTTCTATGACTCCCACACCTAAAAATATGTTTCTTCAAATCAAAAGTGGCAATGAGGAAATAATTGACGAAATTAAATTTAAAATCAAACCTAAAATTAACATCTTGAATCTTCCGCCAAACATCAAAGACGGCATCAATTATATCAATGATAATACCGTCACGTTTTCGTTTTTTGCTCCTAAAAAAAGTTTTGTTTACCTCATCGGTGATTTCAATGATTGGCAAATCGACCCAAGATATTTGATGAATCAAACACCTGATGGCGAGCGTTATTGGCTGATAATCAATAACTTAGAAAAGGGAAAAGAATATGCTTTTCAATATTTGATTGATGCAAAAACAGCGGTCGGTGACCCATTTTGCGAAAAAATCCTCGACCCAAGATTTGATTCTGAGATTTCGGCAAGTACTTATCCGAATCTAAAACTTTATCCATCAAAAAATACTTATGGTGGTACAGTTTCAGTACTTCAAACTGGTCAAACTCCCTATAACTGGAAAGTAAAAGATTTCAAACGCCCTGCTAAAGATAAATTAGTTATCTATGAGCTTCTGGTGCGTGATTTTATTAACTCTCGCAAATACCGAGAAGTAGCCGATTCGATTGCCTATTTCAAGCGTTTGGGCATAAATGCCATCGAATTGATGCCAATCAATGAATTTACTGCAAATAATTCGTGGGGCTATAATCCGACTTATTATACTGCACCTGATAAAGCTTACGGAACAAAAGATGATTTGAAATATTTGATAGATAAATGCCACGAAAATGGCATTGCTGTTATTCTTGATGTGGTTTTCAATCATACAGATTATGAGTTTCCTTATACAAAAGCTTATTGGGGAGGCTCACAACCCGCGGCTGATAGTCCATTTCAAAATCCGACTGCTCCGCATTTGTATTCGGTATTTTTTGACTTTAATCATGAAAGTACTGCTACGCAAAACTATTTCGATAGAGTTCTGGAATTTTGGTTGAAAGAATACAAAGTCGATGGCTTTCGCTTTGATTTATCGAAAGGGTTTACACAAAGAAAATCATTGACCGATTCTCAGATGTCCGCCTATGATGAGAATAGAATAAAGACTTTGAAACATTTTTATGATAAAATCAGGGCATTTGATAAAGATTCGTACTTGATTTTAGAACATTTTGCCGATAATACCGAAGAAACTGAACTGGCAAACTTCGGTTTTATGCTTTGGGGAAATCAGAACGGTTCTGCTCGAAATAATATAAAAGGCACGAATAATAGTTTTTCCGGACTAAACTATAAATTTAAAGGTTGGAACGAACCAAATTTGGTTGGTTACATAGAAAGTCACGACGAGGAGAGAATTGTATATGATGCTCTCAATAATGGCCGAAACGAAGTAAAGAATTTAGCCACAGTTCTTGAACGCTCGAAAGCCGTAGCAGCCATGTTTTTTGCCTACCCTGGCCCAAAAATGCTTTGGCAATTTGGCGAGTTTGGCTACGATGTAAACATTGATTTCAACGGAAGAACGGGCATAAAACCACAAAAATGGGAATATCTCAAAGATGAAAACCGACTGAAATTATTTAAAGTGTATGCCGAGTTAATCAAACTTAAAACCACGCAAGCAGCCTTTAGCTCAAAAGATTTTAATGAATCAACGGGTAGTGTAGTGAAACAAGTAGCCTTGAATCACAGTTCGATGAATGTACGAATCATTGCTAATTTGAGTATTAACAGCGAAACATCCAATGTCAACTTTGAATCGACTGGCAAATGGTATGATTATTTTACGGGTCAAGAAATCAATGTAAATGAGGTTACACCTCGTATCAATTTAGCTGCGGGAGAATTTCATATTTTCACGAATGTAAAATTACCTACACCCGAAGCCAATTTAGTGCCGTGGAAAGGTGATTTTACAATAACGGCCAACGAGATTTCATCGAATAACTCAAAATTTCAAATTTATCCAAACCCAACAACTGACAAAATAACTTTGAAACTAAACGGAGAAAAAACGAAGATTTCGGTAGAAGATATTTGGGGCAGAACTTTGTTGCAGACCGAAACCAAAGAAATCGAACCAAGTATAGATTTATCGGGTTATTCGTCAGGAATGTATTTTATTCGTACCATTCAAAAAGGTAAAGCTCGAACAACGAAAATAATTAAAAATTAGAATTTCAGCGTACGGACGTATCGCATACGTCCGTTGCGGAGAACAAATATAGAAGTAAAATGACCAAAGACGAATTAGTAATTTTCTATAACGAACCCGACGAAAAGGTATATGTAAAAGTACCCGCAGGGCTGGAAACGCACTATCAATTATCAAACCTATCGGGTAAAATCTTGCAAGAAGCCATCCACGAAAAAGCCTTGCATGATTTCGATTTATCGGGTCTTCCCGAAGGAATTTACTTCGTAATTGTCAACCAAGATGACGTCATTCGGTCGAAGAAGATTATTAGGAATCTGGATTGATTGCAGTAGAAAAAACTTATATTTGTTTTAAAATATTACGATTATGGCAGCAATAAGCGAAATTCAAAGCCCAATTTCTACGGAATTGCCAAAAACTCTTGCCGAATTTTTGGAGTGGGAACCCGAAGATGGCTTTAAATATGAGTGGCATGACGGGGAAATAATACAATTTAGAGGTTTAAATCGCTACACTATTTCAATATATGCAAATATTACACGTAAGTTGTTGAATGATTTGGAGTATGAAAATGGAATGTGCATTTCAAAGCCTGATATTATGCTAACACCAACACAACTACGAAGACCTGATATCGCATTTTATTCTGAGGAACAAATTCTCAAACTAAAAAATGAAGAAGATACTATTCCTGAATATATTATTGAGGTTATTTCAGAAAATGATAGTATTATTCAAATTGAAAAAAGAACAACTGAATATTTTAAAGCAGGGGTAAAAGTAGTTTGGAATATTTATCCAGAACCTGAATTGGTTTATGTCTATACCTCTCGCAAGCAAGTGCAGATTTGTATGGATGATGATATTTGCTCAGCAGCACCAGTTTTGCCTGAATTTGAAGTAAAAGTTAATGAGATTTTTGCTTAGTTATAATAATGAAAAAATACTATTTAATTTTTATCTCAACACTTCTATTTAGTTCCTGCAATTCTTATAAAGACTTGCCAACTTTCACCGAAAACCCAGCTTGGAAAACTCAAGAAATTCCTGCCACAGCACAAGCCAATACTGGAAATGCAGAAGCGGGTTATAAATATCTGACCGAAGGTGATTATATTGGGGGTGGTACACCCTTTGAGATAATGAAAAATAAAATGCTAAAAAAGCCCGATACCGTTTTAGCTCGAAGTGGCGATAATCAATTTGCCTTTTATTGGGGCAATGTGTTTAAAACTACCAACGGCACAAAAGTATTTGCAGGTAATTGTCTTACGTGCCATTCTTCAGCACTAAATGGCAAAGTTGTTCTGGGTTTGGGAAATAGCTTTGCTGATTTCAAAAAAAGTCAGGCTAAAACAACCAAACTTTTGAGACTCTTGGTTAGTTTAAAATACAAAAAAAATAGCCCAGAAAGAGAAGCTTTCAAACCTTACGGGAATTCAATAAAAGTTTTACCAACTTATATTATCACCAATAACTCGGGAGTAAACCCTGCATTTAGGTTAGAAGAAGCTTGCACCATTTATCGTAATCCAGTTGATTTATTACACCAAAAGAAAGCCAATTTCAAACCAATTAAATATACCTTGGCGTCGGATATCCCCCCACTTTGGAATATCACTAAGAAAAATGCTCTTTATTATAACGGTATGGGGCGTGGAAGTATGACTAAATTATTGATGCAAGCATCACTCTTAGGCATTCCAGATACAACCGCCGCTCGAAAAGTAAACGAGAATTTTGATGATATACTGGCATGGCTAAAATCAATTACACCGCCTCCCTACCCGCAAGAAATTGATAATGTTAAACTTATAGCTGGTCAAACAGTATTTGAAAAAAATTGTAGCAATTGTCATGGCACTTATAGCAATAAAAGCAAATTTCCAAATAAACTTGTAGCTTTACATATCGTAAAAACCGACCCACTTTATGCCCGATATTTTAGTCAAAACTCACATTTGGTTGAATGGTATAACAAAAGTTGGTTTGCAAATTCTACTCCAAAATCAACACTTCAAGCCGAAGATGGATATGTTGCTCCGCCATTGGATGGAATTTGGGCTTCTGCACCGTACTTACACAACGGTTCTGTACCAACGCTTGATGATTTATTGAATAGCTCTCAACGCCCAATAAAATGGCAGAGAAGCCCGTCCAGTTATGATTATGACTACCAAAAAATTGGCTGGAAATATACGATACCTACAAAGAATAAAGGAAATAGAATCTACGATACTAAACTACCAGGGTATAGCAATGCTGGACATACTTTTGGAGATAAACTAAGCCCAGAAGAACGTACAAATTTGATTGAATATCTGAAAACTTTGTAAAAGAAAAAAGGTTTGCAACCAAAATTGCAAACCTTTCTTAGTAAGTGATATTTATCCCAAATTATCTATTCATAGTCAACAAAAACTCTTCGTTATTACGTGTTCCTTTCATTTTGTCGAGTAAGAATTCCATAGTTTCCATTGGGTTCATATCTGCCATGAATTTACGCAATAACCATACTTTTTGTAGCGAATCTTTATCCATCAATAAATCTTCACGGCGTGTACCTGAGGCCAAAATATCAATCGCAGGATATACACGTTTGTTCGATAATTTACGGTCGAGTTGGAGTTCCATATTACCCGTACCCTTAAATTCTTCAAAGATAACCTCGTCCATTTTCGAGCCTGTATCAATCAAGGCGGTTGCGATAATCGTTAACGAACCTCCATTTTCTACATTACGGGCTGCACCAAAGAAACGTTTTGGTTTGTGAAGTGCATTGGCATCAACACCACCCGAAAGGATTTTTCCTGATGATGGAATCACAGTATTATAAGCACGAGCCAAACGAGTGATTGAATCGAGCAAGATAACTACATCGTGTCCGCACTCTACTAATCGTTTTGCTTTTTCCAAAACCACTCCGGAAACTTTTACGTGGCGGTCGGCAGTTTCATCAAAAGTTGAAGCAATTACTTCGGCACGCACACTACGTTGCATATCAGTAACCTCTTCAGGGCGTTCGTCAATTAACAAAATAATCAAATAAACCTCTGGATGGTTGCGAGTGATGGCATTAGCAATTTCCTTTAATAAAACAGTTTTACCAGTTTTTGGCTGTGCTACAATCATTCCACGCTGACCTTTTCCGATTGGTGCAAATAAATCAAGCACACGAGTAGAATATACATCAGGTCGGCTACTTAATTTGATTTGTTCTTCGGGGAAGAGTGGAGTGAGATATTCAAACGGAATACGGTCACGAATTTCTTCTGTAGTTTTTCCATTGACTGAAAGCACTCGCAATAAAGCAAAATACTTTTCTCCTTCTTTCGGTGGGCGAATTGCTCCTTTTACAGTATCACCCGTTTTCAAACCAAACAATTTAATTTGTGATGGTGAAACATAAATATCATCAGGGCTGGCCAAATAATTATAATCAGCCGAACGCAAGAAACCGTACCCACCTTCTTGCATGATTTCCAAAACACCTTCGTTTTCGATAATTCCATCAAATTCTTTGATGAGATTATTGAATTGCTTTTTAATGTCTTTGGTATAAGTATCGACGTAGCGTTTGTCTTCTTTTGGTTCTGGTATTTCAGGAATAATCTCGTCAGTCAATCTTGCGAATTCACTCATTTCGGCATCGATTGCAGCTAAATCAAAATCTGCAGGTTCTTCCAAATTCAAGACAGGCTCTTCATCAGCTACTTGCATATCAGAAAAAGTCTCTGGTTGTACAGGCACTGGTTTTTGTTTATCAAATGACTTTTTGTTGTCATTCTTCTTAAAATTTACTGGTTTGGCCTGAGGTTTTTCAGTAATTGGCTGAACTTCAACCACTGGAGAAGCAACAGTTGCTGGCTCAGTTGGTTTTTCGTCAGTTTTAGGTAAGCGTTTTCTATTTTTTAATCCTTTATCTTCTTTAAAGAGAGGCTGCTCGATTGGTGAATTTGCAGTAGAATCAGTGGCTGCACCTTTGGGGGTATTAAAGATAGAAGCTGAACTTTGGTTCTCTAAAATCTTTTCAACTAATTCGGTTTTAGAGGCCGTTCGGACATCTTTAATGCCTAATTCTATACAAATTTTCCTTAACTCTGATAGAAGTTTAAGATTCAGTTCTTCTGATGTGTACATACGAGAGAATTAACAAGACGTTACAATTGCTAAAGATTAGCGGTTAGATTTTTAAAATAAGATGTATTTTGGAAAAGACACTTCCAAGAATTTTAGCATTTAATCAAATACTCGGAGATTTCTCGAAGAGTTCACTCGATGAAATTACTCGAAAAAAACGAAAACTTTGCTCGGATACAATTGGCTAAATCAAGAATTTTCTTTTGAGAATAGATGAGCCGATTGAAGTGTTTTGCTGGATTTGCATGCAATAATAAAACTTTATTTTTGTATTCACAAGCATTTTACAAAAAATAAAAAAATATTTTCAGGTTATCTCCTTTTACATTTTCAATAATCATCATCAATATTTTTATCATCGGTGATACCGAATAAAGTAGTAGTTGGGCTGGCCAATTCTACGCCATTTTTGTCCAAAACTTGGTTTATCATATAATTTATTTCTTGTCGAATGCCTTTACTTTCCCAATAATCAGGTGTTGCAGCAAAAAATACAACCAATAAATTAATTGAATATTCGCCTATAGCATCAAACTTCACATGTCCTTCGTGGTCTTTGGTTTGTTCATGAATATCTATCAGATGTTGAATTTCATCAACTACTGTTTTAATTTTTACAATCGGAGTATCGAGTTTCAATTTGAGAAAAAACTTGTGTCGGCGATCTTTGCGTTGTGTCAAATTATTGAGTGTTTGTGAAACCAACATTTGGTTAGGAACAACAATCAGACTACCATCAACGTGACGGATGCGAGTACTACGAAAGCCCACTTTTTCAACTTTCCCGACCATACTTCCCAGCTCAATATCATCGCCAACAATAAAAGGTTGCTCTGTAAATAACGTAAAAGATGCGAAAAGGTTTTCGAGTGTGGCACGTGCCGCCAAAGCTAAGGCAACTCCACCAATACCCAAACCTGTGATTAGACTAATGACATCTTGGCGAAAGACAAAGCCCAAAATCAAGAAAAACGAACAAAAAACTATCAAAGCAATGATAATATCTCGGAAAAATGGCACAAGATGCTCGTCAGTTTTGATATCGTTTTCTTCGGCTTTTTTCAAAAAAACTAGAGCAAAGAATTTTACCAAACGAATGATTATCCAAGTAATGGCAATCACAAAAAGCGTATCAAGAAGTTTATCGGCAAATTCGCTTACTCGCATTTTGCCAAATGGAATAATTCTCCATTTACGTGGGAACGAAATTTCATCAACAGCAGAGTAAAGTATAAGTAAAGTGAAGATAAACTCAACTGGGCGTTTGAGTAAATCTACGAAGTTGGACACTGGTACATTTTGGGTTTCTTGCTTAATAAGACGGTAAGCGATTTTACTTACCAAAACCGAAAATATCCTTTTAAAAAGAAATCCTACCAGTAAAATACCCAAAAACCAAAGCCAGTTTTCAACTGGATTATATAAAAAACTCTTGTGTAGAATCTTGTCTAAATTATTCATCTAAAATCTTTCGATATAAGTTGTAAAAAATGAATAGCCAAATCAATTGGCAAGTACAGTGGACGATCGTGAACTGTGGACTACTTTTGCTCTTTAATAAACTCTATTACCCGACGCTCAACCCAAGTTTCGTTAGAGTTTGACATCATAAAACCTACGTGCCCACCAAATTTCAAGAGTTGCAAGCTAACATTCGGGTTATTCTCAGCATCGCCTAAATCCAAACATTCGGGAGATAAAAACGGATCATTGATGGCCTGAATAACCAAAGTAGGTACATTTATAGACTTCAAAAAAGGCTTAGCAGCGGCTTTCTGATAGAAATCGTGAGCATTTTTAAAGCCAAACATTGGAGCGGTATAACGACTATCAAACTGCTCAAAATTCTTGATTAGCTCATATCCTTCATAACTAACTAATTTATTATTCGGATGTTGCGTTGACTTCTCTTTAATTTTTACGCCCAATTTCTTGATAAAGCGTTTCATATAGAACCTACGGCCAGGTTTATAAAGTTCATAGACCGAAGTGTATAAATCAAGTGGTACTGAAACTGCTACGCCAAACTTTACTTGCGATGGCAAAAGTTCGGGATTTTGCCCCAAAAGTCGAATAGTCATGCTGCCACCCATACTAAAACCTATCAAAACTACCTCTTCGTATTTGTAAGTATCGATGGCATAATTGACCACAAAACGAATGTCATCAACATCGCCATGATGATAAAAACGTGGTAAACGATTCATTTCTCCGCTACAACTGCGGCAATTCCAGCCCAAGCCGTCGTAACCGTTATCATTAAATTTCTTAATCATACCCGTTACATAGTGGCGGGTAGAGTCTCCTTCTAAGCCGTGCGTAACTATCACTAATTTTTTTGCACGAGTATCTGACACAAATGACCAATCGAAGTCGATAAAATCGCCATCTTGAAGTTCGACACGCTCTCTCTTATAATCCACAGGAATTTTACGAAAAAGACTTGGATAAATTGTTTGAATATGGGCATTAAACTGCCATTTGGGTGGTTTATATTCGGTATTTGTTGATAAAACTGGCATTCGTGTAATTATATAATAGTATTCAGAAGATCAAATTAATTAAATCCATTTTCGCCGTTTGAAGAAAAACAAAAAGCCTAATGAAGAGGTAACCATCAAAATTACTGCAATCCAAAAGCCATAAGGATGGTCGGTGGTCGGAATCAAAGGATAATTCATTCCGAAAACGCCCGCAATAAGGGTTGGAGGAAGAAAACAAATAGTTACTACCGTGAAAATCTTAATAATTTCGTTTTGTTCAAGGTTGATCAAACCCATAAAAGTATCTTGGAGGTACTCTAAACGTTCGAAATTAAAGGTAGTGTATTCGAGCAAAGAGCTTATATCTTTTAAGACAATTCGCAGACGTTCTTTACGGTCTTCGGGAAAATACATACTTCTTAGTATTTGCGAAAGTACTCGTTGTTTGTCAATAATACTTTCACGAATCATCATTGTATTTTCTTGTAAATTATTGATTCTGAGCAAAGAATCTTGCTTTGGTTTCTTTTCTCGGCTAAGCGTACGGCTGATGTTTTTCACTTCTTTCGACATCGCCTCCAGCAAATCAGCATCTGATTCGATGCGGGTTTCGAGCAGAACTAATAAAATATCAATTCCATCTTTAAAAACCTCTTCTCCTATTTTGATTTTTTTTACGGTATCGGCAAATGTTTTTGAATCTCCCTGACGAAAAGTAAACAAGATATTATCACGAATTAAAAAAGAAACTGGGTAAAACGAATAGCCATCATTCTCGGAAAGTAGAAAGTTAGAGTTGGCATTAATGGTATTATTCTGCTCAAAATACCTTGCACTGCTTTCAATTTCAACAATTTCTTGTGGCGTTTGAAAACTAATATTGCATTTAGTTTCAACCCATTCTTCTTCATCGCTGGTGGCTGATTGCAAATCTACCCACATCAAGTTTTTGAGTAAACCGAGTTCTCTCACATCGGTTTCTTTCATTACTTGCTTACCGTGTTTATAAAATATCCTTACCATCCTAACCGCAATTTTAAGTCTTATTCGATCAATTTTTCGATTACTTCAGGAAAATGTATGTGCTCCAGTGCTTGTACTTTTTTGGCAACGTCATCGGGCGTGTCGGTCGGAACCACCTCACATGTTGCTTGAAAAATTACTTTTCCTTCATCATAATACTCATTTACATAATGAATTGTAATTCCCGACTCTTTTTCCCCAGCTTCCACCACAGCTTCGTGCACAAAATGTCCCCACATCCCTTTTCCGCCGTATTTTGGCAGCAATGCGGGGTGAATATTAATAATTTTATTAGGAAATGCTTTCACTAAATTTTCGGGAATTAGCCACAGAAAACCAGCCAAAATCACCAAGTCGATTTGTTGTTTTTGTAATAAATCGACAATTTTATCGGTTTTGGAAAACGTTTTTTTATCGAATAAAACTGTCGGAATTCCCAATCTACGTCCACGCTCAATTACGCCCGCTGTTGGGTTATTTGACAAAAACAATTCAATACTAACTGATTTGTTATCAGCAAAATAGGTAGTTATTCGTTCGGCATTACTTCCCGAACCCGAAGCAAAAATAGCAATTCGTTTCATTTATTCAATTTTCAATGAGTGAATGAGTGAACGAGCGAATAAAAAAGCAAATTGTTTTTTTAGATATAAATTCTCAAAAAATTTTACTCTATCATTCAAAATTCACTCTTTCAAAATTAATTGGTATGCGAATCACGGCATTTTTTTTCAAAAAGCCAGTTTTAAATCAACAAAAAAGTCTCTGCAAAAAGTTGCAGAGACTTTTTTGTTGGTTGAGTTTAATTACCAAAAATGTAATTAAGAATTCACCATTAATCATTTACCATTGAAATTAGGCTTTCCCTTTATAGAGTTCATCTTGCCACTTTTTCAACTCATCCCATTTGCCATCACGAGCCAAAGCAGCTTGGTCTGCCCAAGTGGCAGGGTTATGAATTTGGAAACGAGGTCCAGCAGCATCAAGAATAGCTTTCATTCTTTCTACCGATGTTTCAGCCAACTCGGCAAAAGTATAAATACCTGCATTGTTGAATAATTCTTCGATTTTCGGGCCGATACCTTCAACAATTTTCAAATCATCTTTTTTGGTTGGTACAGCAGCGGCCGCAACTCCCGCTAAACCTAAAGCACCAGCAGCAATACCAGCCCCACCAGTTCCAGCCGAAACACTTCCACCAGCATCAACATTTACATTTGTTGATACTTTTGATTTTCGGCAAGCATCAAGTTCGCCTTCCAAGAAATTGATTCTATCTTGCAATTCGGCTGAATGATTTTTCCAACGGTTAATTTCACGGTTTAGCCACCACCAAAGTAATAAAAGTGGCAATAAACATCCAAGAAAAACTCCCCATGGAAAATCAGTTAACCAACATTTCATATATTGAAAAAAGTCCATATTTGTATTTTTTAAAAGTTATAAAATTTCTTAAACTAATGATTTTGAATCGTTTGCAACATAGGTAGATTGAATCTACTCTGGAGTACGAACCATCAACTTTTGGCTTTCTTACTCCTTCAATCTGATCGTACTACGACGATTCTTAGCTTTACCTTCAGGAGTGTCATTTGAGGCAATTGGTTCTTTTTCACCTTTACCCTCAGTTATCAACTGTGATGCTTTAAAACCCTCTTTCAATAAGAAAGATTTAGTCTGTTTCGCACGGTTTTCTGAAAGTCGCTGATTTAATTCATCAGATCCGTCGCTATCAGCATGACCAGTTATTAAGAGTAATTTATCAGGGTATTTCTCAAAATACTTTTTAGCTGTCTCGATGAAAGCTTCAACTTCGGCAGTTTTCTCAATGCCCGATTGATTGACTTTAAAATAAACATCTAATGGAGTAAACAAGATTTGTTCTTCTGGAGTAGCAGCTACTTTAACCGTATCTACTTTCAAAGAATCTCTCAGTTTGGTTGAGTCAATCATTGGCGTGGCTGCTACTACCATTGATGTCGTATCGGTCACGATTGGCTCGCCCGAACACAAGGGTTTACGGTTACAGTTCCACCAACCAGTGTACAACAAAGACCAAAGCAGAATCAGAAGGGGTAATAGAAATCTGTTCATTGTTTGATTTGTTTGAGGTTTAGGGAAAAAACTTTTTTACTCTATTTACGAATGGAAAAGTAATAAAAAGTAACTAAAAAACAACTTTTTTTTCGATTTACTATGGTATTTCTAACAAAAACTTAATATTTCTAAATTTAGATTCCGAATTTTACCTAAAAAGGACTAAATTTGGCGAACATAACCAAAGAAAACACACCTATTTTTATTGATGGACTCAATCAAGATTTTTGCCCCTGCTACTGTTGCCAATGTTGCCTGTGGATTTGATATTTTCGGCTTTGCCGTAGATGCACCAGGCGATGAAGTTATTGTTCGTAAACGCTCTGATAGTCAAATAATTATCACCAATATTACAGGCGAAGAAGGAAAACTTACCTACGATGTTTCTAAAAATGCAGTAACGGTTCCGATTATCAAATACCTCGAACAAACGGGCAGTACGCAAGGTCTGGAGATTGAATTACACAAAAAAATGCCACTCGGTAGTGGACTGGGAAGTAGCTCGGCGAGTTCGGTGGCGGGAGTTTTTGCGGTAAACGAATTACTTGGTAAACCACTTTCTGCCAAAGAATTATTACCATTTTCGATGGAGGGTGAGCGTATCGCTTGTGGTTCGGCTCACGCTGATAATGTTGCCCCTGCCCTACTGGGTGGTTTTGTAGTTGTAAGAAGCTATCAACCTCTTGATGTATTCAAAGTACCTACACCTGATGAACTATACGTAACTATCGTTCATCCTGATATTGAAGTTAATACAAAAGATGCACGTCATATTCTGCGTAATGAAGTTTCGATGAAAAACACCATTGCTCAAATGGGAAATGTGGCTGGTATGATTGCGGGTTTAATGCAAGCCGATTATAAACTTATTGCCAGTTCGATGGTTGATTTTATTATTGAGCCTGTTCGGGCAATATTGATTCCAGAATTTTGGGAAGTAAAAAATGCAGCTTTAGAAACAGGTGCTTTGGGTTGTA
This sequence comes from Emticicia sp. W12TSBA100-4, assembly GCF_040253585.1. Lineage (NCBI taxonomy): Bacteria > Pseudomonadati > Bacteroidota > Cytophagia > Cytophagales > Leadbetterellaceae > Emticicia > Emticicia sp. W12TSBA100-4. The sequence continues at coordinate 94,266 of NZ_JBELAU010000005.1, forward strand.
GTATTTCGGGAGCTGGCCCTTCGATTTTTGCATTCAGCCAAGGACGTGATACAGCTGAAAAAGTGGCAATCGCTATGAAAAATAGCTTTGAAAAGGTTGGGATTTATGCAAATGCGTACGTTTCAGGCATTAATCAAGATGGGCCGAAGGTTATTGGTTGATTCCATGAATTGAACGTCCAAATTGGACATTCTTATGGGACAAAATTTAACCAATAGAATTAAATTAAAAAATACTACTTACTAACCAGTAACGAATCAACAAATGAAAAGAATAGCCCTTATTACAGGTGCAACATCAGGAATTGGAAAAGCAACGGCCGAGGCTTTTGCCAATGCAGGAATTGACTTGGTTCTGTGCGGTCGTCGTCGTGAAGTTTTAGATGAATTAAAAGAATATTTTTCAAAAAAAGTACAAGTCACAACACTCGCATTTGATGTTCGTAATCAGACAGATGTTGCAACTGCGATTGAATCTTTACCCAAAGAATGGGGAAATATTGATATTTTAGTAAACAATGCGGGAAATGCTCATGGACTTGAACCAATTCAAGATGGGAACATTGTAGATTGGGATGCAATGATTGATGGAAATGTAAAAGGGCTTCTGTATGTTTCAAAAGCCGTAATGCCAATAATGATAGCACATGAAAAAGGACATATCATCAATTTAAGTTCAGTTGCTGGAAAATATACTTATCCAAACGGAGCAGTCTATTGTGCGTCAAAATCAGCAGTTGAGGCAATTAGTGAAGGAATGCGTCATGATTTGACAAAATATGGCATAAAAATAACAAATATCGCTCCTGGTGCGGTAGAAACTGACTTTTCGTTAGTACGTTTCAAAGGTGATGTAGAGCGTGCAAAGAAAGTTTATGAAGGCTTCGACCCAATTCAGCCAGAAGATGTAGCAGATGCAATTTTGTACGCTATCAATACACCTGACCGTGTAACGATTGCTGATATTGTGCTTTATGCAAAAGCCCAAGCCGCCCCAACTATGATTCATAGAAAATAAGATTTCAGATACGGGATACGAGATTCGGGACCGTTATACATTTCTCGAATCTCATATCGCAAATCTCATATCTCAAAATGGATAATCTACTTCAACATGTAAAAGAAATTGATATTCGGCAAGTTGCTCGTGACTTGGGCTTTGAGATTGTCCAAAGCCGACGCATGAATTGCCCATTTCACGTTGAAGACTCACCTTCTTTAGTTTTTTATCCTCCACCACAAAACGAATTTCATTGTTTTGGCTGTGGCAAACACGGTGATGTGATCAATCTCTATGCTGATGCCTGTCAGATTGACTTTAAAACCGCCCTCGAAGAACTCGCTACTCGTTATATTCCAGCTTATGATGGCGTTCAACACAAAACTGTTCGTAAGCTCGACATTAAAAGTGTTTACAGCAACAAGCCACTTCCCGAAAAACAGTTTGAATTCAAGCCAATTTACAGCGAAATCTACGAACGTTTTCAGCAGTTTTGTATCACTCAGCCTGCAACCGAATCAGCTCGAAAAGCGGCTGAATATTTGCGTGGCCGAGGAATTGATGACTGGACGATCAGACATTTCAAACTTTTTGTGATAAAAAACTATGTAGTTGCCAATGACTTTCTGAAATCAAACTATTCAATTGAAGACTTAAAAGCTTGTGGAATTGTCAACGACAAAGGTAATTTAGTTTTTTTCGTCCATCCGATTGTGATTCCTTATTACCAAGATGGGAGAATCGTTTATCTACAAGGTCGTACTATCGGCAACCCACCAGATGGTGCGAGCAAATATCAATTTCTTTCAGGAGTTCCTCGTAGTATTTTTAACCTTGATTCCATCAAAAAACTTCGCCCAAATTCCGAGGTCTATCTCACCGAAGGAGCATTCGATTGCATGACTTTGGTGAAGCATGGCATGATGGCAGTAAGTCTGGGAAGTGCCAAAATTTTCAAGAAAGAGTGGATGAAATATTTCAAGAAATATAAGATTCTGATAAGTTTCGATAACGATACCGCAGGCATCAACGGAGCAAACGTCCTCATCGAAGATTTTCTGATGTCAGGTATTTTGGCCGAAAAACGAGACTGGAATAAAGGTTTTAAGGATATTAATGAATATTTTGGTAGAACAATGTAATAGATTTTTCCGCCGGACAATTTAGAAAATTGTTCTACATCATTTGTTTTTTAACAAATCACACCGCATCTTTGCAACATCAATTCAATTATCCTACTCAAGTAGCTGATTGATTGATTTATACAGACGAGGGGAGAGAATAGGCTCTACGAACCTCGGGCAACCTGTCCCGCTTCAAGCGATAAGGTGCCAATACCTACCGAAATGGCGAAACAATTCGGACTTATAAACCAATCATACGAGAATCGTTTTCAAATTGGTTTTATTTCTTGTGTGGCAAATCACAATGGTTTTGCCATACTCAAGTTTCGCTACAAAATTCACTTTTTATTAAAATTTAAAACAACAAAACCAATGTCAGAACTACGCTTCGAAACGCTTCAGCTACACGCTGGACAGGAAATTGACCCAGTAACACAGTCTCGTGCTGTGCCTATTTATCAAACTACCGCCTATCAGTTTAAAGATTCTGCTCACGGTGCAAATCTTTTTGCTTTGAAAGAATTTGGCAACATCTATACCCGAATCATGAACCCAACCAATGATGTTTTTGAAAAACGCATTGCGGCTCTTGAAGGTGGTGTTGCGGCTCTTACGGTTTCATCAGGACACGCCGCTCAATTTATTGCCATTAATAATGTAACAACCGTTGGAGATAATTTCGTTACGACTTCTTTTCTTTATGGTGGCTCATACAATCAATTTAAGAATTCGTTCAAAAACATTGGCGTTGAGGCTCGTTTTGCCGAAGGAAACAATGTAGAAAGTTTTGAAAAATTGATTGACGAAAAAACAAAATTAATTTATGTAGAAACCATCGGAAACCCAGGCTTACACGTGCCTGATTTTGAAGCATTGGTTGCTTTAGCAAAAAAATATGACCTACCTCTTTTTGTAGATAATACATTTGGTGCTGGTGGAGCAATTTGCCAACCTCTCAAACATGGTGCAAACGTTGTGGTAGAATCTGCTACGAAATGGATTGGCGGACATGGTACGACTATGGGCGGTGTAATTGTTGATGCGGGTACTTTCAATTGGGGAAATGGCAAATATCCGCAGTTTACTGAGCCATCACCAAGTTATCATGGTTTAGTTTTGAATGATGTTTTTGGTATTGGAGGCCCTTTTGGTAATATCCAATATATCATTCGTTGTCGTGTTGAAGGACTGAGAGATTGGGGTGCTTGCCAGTCGCCATTCAATTCATTCTTATTGCTTCAAGGTCTTGAAACGCTTACTTTAAGAGTTGAACGCACTTGCGAAAACACCGCAGCTTTGGCAAAATGGCTATCGGAACATCCAGAAGTAGAGTCAGTAAATTACCCTGGACTCGCCAATCATCCAACCCACGAACTGGCAAAAAAATATTTACAACGTGGTTTTGGTGGTGTTCTTTCATTCAAACTCAAAGGCGGACGTGAAAGAGCTGAGAAATTTGTGAATAGTCTAAAACTTATTTCGCATTTGGCCAATGTTGGCGATGCCAAAACTTTGATAATTCACCCTGCATCAACCACTCACTCGCAATTATCAGAAAGTGAGCAGCTTTCGGCAGGTGTTGACCCTAATTTATTGAGAATTTCGTGTGGATACGAACATATCGAAGATATTAAGGCGGATATTACACAGGCTTTAGCATAATTTTTCAAGGTCGAAGATTGGCTCGAGTGAGTTTTATCTTCGACCTTGTTTTATAAGAATAAAATTTATGTCCAACAAAATCATTCATTTCAAAGACATTATAAAAAAAATGCCACCGAATCCTGCGGGTTCGTGGAACTACATTGATTTTCCTGAAAATATCCATGAAGTGTTTGGCAAAAAAGGATTCGTGAAAGTTAAAGGTTACATCAATAATAAAGCGTTTAAAAGTAACCTTTTTCCGAAAGGCAATGGTTTTCATGCCATGACCTTGCCGTTGAAATTACAAAAAGAATTAGGGGTAAAATTGCACGAAGAAATTTCGGTTTCAATTGAAGAAGATTTTGAAGAAAGAGTAATTTCGATGCCGGTTGAATTGCAGGAAGCCATAGATTTTGATGAGGAATTTGCCACTTTGTATCAACAACTTTCTGCATCGAAACAAAAAGATTACAGGTCATGGATTGGCAGTGCCAAACAAACCGAAACTCGAATAAAAAGAGTAGTAGAATTGGCCGAACGGCTAAGAAAACAACAAAAATAGTAATCAACAAAATTATACGAAAAATCACCAAATAAGTACGCTTAGCATTAATGGAAAATAAGACATTTCATCACGACGAACCTTTCAAACTTGAATCGGGGGCTTGGCTGCCTGAATTTGATTTAGCATATACCACTTACGGAACTCTCAACGCAGCCAAAGATAATGTAGTGTGGGTATGTCATGCTTTCACAGGAAACGCCAATCCGTCCGACTGGTGGAATGGTTTGATTGGCGAAAAACGTCTTTATAATCCTGCCGAACATTTTATTGTTTGTGCTAATATTTTGGGGTCGCATTATGGTTCGACCAATGCACTGAGCAAAAATCCGATTTCGGGCGAGCCTTATTTTCATGATTTTCCTTTTATCAGCATTCGTGATGTAGTTCGGGCAATTGATTTATTACGCATTAATTTAGGTATTGGAAAAATAGATACCTTGCTCGGTGGCTCGTTGGGTGGCCAACAAGCACTCGAATGGGCAATTTTACAGCCCGACTTAATTGAAAACTTGATTCTTTTCTCGACAAACGCCATACACTCTCCGTGGGGAATTGCTTTTAATGAATCGCAACGAATGGCAATTGCAGCCGACCCCACTTGGACCGAACGCCACCCAAAAGCGGGAATGAACGGCATGAAAGTGGCACGCTCAATTGCTCTTTTATCTTACCGAAATTATGCTACTTACGGCCGCACACAATCTCGTGATGAAGGGCAAGTCGATTTTTTTAGGGCAAATACTTACCAAAACTATCAAGGAGAAAAACTCGGTAAACGCTTCAATGCTTTCTCTTATTGGACACTCTCAAAAATGTTCGACTCCCACGATGTGGGTCGTGGGCGTGGGAAAGTAGAAGAAGCTCTCAAACTCATCAGAGCAAAAACTTTGGTAATTGGAATTACTTCTGATGTGCTATTTCCACCCGAAGAGCAAGAGTTTATTTCAAAGCATATTCCAAACGCAAAATACGCTCTCATTGACTCAATGTACGGACATGATGGTTTTTTAATTGAATTTGAAGCGATGACTGAGACGATTAAGGAGTGGATGTGATAAAAGTAAACTTATAAGTTGATTTTATGAAAATTACTGCTATCTTTGCTGTTGAAGAATTTACTCTTTATTCTGTCGCTTATGATAATCAAGAGATGGAATTTAGTCGTTTATTTAATCTTTGGATAAATGATTTTGAGTATTTATTTGATTTCTTTCAAGAAAATAGTAGTGATCTGAATAGTAGTTTCTACGGAGCTATAAGTATTGAAGATGCGGTTAGAAGAACTCGAAAACAAGCTATCGAATTTCGCAGAAAATTTTATCAATTGATTGAAAAACAGCAAAACTCAAATTTAAAATTACAGGCAATTTTTCGACCACTACACAATTCAGACTATCAATTAAAAGAACTTCTAAGAGAAAAATCAAAAGTAGATTGGCTTAGAATTTATGCAATAAGGATTAGTGAAAATACTTATGTTGTATCGGGCGGAAGCATTAAACTCACCCAAACGATGAATACTCGACCACATTTACAATTAGAACTTAAAAAATTGGATATGACCAGACAGTATCTAATCGAAAATGGCCTTACTGATGAATCTGACTATGGTTTTATAGAATTTAAAGAGGAATGATTATGAAAAATGAACCCCTTATCAAGCAACTCAATCAAATTGCTCAAACAGACAACTCTTGGAAAAAAGATGTTGTTTTTTATGAGGAAAACAAAGATTGGCTTGAACTATCTGCTGATATTGCCATCAGAATTTTAAGTACCCTTAGAGCAAACAAAACAAATGGTAAATACCCAAATTCTCAAAAACAGCTCGCTGAATTGATGGGCATAAGTTCGCAACAAATCAATAAAATCTTAAAAGGAAACGAAAATCTGACACTCAAAACTATCAATAAAATTGAAAAAACACTCAACATTCGATTAATTGAATTAAAACCAAATGAAGATTTAGCTTGTGTGTAAGTTTTATTTACTATCTAAAATTACATCAAAAATTCTGGAAATATCAATGTTTATAAGTGCATCTCTTTCATTTATACTATTTTCTAAACTTCACCAAAGGACTACAATCTTTAAAATTCACAATTCTCTTTCGCATTTTGGCTTTATCTTTAAAATGTCTTGATATTTCTTGGGTTTTGCTAAGAAAATCATTCTCAGTCTCGCTTTTTTGATAATAATGAATCTTGATAGATTCACAATTATCATGTTCAAAAATAGTATTTAGTAATACTCTATCTGACAAACCACAAGAATGACCTAATATCTCAACATCAAAAGGTTCAGATTCTATGAACCGCAAAAGATTTGAATAATTATCAGTTTTGAAGTACCCAAAAGACTTAAAATTATTGAGAAATTCATTGATATTTAGGTTCTGAATCTTTTCGTAGTGACTATCAATTTCATCACCATATCCAAAAATTATGGGATTATCTTGATTTTTCAATTTTCCATGAATGTAATTCTTCCTATGATTAGTTTGGGGAACTATATATTTCTCTACTGTATCAGTATAATTAAAGTTTAAATAATGAACAATTTTAGATTTTTTATCTTCTTCAGAGTATCCGTCACAATAATCTGACTGAAATAAACTATTAATATCTTGATTTACATTATTGCACTCTATAGTACTCAAATATTCTTCAAGTTTCTTTTTAAAAAATTCAAATTCGGAATTTAATTTTCTAACTTCCGAAATATGATATTCTTTGGAATTATTATATGGTTTATTGCCTTCATAAAATATCTCAATCAATGATTCATAATACTCAGTTTCTATATCTATCCATGAGTAAGTTCTATAATTATCTAATAATTTACCTAAAAGTGGAGCCTTATATTTAACATTAAAAACACCACTGCTATATACTTCATAAAACCATTCTATTTTAAAGTCTTCACTTCTTCGTCTTATAAAATCAGGCATCTGCTGAATATTCTTCAATTTTACCTCTATTAATTCATCTTCAAATTTGGAAGCTTCTCTCTTAATAAATTCACAAATGTTTAATAAATACCACTTTATAAAATCATTATAACTCGTCTTCAATCCATGAGCTAAATCAAACCCATTTCCAATAATCACCAACTTGTTCTTATGTTCTTCCATAAAATTTACAAAATTTTTTATCTAATAATTAACTCCTCAAACAACCTCACAGTCTGCATAGCTTCTTTCACATCATGAACACGCAAGATTTTCGCTCCTTGCATGAGAGCGTACATGTTAAGTGCAGTTGTCCCATTGAGTGCTTCGTCTGCGGTAATGTTGAGCGTTCGCCAAATCATTGATTTTCTTGAAATTCCTACCAAAAGTGGTAAATCCATAACTTTAAAGGCGTCCAAATTTCGCATCATTTCAAAACCTTGTTTGGCATTTTTGGCAAATCCAAAACCTGGGTCTATGATAATATCTTTCACGGCTAAAGCTCTTAGTTGAGCCACTTTTTCTTGCAATTCAGTAATTACATCGAGTGTCAGGTCTTTATAATCATTGAGTTTGTTCATCGTCTGTGGATTTCCACGGCTGTGCATCAAAATATACGGCACTTGCAATTCGGCTACGGTCTGAAACATATCTTCGTCCAGATTTCCCCCTGCAATATCGTTGATGATTGTTGCCCCAACTTTCACGGCTTCACGAGCAACTTTACTTCTGAAAGTATCAATCGAAATGGCTACTTTATCAGCAAAATTTTGTGCAATTACTTCAATGACTGGCGAAACTCGGTCAATTTCCTCGGCTACACTTACATCACTGGCATCGGGGCGAGTCGAGTAGCCCCCAATATCAATAAATAGTGCTCCATCGGCAATCATTTTACCAACTTGGTCGGTTATTTGATTGCAATTAGGTGTATATCTACTTCCCGAAAAAAACGAATCGGGCGTAATATTCAGAATTCCCATTACCGAAGGTTTCGACAAATCAATGAGTTTTTGGCCAATTACAGGCTCGTTGGGGGTGTATTTATGATTGATACTTATAAATGTCATTTGCTTATAGAGCCGAAGTTTTATAGTTTTGCAAGTATAAAGGTGGTTCCGCCTTTTATCTCCAATTTCATTAATTTTTGAGTCAAAGATAATTCAATCTATTGAACTTAATTAATTTTTTCTAAATTGAATACCGAACCCAAAGCCAATAGGCAATTACATAATTCAATGAATCAAACAGAAACTGAATACCGCCAAGTCATTAAGATTTGTCAAGACCTTTTCGAGAAGAAAAACAAAGATTATGGCACTTCTTGGCGTATCTTACGCTTACCGAGCATCACTGACCAAATTTTCATTAAAGCTCAACGCATCCGCACGATTCAAGACAATGGTTTTAGCCGTGTCGATGAAGGCGAAGTACCCGAATTTATCGGTATCATCAATTATTGCGTAATGGCTCTCATACAAGCTGATTTGGTCAATAGCACCGAACTCGAAATTCCGTTTGAGCAATTACAAGCCATGTATAATAAGCAAGTTGCGGAGGTTATGGAATTACTTTTCAATAAAAACCATGATTATGGCGAGGCATGGCGTGATATGCGTGTAAGTTCGATGACCGATATTATTTTGATGAAACTATTCAGAATCAAACAAATTGAAGATAATCAAGGCAAAACATTGGTTTCGGAAGGCATCAAGGCTGGCTATCAAGACATTATCAATTACGCTGTTTTTTGCATGATAAAATTGGGTCAAGCTCAAGGACAGCAGTAAAGGGGAATTACGAATTTTAGAAGGACGAATGACAAATTGTTTCTCGATTTATAATCCCTATCATCGTAAATTTTACTTATTTTAACATACCATTAACTTTTCAGAATGAAAATGCGTATTATTTTTGATATTCTATCATTGACTCATTCTATCATTCAAAATTAGATTTATGAAACTATTTTCACAAATTGCCCGCATCATAGTTGGTGTAATATTTACTTTTTCGGGCTTCGTAAAAGTTGTTGACCCTGTGGGAACTGGCATCAAACTCGAAGAATATTTCGAGGTTTTTGCTCAAGATTTGCCTTCTTTGCAGGGTTTATTTATGTTTTTTGCCCATAATTCTTTGGCATTATCATTGATTTTCTGTGCTTTAGAAGTTATTTTGGGTGTAGCTACACTCCTATCCTACCGCATGAAAATTACTTCATGGTTATTGCTCATTATTATTGTTTTCTTTACGTTTCTAACTTTCTATTCGGCATATTTCAATAAAGTAACCGACTGCGGATGTTTTGGAGATTTCTTGAAACTCAAACCTTGGACATCGTTCAACAAAGATATTTTCTTGACAGTCTTTATTTTGGTCATATTTGTTTTCAGAAACAAATACACAAACTCGAATCAAAACATAGTGATGGCCATCGTAACGGCCATTTCGTTTGGAATCGGTATTTATGCTATTCGTTACCTTCCTCCGATTGATTTCTTGCCTTACGCAATCGGAAAAAGTATTCCTGAGCAAATGAAACCAACGGGTGTAAAACCAATCATGGAATTTACGTTTTTGAATAAGAAAACCAACGAAGAAATTGTAGCAAAAGAGTTTTTGATGGATACGCTTACTTACAAATACGTATCAATGGTGACGCTCAATGAAGATAAAATCAAACCAAAAATCACGGATTATTCGATTGCAGACCAACAAGGAAACAATTATACCGATTCGACTTTCGCTGGCAATAAATTGTTAGTGATTTTCAAGGACGTAAAAAATACTGATACAGAACAAGTGAACGAATTGAAATCTTTGATAAAAGCTGCTGAAGCAAAGGGAATTACTCCAATGATTTTAACGTCAGTGATTCAAGCTGATTATCAAAAGTTTAGCGAGGCAAATGGTATTTCAACACCATATTTCTCAGCCGATGCAACAGTATTAAAAACAATGGCACGAACAAATCCGTGTGTGATTTTGTTACAAAATGGTGTAGTAAAAGGCAAATGGGGCAATCATAGTATTCCGAAAATTGAAAGTTTAGCCGAAAATTTAAAATAAGATAGAAGAACCAAAGCAAGAATGACCACAAATATTTTTTTAATAGGAATGCCTTCGTCGGGTAAAAGTACACTTGGCCGACAAATTGCAAAAAGTCTTGGCTATGAATTTATAGATTTAGATTTGAGAATTGAGATTGCAGAAGGCAAAAAAATTGCAGAAATATTTAGCTTAAATGGCGAAGAATATTTCAGAAAAGTAGAAAACCAACAACTAAAGAAAATACAAAAAGATAGCAAAATGGTGGTAGCCACTGGCGGAGGAACTCCATGCTTCCACGATGGACTTGAGTATATCAAAGAAAACGGTATCAGTATTTTTTTAGATGTAAAACCAGCGATGTTGGTTGAAAGAATGAAAGTTTCTAAGAAAAACGAACGCCCCTTATTTGATTTGGAAAGTAAATCACTTTTAGATACTATCTCAGAAAAGTACAACGAACGCCTGCCGATTTATCAGAAAGCCGATATTACAGTTGAGGGCGACACCGATCCCGATAGCATCCTTTGGATAATTGATGCAGAATTTTCAAGAAAAAAATAAAATGGTGTAAAACGGTTAGTGGTTGTGATTAATGCGATTAATAGGAGTTTGAATAATCAAACTCCTATTTTTGTATCATTTTCAAATATTTTGTTAGAGAATTGGCAATTAAAGCAGTGGTATAAGCATCTGATTTCCAAACTAATATATTTCTTAGAGCTGTTCCGCCCGAAAAGAAAATTCCTCCCTCCCATTTTATTCCATTGCTTTCGCTCAATGATTTTTCAATCAAAAATTTTATTGCTCGCTCAATTCTTTCGTTTTCAATTTTCATTCCCTTCGATTTCAAATCTAACATAGCGTGCAAAGCATAAGCCGTTGACTGCACCAAATCTTTTTTATTTAGCCAATCTTGACTCTCGAAACTACCATCTTGATTTTGAGTTTCTATGATATTCTCTAAGATTGTTTGACAAGCAGGAGCAAGTTGCACAACCGCTGCTGCATACGCACGAGCTACACCATAATGTATGTGATAAAGATTTGGGTAGTAAACTGCATTATTATACCAACGGGGCTGTTTCAATAAAAACTCAATATAGGCAATTGCTCCATTTTTCCCAAGACTTTTATCCAACTGATTAGAAACTGACAAATAGGTAAGGACATTTGAATTAACAACCACATCAACATCATTTGCACCAAATGGAATCCAAGGTTTGTACGCTTTTGGTCGAGCCGAACTTCCTGGCATAAAAATAAATAATGTACTCAAAAATGTAAGTGGAGTTTTCAAAAACCAAAAACGAAACTCCTGCGAATGCCAAGTTAGAAAAGCCCCTGAATTTGGGTAACGAACAAATAAATGGTTGTACCAATTTCTATTTCTACGATTTAAGTCAAGAAACTTATCATATTCTTCACTGGCGATAATTGGCAGCGTATCAGCAAAGATTTGATTATGATACATCGTGGCCAAATTACCGAGCGAAGTATCATCAGCATCTTCGGGAACATTAGCAGCATTATTGATAAATCTTGAACGAAGCCTATATTCGGTAGGGCGATGTACAAGTGGCTGCGGATTGGGTTCACCAAAAAGTTTGAGTTTCCTATTGGGTGGAAGTGCTTTCCAAAAGTTAAATCTCTGTCCGTTTCGATAGGTAAGAATATCTTGAAAAGCTTTATTTAAAGTTGGTTTTAAGTAAATCAATGATGTATCAGTCAAATAAACCTCCGCCAAGAAATTATGAATGGCCGAAACCGTAAAACCATTAGAATCTTTATGTTTTTGTTTTTTCCCGATGAAAAAATACGGCTCAGTCAACTCCATAGTCCCATGCCATTCGCCTTTAAACTGTTTATTGGCAATGCTTGAATCTATCTGACTTTCCACTAAAAAAAGTAGTGCTTTATCACGAGTAGTCTGTACTTCTTCAGAGAATGTAGAATCATACTTCTGAGCATTTACTGAGAAAATTGAGCATAAAATCAAGCATAAAACTATGTGTCTCATATTAAATAGAAAAAGCCTTTGCCAAATTCGATGAAGAAATAGCAAAGGCTTATTTGTATTTTTATAGATTATTTAGTCTGTCTCTGTCTAACAGCTTCGTACAAAATAACGCCCGTTGCAACCGAAACATTCAATGAACCAATTTTTCCAACCATAGGAATCTTTGTGGCGTAATCCGCTTGTTCGAGCAAATTATCTGAGATTCCATCTTCTTCCGAACCCATCAAAATGGCAGTTGGTAACGAAAAATCAATATCATATAATTCGGCAGTTGCTTTTTCGGTACAAGCCACCACTTGAATACCCGATTGTTGCAATTCGCTTACTACTTGCGATAAGCTATTTTCACGACAAACGGGCAAGTGAGTCAATGCACCTGAAGAAGTTTTCATGGCATCGGCATTAATTTGAGCAGCACCACGAGCTGGCACAACGATTCCGTTTACGCCCGCACATTCGGCAGTACGAGAAATCGCTCCAAAATTTCTTACGTCAGTTATTCTGTCAAGAACCAAAATCAATGGCACATCGCCACGCTCGAAAGTATCAGCCACCACATTTGACATCTTGGCATAATTTACCGCCGACACAAATGCAATAATGCCTTGATGCACTTTCATCGTTACTCGATTGAGTTTTTCGAGTGGCACTCGTTGCACAGGAATTTCACGTTCACGAGCCAGTTTTTCAACTTCAGCGTGTCCAAATTCTCTTTGAAGTAATATTTTTTCTATTTCTTTGGTGCTTTTGAGCGTTTCCAAAACAGACTGAACGCCAAAAACAATATCTGGCTTCGAGGGTTTCTCAAAGCCAGCGGGAGTTGGTTTTGCAAAGTATTTTTTCTTAAATCCAGTTTTATTATCGTCTTCGGGCTTACGATAACCGCCTTCTGAACTGCGGCCTAATCCACTACGTTTCCTGTTCTCCATGCTTCTACAAATGGAAACCAATATGCCTGATATTCGGGATAACGAACCAGTTCATAATAGTTTTCCGTAAATTGGTTTGGTTTTCTATTAAATGTAAATATAATTTCTGAAAAATTGGTATTTTGTGCATACACCCACACCTCACGGTCACGGCTACGTTGCACTTTATTTGGCGGGCCTAAAATTGTATAAACCATGCCTTTGTCGGTTTTCCAGCCTTCTTTATAAGATGTAAAAAGGCGGTTCGCTTCTTCTATTCGATGATAATAATTTTTAATAATTTTCTTAGAAACCATCTGATTTCCACCAGTAATAGCCAAGAAAAACTTATCCAAAGCTTGTTTAGAATTGGGATTATCGTTTACAGCCTTCAATTCTTGGCTCGTACTCATATAAATCAAAGGTTTTACCAAGTTTTCTGGGCGAGTCATTCGTGGGTAACGCTCATCAACGAGCATAAATCCAAAGCCATTGCTGGTAGAATTTGTATCTTCAACAATCTGGTAAAGTCCTTCTTGCGATAATTTTATTGATGTATTGGTCTGGACTTTAATGGTTTCTTCGATGGTCAAGCTTGCTATACTTGGGCGAATCGAAGTTGCCATCGGCGATTGTGCAGGCGTAAAATCATTTTTATAGCGAATCAAATACAATTCACGTGAATGATTCATGACACTTTTCACTTGAAATGAATCGGTTTTATTGATGAAATTTCGGAAAATCGGCATCGAAAAATTACCAATATAAACTCCGAATCGGTCATTGATGCGAGTTCCGTTAAAATCAATTACCAAATCATTGTTTGATTTCTTACTATCTTCTAACTGAAAAACTTCTGTTAAAAGTAAGCCTTTCGGTAAATTTTTCGGACGTGGAATCTCAAAACTTAATAAAACTTTGCCTTCTTTCAGCAAAACATTTTGTTCGTTTAAATCAATTTTTCCAGAGCCGAGTCTTTCACGTACGCCGTAGTCAGGCTGCAAAAGCCAGTTGAATCTGAAATTTTCATTCAATTGCTGAACAACCTGCTCCTTGTTGAGATTTTCAATATCCAACTCCATAAAGATTCTGACTGCTGACGAATCTTTCAATAAATATCGACTTTTTATAGCCACAACCAATGGTTTTGCCACAGGCGTTGGCCTAACTGCCGATGTTTTATCTATCTCCTTCTGAGCTTTCTGAACTTTCTTATTTGTTGTACAAGCAGCTAATACTACCAAAAAGCTATAAATAATTGCTTTCTTCATCAATGTTTTGTTTCTAAAAGATTCAAATTTAAGGAAATATGCAGCAATTCAAAATATATTTATCAGAATTGCTACACATATAACGAACATTGTGCTTCAATCGTTTTCTTCAAGCTCAAAAACTTCTTCAACGCTCTTGCCAAAGATACGTGCTATCTTCAAAGCCAGCACCGTTGAAGGTACATACTTGTTACTTTCAATGGCATTGATGGTCTGTCGGCTCACATTTATTTTTTCGGCCAAATCAGCTTGAGTAATATCCAAAATGGCTCTTTCGATTCTGATTCTATTTTTCATAATTCTGTGGGGCGAATCGGGCGGTGTTCAGTACCCTTATCGTTATTTTTAAAAAAGAGTATGTAGTGGAAACGAATCACAAAAAACAATAATGGCGTAATCATATTATAAATAGCAACCATGTAATATGCAAGGCCATAAACTAATAATGTGGCAATAATCAGGAGTGCAAAATTCAAATAAATTGCCCACTGAAGTGACTCCAAACGAATTTGAGACACATATTCATCTTCAATTTTTACTCTTGAAAAAGCTATCAAAAGTAAACCGATTATACTGCCGATTACAGCAATTTCATCAGTAAAATTGAAAACTGAAAACTCATTTCCTTTGTCGTCGGATGAAAGGAATTCATCGGCAAACAAATAGTTAAAAGGCACTTTGACAGTCAGAAAATCAAAACTTAAATCATTAATTAATACAAATAAACCTAAAATAATTGAAGGGATGGCGATAAGCCATCCGATAACTTTGAAACGATGCGGGAATAAGAATCTTGGTTCCATAATTTGAAAATGTTTTAAGGTAATAGCTTTTTCATGTAAACTTTAACGCAACAAATGTAAAATAAACTTTACATTATATCAAAATATTTTTACATATTTTTTTTCTATGAGAAAAATCATATTCAGCTTTTATGATTTAGAATTACTTTTGTACCAGAAAATGACAAGTTGAAAGAATGGACGATATTCAGAATAGAACAGATATAGAATTATTGGTTAATAATTTTTACGAAAGAGTACATAACGAGCCAAATCTCGCACCAGTTTTTGAGATGCCAGCCGAGCATTGGAATATACACATTACAAGAGTGGTAAATTTTTGGGAGAATTGGCTATTTCAAACAGGAAGTTATAATGGGGGAATGATGTGGGTACACCTACAAGCCAACGAAAAGCACCCACTTACAACTGAGCGTTTTGAACAATGGTTAGCCCTTTGGTTTCTTACCACCGACTCGCTTTTTGCAGGCGAAAAAGCCGACTTTGTAAAAAGCAAAGCCCTCGAAATCGGGCAAATTATGAACGCTAAATTTAATGCGTAATTATAAATGGTTAATTGTAAAATCGAAATTTATCATTTACAATTAACCATTCACAATTAAATTTCCACCATCAATTTCATCATTTCTTCTAAATAACGTCTTACTTTTCGGTCGGCACCATCGGCATAACGATTTACTATGTATGTAAACGACATCATTTCGCCATTTGATGCAGTGAAATACCCTGAAAATGCCCTTGTATTGCTAATTGAGCCACTTTTTGCTCGCACATTTCCTGCTGCTTTTGAGCCTTTGGCCAAATTCTGTACCGTTCCGTTTATTCCTACAATTGGAATCGAAGAATAGTATTCAGGAAAAGCAGCATCAGTTTTCATTGTGAAAAGAATATCCGTTAAATTATTAGCTGTCAGCACGCCAGAAGGTGAAAGCCCGCTTCCATCACGAATCATAAAACCCTGTAAATCAACACCTTTCTGCGACCATAATTGTTTTTGGGTCTTTACTGCCGAATCAAAACTACCATCTTTCGACAAATGATAGCCAACTGATTTTAGAAAAGCATCGGCATAAAGATTGATGCTATGAAAATTACAATCTTTGACCAAACTTGATAATGGCGGAGAATCATAGGTAAAAACTACATTTCTCTGCTTAGGATAATACCCCTCAGAAGTTTTGTAGTGTTGCAACGAAATCGTAGGTTTTTCAATCATCCCTCCAAGTGAAGCAAAATTTTTCTGCACTTGATAAGCAAAAAATGTTGGCGGGTCAGGAATTGCACCTTTCACCGAAAACTCATTTTCTCCCGCAGGAATAGTGCCTTCTGAAAGTACCGTTGTACTAAATGGCGTGCTGTATAGCAATACATTATCGCCCGAACCACGCTCGGCAACCGTTACTTTATTGATATTTTTAAGATTCGGAATTTCGGGAACTGTTTTAGTAATTGGGGCAAAATCTCCTACTCGCTTACTCTGTTTAAAATAAACAGAATAAAGATTTTCGTGTATATTTAGTCCGTTGATTCCTGCACCGTAATAATTGCCTATATCGCCCCAAATCCATGAATCAGCCAAAGTATTATCGGAAAAAACCGAACCATCGCCCAAAATGTAACCTTCAATTTTCTTAATTCCGAAATCTTTGATTTTTTGAGCAAAAAACTTCGATATTTCTTCAGCACTCGACCCAATTCTTGCTGAACCAAGCGAAGGGTCACCCGTTCCTCTGATATAGATGTTTCCTTGCAAAACACTATCTACAATTGCTCCATCATATTCTAAAAAAGTCTGAAAACGATGATTTGCCCCCAAGACAGACAAAGCCGAAGCAGTAGAAACTAACTTCAGAACCGATGCCGAATTGACCGATTTATGGGCATTAAATTGTAGTTTATATTCGCCAGTTTGGGTCGAACGAATAGATGCGGCCACCACTCCATTGCGAATTTCGGGGTCATTTTGTACGCTATCGACCAGTTTTTGCAGGCGTTCGAGTGGGTTAGAAATCTGTAAAAGGATAAATAAAAGTAATTTCATGCAAAAACTATGATTAATTTTAGGGAAATCTTTGGTTCTTTTTTAGTTTTACTAAAACTCTGATTATCAAACCATTTATAACATTCTGAATCTTATCTGAGTTTAAACTTATACAATTTTAACTAAAATGCTTAGTTAAAAAAAGAAATGTTTCCGTAATTTGTACCATGAATATTAAGTTAATGTGATTTATGCTTTAATATTCTTAATCATTTGATAAACTTATATGAAATTAACATTCTGGGGAGCAACAAGGCAAGTTTCGGGGAGTATGTTCCTGCTCGAATTTGACGATGAATACAGAGTTTTGATAGATTGTGGTACTGATTTGGAACGTGAACGCAGCGAAGAGACTCCCAAGTCTGAATACGGTATTTTCCCCTTTGACCCATCACTCATCAATTTAATAATTCTCACACACGCACACATTGATCATTCGGGACAAATCCCTAACTTATACAAAGAAGGTTTTGAAGGACAGGTACTTTGCACTAAAGCAACAATGGAACTGGCCGAAATTTTATTGCTCGATTCGGCAACTCTTAATCAAAAGAAATACAAGGCAATTCACGATAGCAAAAAACGTTCAAAGAAAAGAAAAGATGTTGATTCGAGAGAACTTTACCTCGAACGCCAAGTAAAAGAAGCAGTTGACAATTTTGTACCAATTCCGTTCGACCAAAAATTCAAGTTTAAAGATGATGGTTTCGTAACATTCTATCCAGCAGGGCATTTGCTCGGTGCGGCACATGTTTATTTAGAGTTTTGGGAGAATAACGAAAAGAAAACAATATGTTTTTCGGGCGATGTTGGACGAAAAGATTACCCACTTTTGGTTGACCCATACCCAATTCCACAAGCCGATTATTTGGTCACAGAAACTACTTATGGTGATCGCCATCATATCAGCGAAAACAAGCCAGAAGAACTTTTAGGCGATATTATTCAAAAAGCCTGCATCGATATTCCAGGTCGTTTGATTATTCCATCATTCAGCGTTGGTCGTACTCAGGCCATGCTTTATACCCTCAATCGACTATATACCGACCGAGGTTTTACACCAATCAAAGTATTTACAGATAGTCCATTGGCCAAAGCCAGCACACGCATCTACGAGCGAAACGTGCGTTTGATGAATAAAGAAGCAAGAGAATTCAGAGAAGAAAACGAATCGCTGTTTGATTTTGAAAATTTAGTATATTTGGAGTCGAATCAGGCAAGTAAGGCAGTTTCTAATCATTCTGAGCCTTGCATCATCATTTCGGCATCAGGAATGGTTACGGGCGGACGTATTGAGCATCATATTCAAGCCAATATTAGTAATCCTTATGCCACTATTTTGATGGTTGGCTACGCCAGCGAAAACACACTCGGCTGGAAATTACTCAATGGCGAACGCAAAGAATTGAGCATTGGAGGTCAGAAATTACCAGTAAACGCCAATATCGAAAAGATTGATGTATTTTCGGGGCATGGTGATTTAGACGATTTAATAGATTTCATAAAAACACAGAATAAAGAAAAAACCAAGAATATTTTTTTAGTGCATGGCGAACTACACACCATGCAAAACTTTAAAAATACACTTGCTGAAATTGGTTATAATCAAGTAGTAATTCCAGAAAAAGGACAAACATTTCAGATTTGAATTAAGAATTAAGAATTGAGAATTAGAAATTCAAAAACTGGACTTCCATTCTTCATTCTTCATTCTTCATTCTTCATTAAATTAGGATGAGAACACTTTTAGATTTTGAAAAACCGATTGCCGAGCTTGAATCTAAGCTCGAAGATATGAAACGACTGGCTAACGAAAACAACGTTGATGTTAGCGGTGCCGTTCGTACACTCAATGACAATATTGAGCAATTGAAAAAAGAAACTTTTGCCAATCTTACTCGCTGGCAAAGAGTTCAGCTTTCTCGTCACCCCGACCGCCCTTATACGCTTGATTATATTGAACGTATTTGTCAAGAATTCCACGAATTGCACGGCGACCGTACGGTAAAAGACGACCCAGCTATTGTTGGAGGTTTTGCTACGATTGATGGTCAGTCGGTAATGATTATTGGACAACAAAAAGGTCGTAAAACGAAGGAGCGTCAACACCGCAACTTTGGTATGCCAAATCCTGAAGGATACAGAAAAGCACTCCGCTTGATGAAATTGGCCGAAAAATTCAATAAACCAATCGTTACGTTGATTGATACCCCTGGTGCATTTCCAGGTTTGGAAGCAGAAGAACGTGGACAAGGTGAAGCCATTGCTCGCAACTTGAAAGAAATGATGGTGCTGAAAGTTCCTGTCATTTGCATCATTATCGGTGAAGGAGCATCGGGTGGAGCCTTAGGAATTGCCATTGGAGACAGAGTTTTAATGCTCGAAAATACTTGGTATTCAGTAATTTCACCAGAATCTTGCTCGTCGATTCTTTGGAGAAGCTGGGATTATAAAGAACAAGCCGCCGAAGCATTGAAATTAACATCGGCAGATATGCTTCAAAATAAATTGATTGATGGAGTTATTGAAGAACCACTCGGCGGAGCTCAACTCGATTGGGACGATATGTCGAACCGTTTGAAGAAAAGAATTTTGAGCGAAATTGCCACGCTTGAGGCAATGACTCCACAAGAACGCATTGATGCCAGAATTGATAAATTCTGTGCAATGGGCGAGTTTGAAGAAGTTTAAACGTGTTTTTTGATATATTTGCAACATTATAAACAGATAAAGTCATGCAAATCACTTATCAATTAAATGAAGAAGAATTAACTTATGAGTTTTTCAAAGCTTTAAAAAAGACATTGAAAGGTAAAGTTAATGTTGAGTTTTCGATAAAAGCAGAAGAAAGTCCCTACAAAATGTCGAAGGAAGCTTTTGAAGAGAAAATATTGAATAGCGAAAAATCGGATAATCAATATGTTTTCGAGGGAGATGAGTTTGAAAAGTTTACACAAAAAGTACTAAACAGAGAAGAATTAGAGCTTAATCTTTATTCTCGACAAAAATGAGAAAAATTGTTTTTGATAAAGATTCTTTGCAAACCTTTGTAGAATGGGAAGCTATAAATCGGAAAATATTCGTACGAATCGCAAAATTAATTGAAGAATGTCGTCGAACACCCTTCGCTGGTACAGGAAAACCAGAACCGCTCAAAGGAAACTTAAAAGGCAAATGGTCAAGACGAATTGATGATGAACACCGATTAGTTTATACAGTCACCGACAATGAAATCATTGTTCATTCTATTTGGGGACATTACGAATAAAGTAAGCCAATAAAAAACGCAATTCCGAGATAATCAGAATTGCGTTTTTTGTTTTGGGCAAAGAAAAATTTTATTTCACCGAAACTAATTCAATTTCAAAAATTAAATCTTGACCTGCCAAAGGGTGATTGCCATCAAGGATAACCTTCGTCGCAGTTACCTCACGTACAATCACGGGCATTGATTGCTGACCATTGTGCATGTTGAGCGTTCCGCCAACTTCCAATGGAATATCAGCAGGAATATCCAAACGATTAAATGTAAAAATCATTTCATCAGAAGCTGGGCCATAAGCCTCATCAACTGGAATATGGACTGTTTTCTTTTCACCAATAGCCATACCAGTTACGCCCGAATCGAATCCTGCGATAACCATACCACTACCTACTTGAAACTCTAAAGGCTCACGCCCTTCCGAACTATCGAACACCGTACCATCGGTTAGCGTTCCTTTATAATGTACCGCTACATTATCGCCTGATTTTACCATCTTCTTTTAATGATGAATGTTTAATGATTAATGTTTAATTTCATTATTTTAAATAGAGATTTGATGTTTTTCAACTCAAAATTCACAACTCTATCAGTATGCTCTCGCAAAAACTACTCTTTTGTTTGAAGGTTTTCCTGTATATACACACACACCTTCTTCTTCAACCGCATCTAAAGGAATACAACGAATGGTTGCTTTTGTCAATTCTTTGATTTTCTCTTCGGTTTCCGAAGTTCCATCCCAGTGACAAAGTAAGAATCCACCTTTTTCGATTTGTTCTTCAAACTCTGCCCAAGTATCTATCTTAAACATATTTTCCTGACGGAAGTTCAACGCTTTTTGATAAATAGCTGTTTGAATTTCATCCAATAAATCTTTTATATAAGTTGCAATGCCTTCAATCGGGCGAGTTTCTTTGGTTAAAGTATCTCTACGAGCCAATTCGATTACACCATTTTGCAAATCTCTCATGCCAACTGCCATACGCAAAGGTACGCCTTTCAATTCATATTCGGCAAATTTCCAACCTGGGCGATAAGCATCATTATCATCGAATTTTACTGTAATTCCCAACGACTTCAATTCTTTCACTATTGGCATAATAACTGCCTTGATTGCTTCTAAATCTTCATCACCTTTATAAATAGGCACAATTACAACATGAATTGGAGCTAATTTTGGTGGAAGTACCAAGCCCAAATCATCAGAGTGAGCCATAATCAAAGCTCCCATCAATCGTGTACTTACGCCCCAAGAAGTTCCCCAAACGTTTTCAAGTTTTCCTTCTTTATTTTGGAATTTTACATCAAAAGCTTTAGCAAAATTTTGACCTAAGAAGTGCGATGTTCCTGCTTGTAAAGCCTTTCCATCTTGCATCATTGCTTCGATACATAAAGTTTCTTCTGCACCAGCAAAACGCTCATTGGCCGATTTGAAACCTTTGATTACTGGCACTGACATCCACTCCTCAACAAAAGTGGCATAAACATCCAGCATTTGTTTAGTTTCGTCCATTGCTTCTTTTTCAGTAGCATGTGCTGTGTGGCCTTCTTGCCATAAAAACTCAGCCGTACGCAAAAACATACGAGTACGCATTTCCCAACGCACGACGTTTGCCCATTGATTTATTAAAATTGGCAAATCACGGTGCGACTGAATCCAATTTTTATAAGTATTCCAAATAATAGCCTCACTCGTTGGACGAACCACTAATTCTTCTTCCAATTTTGCTTCAGGGTCAACCATCAGTTTACCAGGGTTATTTGGGTCTGATTTTAAACGGTAGTGAGTCACAACTGCACATTCTTTGGCAAAACCTTCGGCATTTTTTTCTTCGGCCTCAAATAAGCTTTTCGGCACAAAAAGCGGAAAATAAGCATTTGTATGACCTGTTTCTTTAAACATATCATCTAAAGCTCTTTGCATTTTTTCCCAAATAGAATATCCATAAGGTTTGATAACCATACAACCACGAACCGCCGAATTTTCAGCTAAATCTGCACGTTTTACCAGTTCGTTATACCACTCCGAGTAGTTTTCACTACGTTTTGGAAGTCCTTTACTCATGTTTTTTTAATGTAAAATGAAGAATTTAGAATGAAGAATGAATCGGCAATTACAACCATTCAGGTCTTCACTTCGTATTTCAATAAGTTATTTTAATAAAATTGAATTTTTGATAGCGGTTTTTCGTTTTATTATTAGAAAAACCCAATTCTGACTCTGTTTAAGTCAAAATCTAATGAGATATTAATGCTTAAACAGATTGCAAAGATAGGTTTTTATATTAAGTTTGTAAAATAATGTTACTATTCAATAATTGCTTATATAAATAACGATTTTATAAAAAAGCTTGATTTCGGGAAATGAAAAAAATATTTTAAAGAACGTACAACCATTTCCTACCCTGTCGCATCATATACATAGAAATGTTTAAAGCCCACATTTAAATTATAGTAAAATGAACACTTTCAAATCAATAAAATATCTATCGGTAGCAGTGCTTTTGAGTGCATGGGGATGTACTTCAACCAAGCAACTCACTACCAAAGGTGAATATGACGATACTTACGGCTCATCGAAAGATGCTCCGCAAGTTGTTTACACACCGAAACAAACGCCTGAATATGTTGAAAACCAACGTTATCAACCAGAAGAGCCAATACAAAGCCAAGAAAATGCCACTGGCACTGACGAATACTACGACGAGAACTATTTAAACTCTCGTAAAGTATATCGTAATAACAATGGTGATGCTGGCTACGATTCAGGTTTTGCTAATGGATATCAATCAGGTTGGAACGACTACGCTTGGAGTCAACCAGTCGGTTGGGCAAGTCCATTTAACCGTTTTGGTTATGGAAATGGATTTGGAACTGGATTTGGTTTAGGTCTTGGTTTCGGAGGATTCAATCGTTTTTATGACCCATTTTGGGGTAGTGGCTTCAATCGTTTCTACGATCCATTCTGGGGTAGTTATGGATTCAATCGTTTTTATGACCCATTCTGGGGCGGATATAACTCTTGGGGTGGTTTCAATTCATGGTACGGTAATTCTTGGTATAACCCTTATGGATTTAACTCTTATGCCTTCTATGATAGAGGATTTGGAAATAATATATTCGTAAACAACTATTATGGAAATATTACTTCGGGTGTAAATGGTGTAAGTAGTGGTCGTATCCGTACTTATGGTCCTCGCGATGGCGGAAGTGGTTCAGGGACTTACAACCGTGGTTTTACTAACTCAGCAGTAAATAATGGCGGTCGTGATGCTTCTATGAATGGTAGAACTGCTAATACTGGTAGAAGTAGTAATTCTGATTATCAACCAAGAAGAAGCAACAGCAGTAGCTCATGGAACGGAAGTTCGGCAAGCAATGAGTATAATAGAGGAAATTCGAGAACGTATGGTGGAAACACAAATAGTTCAAGCACTTCAAATGATACTTATTATGCTCGCCCTCGCAGAAACGGTGCAACTGAAGGCGGTTCATACTCAAGTTCTGGTAGCACTAATAATGGAGGTTACAATTACTCTCGTCCATCAGGAACAACTCGTAGCACAAACAATAGCTGGTCAAGTGGAAGTGGAAACTCTTCATCAAGAGGTTCATCAGATAGCTGGTCGAGAGGTTCGTCATCTTCAAGCTCATCGAGCTGGGGCGGTAGTTCTTCTTCAAGCAGTGGAGGAGCTTCAAGAGGCTCGTCTGGCGGCGGCGGTGGAAGTAGCAGCGGTGGAAGTAGCCGTGGACCAAGATAATTAGTTTAAGATTTGTTCAGACTCTTCATTGAGATATTTTAAGAATCCATTTGAAAACCTCGCTGAATCATAGCGTTTGGCGAGGTTTTCTATTAGAACTAACCTAAGTAAACATTACCTTTTCTATGAAGTAATTATACGAAAGACTAAAAATCTGGTTTATTTTTCTTCAAACTTCAGTATTACTACAATGAAACTTACACGATTTTTTATAGCCTCTGCTTTGATTTTGGGAGGAATAAAAACCCAAGCACAACTAACTTTGGGTGGCCATTTTTATGGAGAAGATGCTTTCAGATATTCGCAGTCGAAAGTATCAGGGTCAGCTCGTATGCAAGGTATGGGGGGGAGTTACACTGCACTCGGAGCTGATGCTGGTAATGCCTCTGCTAATCCTGCTGGTTTAGGATTTTACAATCGTTCGGAGTTAAGCATCACTCCTATTTTCAACTCGCTTAATACTTCGTCGCTTTACGCTGGTTCAATGAGTAAAGCTAATACTTCAAATGCTAACATCGGTCAGTTAGGCCTAATTATGAGTAGTAATGGTAGAGGAACACGTAAAAAACGCTCAACATTTGCCGTAACTTATTCAAAACAGGTAAGTTTATTATCTAATTTTAGTTATGCAGGTACTAATAATAAGAGTTCAATGGGTAATTATTTTACCGAAAAAGCAAACTCTCTAAACGTAAGTGCCAAAACTCTCGATGACGAATTTGATGAAAATACTGCAACGGCCTTCTACCCCGAAGGAATGTATTATTGGTCATATATGATTGACCCCGTAGCAAATAATGACACCAAATACACACAAGCAGAAACAAGTTTACCAGTCAATCAGACAGGAAATAATTCAAGTACGGGCAACCAAAGTCAGTGGAATTTGGCATACGGTGTAAATTTTGATGATAAAACTTATTTAGGTTTTACGCTCGGTTTTGTTAGACTCAACTACGAAAACTTGAATAATTACTCAGAACAATTTCCAAGAGGAACCGTTTTCAATGGTTTTGATTACAGAGATGACTTGATTTCGAGTGGTGGTGGTATTAATTTAGGTGTTGGTGGTATTTTTAAAGTTTCAGACAATATCAGCTTAGGTGCAAACATAACTTCTCCATCATGGATAACCGTCAATGAGGTGTTTAATTCAAGTATTTCAATTAAAACAACATTCTTTACTCCAGATTATTCGGAAGTGAGAACTCGTGAAAATGAGTTTTCGTATAAAATTACAACTCCGCTCAAAGCCAGTGGTGGTGCGACATTCTTTTTACCTGGCAAAAAAGGATTTATTACTGCCGATGCCGAATATGTAGGTTATTCGGGTATGAGTATTAAATATGCTAATTATGACAATAACGGTTTTGTAAGTGGCTATGAAAAAGCAACGCGAGAAGATAGTAGAATTAAGAATACTTTCAAAGATGCCGTAAACTTAAAAGTAGGTGGTGAATATCGGATCGAAAATATCAGATTGAGACTTGGTGCTAAATATATGCCAGATCCATACAAACAAAGAATTGATGACCTTGACCGCTCGCAATTGATTTTCTCAGGAGGTGTTGGTTATCGTTCAGCTAAGTTTTTCGTAGATTTAGCAGGTGTATTTAATACATTTAAAACCGCTTATACGCCTTATGAATTGGCAAATACTGCCAATTACGCATCGGCTAATATTACAAACAACCAAAGAAGTTTTGTAATTTCAGTAGGAACATTCTTCTAAATCAAACCTCTTTGAGTGTTTCAACCAAAAATGCCCTAATAGTTAATAATTTAGCTTTTAGGGCATTTTTAGTTTTATTTTGGTCGCTCTTACTACTTATTTTACGTTTTACACCCTTTAGAGTTAAGCCTCCTTTATTGGCATTTACGATAATATCTCGTAAAGTCTCAATATCTTTTTCTGTAATTTGGCGATCTTGGCCATTTCTTTTAAACCTCAAATTAAATTTTTTCTCGTAAAAGCGAATGCGAGATACATTCACATCCAACATTTCCGCAACTTCCGAAGTGCTATAATAGAGTTTAGTCATTGGTTATTTGAAAATTTATTTTTCTAAGCTAATCGTGCCAAACATAGAGTATGAAATTTTGCGTGATACGTTTTTTTCCAAAACTAAACTTTTTTCCTCAAAAAAAACAGCATCACTCTTACCTGACCATTACTTGGCGTTTTTCTAAACTATCAGTGAGTTTAGTTAATTTTTCATCTGGTTTATCAGTTTTGTAAAATTCATTACCACGAATAAAGACTTTTTGCAGTTTATTTAGAGCAATCAAACCTTCAGGAATTTCCATAATTTCATTGTGTGTAATATCAAATTCTTCTAAATCTTTCAATTGATAAACCTGCTCAGGAAAAACCTTGAAAAGATTATAACCAATATCTAAAAGTTTAAGATTTGGCAAACTTGGCAAAGTATTCAAGCGATTATGATGGGCATATAGGGTTTGAAGATTTGACATTTTACTAATTTCTTCAGGCAAATTCCACAGTTGATTATTGGCTACTGCCAGCGTTTTTAGCTTTGGCAATTGACAAATTTCTTTCGGTAAAAACTGTAATTCGTTGTGATAAAGGTCGAGTTCTTCTAAATTTTTTAATCTTCCGATTGATTTTGGAAGTGTTGAAGTTCTGACATTGTATAAATTAAGAGCTTTCAGGTTTGACATTCGTTTGAAATCATTTGTAGCAAATTTTATAGGATTATTACCTACAAAAAGAATTTCTAATTTTCTATTTTTTTTCAAAGATTTGGGCATCTTAGCCATCTCAGTAAACTGCAAGTTTAGGTCTTTGAGGTGTTTATTTCGTTTAAATTTAAAATTTGAATAATCAATCCTATTTCCGCTTAAACTCAAGAACTTTAGTTTTTTCAAACTCCAAATTTCTTGTGGTATTTGTTGAATGTAATTAGCCGATAAATCTAATTTTTCCAAATTCTTAAATCTAAAAACTACTTCTGGAAATTTTTCGAGATTTAATTTATTCAAAATCAAGTTTTTAACGGTGTCAGGCTGGTCGCAATTCTGAGCTAACTCGATAGTAGAAATACCTTTTTTACTTAGTTTTCGAGGCTCTTTTCCAAGCGAAATATTAAAATTGATACTGTATTTTTTATTATATTCGTTTACAGGCAGTTTATAATTTTTGCAAAATTCATCAGCTATGCCAACAAATATTTTTTGTTCTTCTGCATTAAGGCTATCATTTGCCATTCTCATTCCACCACCGTAAAGTCCATATTGAAATCCATAGATGAAATAATCTATGCTACCATCGGGCTGGGCTAATATTTGAACAGGAATAAATCGGTAAGGCCGAAATGCAAATTCCTCAAACTTTACATTTTTACTGCGTGCAAATTGATTAAAATCGTAAATAACTTTCTTAGTTTCAATCTCAAAATCTTTGGACTCTTCTTTGCCATCTTTTAATTGAACCACAGAGTAAGGTTTATAAACATCTCTAATACGTTTAACATTCATTACATCCTGTTCAAATCTTTCTGGACGATAGACTTTTTGCTGTCCAAACAAAGTAACCGATAAAAACGGTAATAATAATAATAATAGCTTTTTCATGTGCTTGATTAGATTTAGTTGGAGATACACAAATATAACTAATTTTTTAGTTATGAAATTGCGTTTGTTTACATATTTTCTTCATTAGCAGTTGACATACTTCGAGATAACCTCCAAATCAGGGTATATAACGCAAATTACGCACTGGACATACCGTTTAATAAAAAATCTTAGGAAAATTAGCTGTGAATGATCAAATTGATACTCAACAATTTATTAAATTGATAAACTCAAAAAAATTCAAACACAACGTGATTATACTTTACTTTTTTATTAGTCTATCACAATTTCATTTGATAACCGATGAATAAAAAACTCATTATTTATGGTATAGGCAAGCTTGCCGAATATGCTTATTACGTATTCATGAATGATAGCCCTTATGAGGTCGTAGGCTTTTGTGTTGAAAGTAGGTTCATAAAAGAAACAGAACAAACTTTATTCAATATTAAGGTTTATGACTCTGAGAGAATTTCTCAATATTTCTCAGTCGCTAACCACGACATCTTTATTGCAGTAGGTAATAATTCGATAAGAAACGATATTTACGAGAAAGTAAAAACAATAGGTTATTCATTTGCCAACTATATCTCTTCTAAAGCTCAATATTGGCAGGATTGTAAGTATGGGAACAATGTATTCATTGGTGAAGGCTGTGTTATACAACCATTTGTTAGTGTAGGCAATAATACACTTATTTTTGCTTCCACAATAGGGCACCATTGTCAAATTGCTGAAAACTCGACACTCAGCGGATGCTGCATAGGAGGAAGTGTAAAAATAGGTAAAAATACATTTATCGGCATGAATACTTCGGTAAATCAAAATGTAAATATAGGCTCCAACAATATCATTGGTGTTGGCTGTAATATTACGAAGGATACTAAAGATAACGACGTTTACTCTGCACCAAAAAGCAAACTCAGGATATTCTCATCTTCTAAAATCTTATATAATTTTTTAAAATAGCCATCCAACTATGAAAAATCTATATATATATTTTCCTTCAGCACTTTTAATTGCTCTCTCGCCATTAATCCATTCTAAGACTGCTATCTATGGAACAACAGTTTACTCAACTGTTTATTTTTGGACTATCATTGATATATCATTGATAGTTTACATTTTACTCTCAAAAAAAAGTACCATCAACCTCAATCAGCTACAAATTTCGTTATTGGCGTATTTAACTATTAATTTTCTTGCTGCAATTTTTGGACATGATATAAGACTCAATCTTCTTTCTAATTTTGAAAGAATGTCAGGCTTCCTAAGTATGCTACACCTTATATTATACTTCTATTTGTTTAGTCAGGTTGATTTGAGCAAAAAGCAGTTAAATATGGTAATTTTAGCTATATTAAGTGTTGGTTTAATTATCAATTTAATTGGAATCAGTCAAGTGTTAAATGGAACTCATTTTCGTGCTGAATCTATTTTAGCTAACCCAATGCACTTATCCATTTATGCAATTATCCAGTTTTATCTAATTATATATTCGTTCTCTATTTGGAAAAACTATCCAGCGAAATTTCTTCTCACATTACTAATTTTAATCACAATCATAAGCCTGACGTTGACTCAGACACGTGCTGGAATAGTATCACTATTGGCTGGACTTTCATTCATTGCTATTTTTTACTTTTTAAAATCTGAAAAGAAAATCAGATTTATTTTATATATGACTCTGGGCTTGGTCATATTATCAGGTCTGTTGGCATTGAGTTATTACAGTGAAATCTCTATTTTTAGCCGTTTCACAGATTTTAACATCAAAGAAGATACGATATGGGTGCGATTGAAACTTTGGAAAATGTGCTTGAATAATTCATTTGAAAAACCTTTCTTAGGCTGGGGACAAGGTTCTTTTATTTATTTCTACTTTAAGAACTTCACAAGTGATCTAAACGATGCGGGTTTTTGGTATGATTCAGCACATAATGAATTTGTTGATAAAATTATTGGTACGGGCTATATTGGCTTCTTGAGCTACCTATGGCTAATTTTTGTGGTTTTTTACGGAATTTGGAAAAAAAACAGTAATTATTTGGCACAATTTGAGAAGCTTATTCTGAGTAGCTTCCTTATTACTTACATTGTTTTTATGTTTTTTGGCTTCGATAGCCTCTTTAGTTTAATTGCTTTTTTTACAGTTTTTATCATTATAAATAAAAACTTTTCTCCTATTTACCTCAAGTCTATTTTTGACGAAAAACAACCATTGCTAAAGTTTGGAGTAATCATTCCATTAATAATGATAATTTATTTTGGTATCTACAAAACCATAATTACAAATAAAACGCTGTCGTTGGCTTATTCTGAAAAGATAGCTGAAAAAAAAATAGAATTATATAACCAATCATTTGATAATGCAATTATCGGTAAATATGATGTCGCCTTACAGTTTACTTTACAAAGAAACCTCTTTCTAAACACAACGATACCACCAAACTTGAGAGAAGAGTACTTCAAAAGTTCAAACAAAACGCTGAATGAAGCTCTAAACATTCACACCGATAACCCGATTTTACTGAACCAATTAGGCTTTCTAAAGTCTGATTATGGCTTATCAGCTGAAAGTATATTGATTTTTGAAAAAATGAATCAAATGTCGCCTAATAGACTTATCAATAACCATGATTATGCTTGGCTACTATTTAAGAATAACCAAATAAGCAAAAGTTTCGACGTGATTGATAACGTGATCCAAAAACAAAATTATAACCATAAGGCAATTCTACTCAAAACACGCTTCTTACTTGAAAGAAAAAATTATATAGAAGCATTCAATACACTAAACAAATTTGATAACAAAGAAACTATCAAGTATTTTAAAGACATTACTGATCTGGTATTTGAATATCAAGTTTATAATGAATTTTACGATTTCTTGTATCAGAAATATCATTCAAACCTTGATGATTTCAAATTAACTGATGAACAATTACTTATTTGGTCAGAGATCGCTCAACTTTCAAAAAATAAGAAACAGGTTTTCTCAGTGTTTTCATACTATGCAGGTAATACACTTTTGGGAGATAACAGCCAATTTAGAAATAAAAAAGACTCTTTGAGAGTATTGGAATTGATAAATATGGTGCATGAAGGAAAAGCAAACTATGATATCATTCTAAGTTTGAAAGATTTTGATTAAAATCTCAAAATAAGTTTTTCGATATATCTTAAAACTCAAATCCATGGTTTTACAAACTGAAATTAAAGTTAGTGTTATTATATTAACATACAACCAAGAAAAATACATCAAAAAAGCAATTGAAAGTGTTTTGATGCAAAAAACAACGTTTGACTATGAGGTAATCATTGCCGATGATTTTTCGACAGATAAAACTAAGGAAATCATCCAAGACATTATCACTAAAAATCATGAATCAAAAGTTAGTATTAGATACATAAGAAATGAGAAAAATATTGGTGTAATGGCGAGTTGGATAAATGCCTATTCCCAAGTTAATGGAAAATACATAGCCATTTGCGAAGGAGACGATTTCTGGACTATCGACTCGAAATTACAAAAACAATTTGAGGTATTAGATTCACATCCACAATTCTCTATTTGCTTTCATAACGTTAATGTTGAATACATTGATATTAATGAAAAAAATTATATTCTCAATGAGAATATAGAAAAAGACATATTTACAATAGATGATCTAATTGGTGAAGAAGAAATTTGGTTTATGGCTACAGCAAGCCTAATGATAAGACACGAAAGTCTTCAAACAATTCCTGATTGGGTATTAAAATCAAAAAGTGGAGATATTCCTATTATTATGTTAGCAGCAAGAAATGGGCATATAAAATATTTACCCGATTTGATGGCAACTTATCAAAAACATAGTAAGGGGATGAGTATGACCGATCATAAAAACGACGCTATTTTTCTAAAAAATCGCATTTATATGTACAAAATGTTAAATTCAGAAACCAAATTTCAATATGATTATAGATTTAAACAAATACTTTCGGGTTACTATTATTTAATGCTTGATTCCAAACAACTACAAAACAAATATATAAGTCAATTTATCGTGGCATTAAAATATTTCTATTATTCATACCCTAAAATCAAAAATATAAAGGTAGTCATTAAAAATTATATCATACCACCAGTAATGCTTGAATTTAGTCGTTTTATCAAGCGAAAAACTGGAATCATTCCTACTTTTGATAAAAATACACTTTAATTCCTCCAAATATATCTAACTGATGTATTTTTGCAAAATACTTGAAATGCTTTTGTATCAATATATCAATGTTAGTAATCAATCAGTCAGGTAAAGCCCCCGTAAACGGCATAGAACTTTATTACGAAACCTTTGGAGATGAACAAAATCCAACGATTTTGCTCATCATGGGGCTTGATGCACAGTGCGTGATTTATGGCGAAAACGTGATTGAACCTTTGGTTGAGGCGGGCTTTTATGTCATACGATTCGATAATCGTGATATTGGACTTTCAACTTGGATGAATGAGACTTGGCACAGAAGTCGCCCCTACTCGCTTGAAGATATGGCGAAAGATAGTGTCGGTTTGCTTAATTTTTTACAAATCGAAAAAGCTCATATCGTTGGGGTTTCGATGGGCGGAATGATTGCACAGCATATTGCAATTGATTTTCCTGAAAAAGTATTGAGTTTGACTTCCATTATGTCATCAGGATATACACTAAACCCCAAAGTGGCCAGCAAGTTGACCCACAAATTACTAATGAAATTAATACCTTTTCTCATCAAAAGGATTTACATAAAAAATAAATATTCTAACCATAAAATTAGTGTAGGTAGCTATGTTGCTACTTATCGTCTTCTGCGTGGTAAAAGATTTGAATTTGACGAATCTTATTTCCGTCAAGTTTTTACTGAAAGCATTGAACGTCGAAAAGGGCAAAACCCAAGAGCAAGATACCAGCAATTTTGTGCTATTGTAGCTTCTGGTTCTCGCCTAAAAAAACTCCATCAAATAAAAGCACCAACTTTAGTCATTCACGGCACGGCAGACCCACTCGTTAGCCCAAAACATGCTGAAATTTATGCTCCTTTGATACCCAATTCAAAGCTTTTGATGGTTGAAGGCATGGGGCATGAACTGCCAAAAGGTGCTTTAGCAGAAGTTTTACCTGAGATTATAAGGCATTTAAGTAAAATTATAAGCTAACTTTTATGTCACTTCCATTTGTTTAAATACCCTCAGTAGAAGTGATAGATTGTAAATCTGACCTATAGGCAAAAAACCTTTTTATTAGATAACTCTTCAAAAAGTCCAATTTTTAAACTATTTTTGCACCTCAATTTTGGTGATTCGTTATCAGAATATTAGTTATTGGTCGAAATCTCGCATGACCAGTTCCCAGTAACAAGTTTTCTAATAACCAGCAACCAGTAACCAATTTACCAGTAACCAATTTACAGCAAAATGACTTCGCACGAAATTCGTAAAGCTTTTTTAGATTTCTTCAAAAGTAAAGAACATTTAATCGTTCCGTCTGCACCGCTTGTGGCCAAAAACGACCCAACTTTGATGTTTAATAACTCAGGAATGGCTCAATTCAAAGACTTTTTCTTGGGAAATGGCACGCCGCCATCAAAGCGTATTGCGGATACACAAAAATGTCTTCGTGTAAGTGGTAAGCATAATGACTTGGAAGATGTAGGTTTTGATACCTATCACCACACCATGTTTGAGATGCTCGGAAACTGGTCATTTGGCGATTATTTCAAGAAAGAAGCCTTAGAATGGTCGTGGGAACTGTTGACAGAAGTCTATAAATTACCTAAAGACAGAATTTATGTGTCGGTTTTTGAAGGAAGTGATGAAGATGGAGTGCCTTTCGACCAAGAAGCATTTGATATTTGGAAAGGCTTAATTGGCGATGAAAATCGTATTATTCTTGGCAATAAAAAAGATAATTTCTGGGAAATGGGCGATACTGGTCCATGTGGGCCTTGTTCAGAAATCCATATAGATTTACGTGACCAAGCTGAAATTGATATTATTGGCGGAAAAGAATTGGTAAATAACGACCACCCGCAAGTAGTTGAAATTTGGAATAACGTATTTATGCAATTTGAGCGTAAAGCTGATAAATCATTAGTTCCGCTTCCTGCCAAACACGTTGATACCGGTATGGGCTTTGAGCGTCTCTGTATGGCGATTCAAGGCAAAAAATCGAATTATGATACTGACGTTTTCCAAAATACAATTCAAGTAATTGAGCAAATGTCAGGTTTGAAATATGGCGAAAACGGTACGCTTTCATCGAATAGCTACGTCGACGTTGCGATGCGTGTAATTGCTGACCACCTTCGGGCAGTTGCTTTTACGATTGCTGACGGGCAGTTGCCATCCAATGCAAAAGCGGGCTATGTTGTGCGTCGTATTTTACGTCGTGCTGTTCGTTATGGTTATTCATATTTAGGTTTTAATGAGCCATTTATGAGTAAACTTGTGCCAGTATTGGCTGAGCAATTTGCCGATGTTTTCCCAGAATTGAAAGCTCAACAAGATTTCGTGACTCGTGTAGTTGAGGAAGAAGAAAAATCTTTCTTACG
This sequence comes from Emticicia sp. W12TSBA100-4, assembly GCF_040253585.1. Classification (NCBI taxonomy): domain Bacteria; kingdom Pseudomonadati; phylum Bacteroidota; class Cytophagia; order Cytophagales; family Leadbetterellaceae; genus Emticicia; species Emticicia sp. W12TSBA100-4. The sequence goes on from NZ_JBELAU010000005.1 coordinate 128,826, forward strand.
TACGCTCGAAACGGGTATCAGGAGATTTGAGGCAATTAATCCAGAAAATGGAATTATTAGTGGTGATGTTGTTTTTGAATTATCAGATACGTTTGGTTTTCCAGTTGATTTAACTGCTCTTTTAGCTAAAGAAAAAGGGTTGAAAATCGACGAAGAAGGTTTCCAAAAAGCATTACAAAAACAAAAAGACCTTTCTAAAAAGGATGCAGCCAAAGAAGCAACAGACTGGGTTGAATTGAATGAAGGCAGTGATTTTGAATTTGTGGGTTATGACGAAGTTTCAACCGAAGCTCAAATTATCAAATACCGCAAAGTAAAAACAAAAGCTGGTGAAGAATATCACATTGTGCTTGACCGCACACCTTTCTACGCCGAAATGGGTGGACAAGTGGGCGATACTGGTCATCTCATGATCGGCGACCATTCGATAAATATCAAAGACACAAAGAAAGAAAACGACCTTTTTATACATATTTCGACTGATAAAAACCTTGACGAAATCTTGCAAAATGCAGGAACAGTTGTAGCACATATCAACGAAGAGCGTCGTGAGAAAATCAGAACAAACCATACCGTTACACACTTAATGTTGGCGGCTATGCGTAAGGTTTTGGGTACGCACATTGTGCAAAAAGGTTCGTATCAAGATGACAACATCACTCGCTTTGACTTCTCGCACTTTGCTAAAGTGACCGATGAAGAATTAGGACAAATCGAAGATATTGTCAACGAGAAAATCCGTGAGAATATCCCACTCGAAACCAAAGTAAATATTCCAATTGCTGATGCGATTGCTTTGGGGGCAACTGCAACTTTCGGTGAAAAATACGGCGATTTTGTGAGAGTAGTAATTTTTGACCCAAAATTCTCAGTTGAGCTTTGCGGTGGAACGCACGCATCATCGACAGGTAAAATTGGTTTATTCAAATTTATTTCTGAAGGTTCGGTAGCTGCTGGTGTACGCCGTGTGGAAGCTTTGACAGGTGGTAAAGCCATTTCAGTTATCAATGAGCAATTATCAATTAATACGCAACTGAAAGAAGTTCTTAGAAACAACGATTTGATTAAAGCCGTTGAAAACCTTTTGGCTGAAAAGGCAACTTTACAGAAAAAAGTTGAGGCTCTCGAAAACGAAAAACTTCAAGAATTGAAGAATGAGTTAGCTAAAACAGTTGTAAATATCAATGGTGTAAACGTAATTACGGCCAAAGTTAGCGTTCCATCGGCTGAGGCGTTAAAGCAACTTTGCTTCGATTTGAAAAATAAAGTAGAGCGTTTCTACGGTGTCATTGGTGCAGAATTTGGCGGGAAACCACAAATTGCAGTCATTATTGACGAAGATGTGATGAAAGAGAAAAACCTTCATGCAGGAAATATTGTAAAAGAACTCGCCAAAGAAATGAAAGGTGGTGGAGGTGGCCAGCCTTATTTCGCAACCGCAGGCGGCAGCGACCTCAGCGGACTCGAACGAGCCATTGAAAAAGGGAAAAGTTTTATTTGATAATCGGGGCGAACAAAATGTTCGCCCTTTTTATTTACATTTTTTCTTTCTGATTCATAGGTTAAAACTTACACCAATGAGTTTTTTGATCAACATAACAACTTTACTTCTACATAAAAGATAATTCAGTTTATTTCTACAAATAAATCACAATATTTTCTTAAAAAAACATACTTTTTTGAAACGATTTCGCACGGTTTTTGCTTAATTTTACAGGCAACCGTTTTTCTAAACCCTAAGCACATGAAAGGAATTGTATTCACTGAATTTATCGAAATGGTAGAATCTAAGTTTGGTTTTGATATGATGGACGACATCATAGAATCTGCTAATTTACCATCTGGCGGCATCTACACAGCAGTAGGAACTTATGACCACACCGAAATGGTGCAATTGGTGATCGGGCTCAGCAAACGTACTGAAATTCCGGTTGATCTATTATTAAAAACTTATGGCAAACACTTGTTTAGGGTATTCACCACGAGCTATTCTCACTTCTTTAAGAATATTGATAATGTTTTTGATTTTTTTGAACAAATCGACCGTTATATTCATGTTGAGGTTCAAAAACTCTACCCAGATGCTGAACTTCCAAAATTTGATACCCTACGAACTGACGATACTCTTGAAATGCTCTATCAGTCAGACCGCAAAATGGCAGATTTAGCAGATGGACTCATCGAAGCAGCAATTGAATACTTCCAAGAAGCAGCCACGGTAGAAAAGAAAAATATGAATGAAGATGGTTCTTTGGTCAAATTTATCATTAGTAAAATATGAGTGACGAAGTTGAGGTACTGAAACGTAAAATTGAGCGTGAAAAAAAAGCCAGACAACAAGCAGAAAAGTTGTTGGAAGCCAAAGCATTGGATTTATATCAGGCCAATGAAAATCTAAAAAAGCTTAATGAATCGCTTGAAAGACAAGTAGAAGAACGAACGGAAGCTCTTCAGTACAGTGAAGAAAAATACCGTGGGATTCTTGAAAACATGGATTTAGGCCTAATAGAAGTCGATAATCAAGATATAATTAAAAGAGCCTACAAACGTTTTTGCGACTTGACTGGGTATGAAGAGCATGAATTAATTGGTAAAAAAGCTGCCGAATTTTTACTTCCTGATGAAGATTTCAGGAGACTAATTGCCGAACAAAATGCCAATCGCTTAGATGGTGAAACGGGCGTTTATGAAGTACCTTTAAAAAAGAAAAATGGGGAAGTTATTTGGGTAATTGTGAGTGGAGCCCCAATTATTGAAAGTAATGGGAGAGTTACTGGTTCTGTTGGCATTCACCTTGATATTACCGAACGCAAACGGACGCAAGAAGCCCTCGAAGAGGCCAGAAAAGTAGCAGAAGATGCCCGTAGTGCCGAAAAGCGTTTTTTGGCAAATATGAGCCATGAAATTCGTACGCCAATTAATGCCATTATTGGTATGACCCATTTACTCTATGATACAAACCCTAACAAAAAACAAGTTGAATATTTGAGTGCTATTAATTACTCGGCTGATTTATTGCTCAACTTAGTTTCTGATGTATTGGATATCTCAAAGATTGAAGCAGGAGAAATGAAAATCTCCGAGCAAATTTTTAGCCTTAAAGACCTCATAAACAGCACATTACAAACTTTCAGACTACGTTTACAAGGAAGAGATGTAAAATTAGTTCTGGATTTTGATGATGAAATCGAAAACGACGTAATTGGAGATTCAACGTTTCTGACTCAGATTCTAATGAATCTCTTGAGCAATGCTGTGAAGTTTACAGAGAAAGGAAAAATCGGTGTGCAAGTATCACTTCTATGTAGGTTGGGCGATTTTCTAATGACCGAGATAAAAGTTTTTGATACTGGAATCGGTATAAGCCCACAAAGTTTGGGTAGGATTTTCGATAGCTTCAAACAAGCTGACCAAGACGTAAAAGTAAAATATGGTGGAACTGGCCTTGGCTTGGCAATTGTAAAGCAATTAGTCAACCTTCATGGAGGAGAAATTTCAGCAGAAAGTACACTTGATCAAGGAACAACTTTCACATTCACGCTTCCATTAAAAGATAGTAAACAGCAATCAAAAAAATTACAATCATTTTCAGAAGCTGTTTCGGAAGATTGGAAAAACTACCATGTCTTGGTTGTTGAAGATAATCACATCAATCAAAAATACGTTGAAGGTTTACTATTAAAATGGAAAATGTCGTATAAAATTGCCAATCATGGGGTTGAGGCATTAGATTTAGTAAAAAAAGAAAATTTTGATATAATTTTGATGGATATCAGAATGCCCGAAATGGATGGATACGAAACAACTATTGAAGTCCGAAAGCTTGAAGGAAACGCCAATCAGCATATACCTATTGTTGCACTAACGGCTTCGGCGATAAGCGATGAAATTGATTATGCTTTCGAAATTGGCATGAATTCTTACCTAACTAAACCATTTACCCCCGATCAACTTCGAAAAGTTTTGGAAAAAAAACTTACGTTAAATTCGAATCGACAGGTATTAATGCAAGAAGAAGGAGCAACTTTATCTAATTCGGTTACAATAGAAGAAAAAGAAACACTTCAAAGCGATTATTTAGAAAAGGTGTATGGACATGATAGAAAATATGCAGCCGATATGTTTGGGCTTTTCTTAGAAACCGTTCCTGAACAATTTGCATTATTAAAGCCTTTGATTGAAGAACAAAAAGTAGATGAAATTAGTAAATTGGCACATCAACTCAAACCATCATTCACTATGGTTGGTCTGCCAGAAATCACTCAAAACCTTCTAATGTTAGAAAAAATGGCTAAAAACAAGGAAGATTATGAAACAATGAGACTAACATTTGATGAAATTGAAAATATCTTTAATAGAAAAATCAGCTTAGTAGAGAAAGAGTTTGATGAATTACAATAAAAAAAACGCCCAAAAGTTCGGGCGTTTTTTAAAATATATTTCGTATAAATATTTACTTTACTCCTATTTCCAGCCTTATTTTAATATATCTATTTATCCTTCCAGAGAAAATCATTTCTTTTTTTGCTCTTTCATTTCATTGCATCATTTTTCAATCAATAAGAAACGATAAATTGAGAAATCCGAAGTGATAAATAAAATTACTTTTTCATTGAATTATTAATGATTTACTTTTAATTGTAATACTTCAATAGTCAGGCCAATTCAAAACAAAACACATAAAACACTAATTATCAAGCACTTACAATTGTGCCAATTTTCTTAAAATTCCATTAATTGGAATTTTATTTTTTTTTTGGATTTCTCATTTTAAATTACCTTTCAAATTCCAAAATAGGGCATCCCAATACATACTCAAAAACAAGAATTTTCTTTGGATCAAAAACTTAGTTAAATCTCCGAGAGCAATCACACCGAGATAAGAAAGCGATAGCCACTTTCCAAATCCTTTACGCCATTTACGAACCAATAAAATACGATTTCGGGTTATATAATATATCTGAATCGCACTTTTTCTGTCAATACTCGTTAACTCTTTATGCAAAACTAAAGATTGTGGTACGAAATAAATCTGAAAACCCGCCTCTCTAATTTTCAAACACCAGTCTATTTCTTCGTAATACAAAAAAAACTCCTCAGGCATGAGGCCAACTTCTCTGATAACCGAACGCCGCACCATCATTGCTGCTGCATTAGCTAAGGCTGTTTGCGTAGGAGTATCATACTGTCCATTATCTTTTTTCCCATAACCAATGGTAGAACTTTGAATTTTATATGCATGTAAATCAGAAGCCCCTGCGTAAAGAATAGTATCTGGTTGATGAAAACAACGTAATTTTGAGGCACAAATGCCAATTTTTTGATTGGTTTGCATTACCTCAACTAAGGGTTCGAGAAAGTCTGTATGCACCTCGGTATTATTATTCAAAAACATCAAAAACTCACCATTAGCTTGGGTAATAGCGAGATTATTTCCACCAGCAAAACCTAAATTAGCTTTGGTTTCGATGATATGTACATGTGGAAATGATTGCCTTATTCTTGTTTTTAGTGTACCATCAGAATGATTATCAACTACCCAAACTTCAATATTTTTGTATGAAATTTGTTTGAGCGATGCAAGAAGTTCACAAGTTACTTCTGCTTGTCTATTATTAATCGTAATGATAGAAACAAGTGGCTGTGTCATTGATGTGATTGTTGGATTTCCTCACAAACTCTTTGTAGAATATCAGTTGTAAGTTTTATCAAATTTACCATTTCGGCCGAATCTTTTTCTTGTTTTCCGAGTGCTTCCAGTTGTCTGATTGGCTGTTTAAGTGGCAAAATCTGCAACATATCTATTGAAGCTTTGATTTTATGAGCCAAATGCCCAATTTGCGAGTAGTTTTGTTGTGTATAATATTCAGCAAACTGGCGTAAAGTATCTTGTGACTGCTGCACAAACAGTTTTTCCATCTGACGAATCTGCACCGTATTTCCTTTCATCATTTGGCTCAAAAGCTGATTGTTATAAAGTTTTTCTGACTCTTCAACCTTAACCTTTGTCGATAAAAGTGAGTATTTTTGAGGAACGGTGATATATTTTATCAACTTCTGCATCAATTCATCGGCTACAAACGGCTTACCTATGTAATCGTTCATACCAACAGCACTAAAGTGGTCAATTTCTTCATCCACTATTAAAGCTGTAAGTGCAATAATTGGAATATGCGTATTTTCGCTTCTAATTATTTTTGTTGCCTGAAAACCATCCATTTCAGGCATTTGAATATCCATCAAAATGCCATCGTAGTATTTTGCTCTGAACTTCTCGACACCTTCTAAACCATTTTTGGCTATTTCTACTTTTATTCCCCAACCTTCGAGTAATTTTTGGGCAAAAAATTGATTCATGGCATTATCTTCGACCAATAAAATCTTTTTCCCAATTAGTACATTACTCGAAATATTATTTTGCTTAGTTTCTTCAATTGGAGCTTGACTAATCGGAAAACCAACAACAAATGAAAATGTTGCACCTTCACCCAATTCACTTTTTACTCGTAAATCTCCACCCATTAGTTCAACTAACTGCTTAGATATACTCAGCCCCAAGCCAGTTCCACCATATTTTCTGCTAATACTTGAGTCTTCTTGCGTAAAACTTTCAAAAATTAACTTGTGATTTTCGGGAGAAATCCCTTTTCCAGTATCAGACACAACAAACTCTACCACCAAAGCATTATTCATTTTTGTTACGACTCTTGCCTCTAAACTAATTCTTCCTGTATCAGTAAATTTGATAGCATTACTTACTAAATTTAATAATACTTGGGAGAGTCGAATTGAGTCGCCGAGAAGTGTAACATTGAGTTTTTCATCGAACTTCATAAACAATCCGATACCTTTTTGTTCGGCTTTAAACTCGTTACTATTAATAATATTTTGTAGGATTTTTTTAGGATTAAAAGGAATCTTCTGCAAAGTCATTTTTCCTGCCTCTATCTTAGAAAAATCTAAAATCGAGTTAATGATTCCCTGTAAATTATCGGTCGAAATCTGTACTGTATTGATATAATCTGATTGTAATGGGCTGAGACTTGTTTTCTGAATTAAGTTTGTCATGCCCATGATGGCATTGAGTGGTGTACGAATCTCATGGCTCACAACAGCCATAAATTCTTGCTTAATTCGGCTGGCTTCTTCAGCTTTTTCTTTGGCCTGACGGAGTTCTGATTCGTAATTCTTGCGTTCGGTAATATCTGATTCTACGGCAATAAAATTTGTAAGCTTACCTTCATTATCATAAATTGCTTGAATAGAAAGTTCGACCCAATACTTTTGTCCTGTCTTAGAATAGTTCAATATTTCAGTTCTGAAACTACTTCTCTGGCGAAGCTGCTCACCTATAAATTTTTTAGTTTCGAGACTTGTTTCGCTACCTTGCAAAACCTCACCAGGTTTACGGCCTTTTACTTCATCTAAAAGATACCCAGAAATACGACTAAAACCTTCATTTACCCATTCAATTCGACCTTCACTATCAGAAATTACGATAGCGTTATCGGTTTTTTCTGCTACGACAGCAAGTTTTTTGAGTTCTTCTTGGTATCCGATCACACGATTGTGCAGAAGGCAAGATTGCAAAGTAACACCAAATTTACGTATTACTTTGCTTGCCTTTTTTACTTCACTTGGGTCAAAAGCAACTTGAGAGAGATTTTTAGGGCTAAAATAAAATTTTATAAAGCCCAACTGTGGTAAAGGTAAAATCCAATAGCAACCGTCAGTAATGTTTTTTTCGGTAATTATCTCTTGAAAATGGGGCGTACCACTTTTGATGCATACGCCGCCATTCCCTTCGAGATGACTCATAAAATAGTGGTTAAGTGTAATCTCCTTTTTGTCTGTACTAAACTCAGGATTGGCATAGATTAAAGTAAAATTTTCAGAATTTGGCAAATTTAAAATGCTGTTTTTCAGCCAAATAGAACCAAAATCAATATTTTTCTGACGCATCCATACGTTTAGAAAGTCAGCACAATTTTTTTTTAAATCGAGCGAATTACCAATCGAAAGTGATAATTCGTATAAAAGTGAAATCTCACGGGCAATATCTATTTTTTTTCCTGCTTCCATCTATCTGTAAAGGCTACTTGCTACAATTGTTTTATTGTAGAAATCTACAAATCCCATACCCGAAGACGCAATCTCTCCCAAGGTTGAAACCCCTCTTATTTTACATTGTTTTTTCTGATAGACATCTCGCATAGCTTTTAGTTCATCCTCAAATTGTTTATCGAGATACATTACACGGGTAATACAGTCAAAAACCATCAAACAGTCAGCTGCACTATCTTCATTATAAGTCTGATTAGCGACATCACGTGCCGCATGAATCAATTTTTCGGGGTCACCAGTTAAAATTTGTAAGGTTGAGTTTTCGGGAACTTCCGAAATACAAACAATCTCTCCATCTTCATTAATAGCAATAGGGTCACGTACGACAAATTCAGCTCCTTCTTTATAGATTCCAAATGGAAAAATTTTAGCAATGTCAATGAAATTATTTTCGGTAAATTCGTTTGTAGAATTTGCCTCAATCACCTCTTTGTAAACCTCAAAAGCTGGTCGCCAATTAAGTTCCTTTACAATATTTTTTTCGGTCGAAGTAGCAATAAATGGCCCCGCAAACACTTCCCAACCATGTTTTACACCAATTTTACTTTTATTATTCATGAGTGCTAAAATTGCACCATCTTCAAACATTCCTTCTTGAGTAAAAATACACGGTTGCTGCTCGAAACTCATAAATCCTGCTCCACCTCCAACAATATTTATTTGATTATTGAGCAAACCATACACTTTTTTAAGCAATAAATCGGTAGCTGAGACCATAGCGTCAATCAACAAAATTGCTGTATTGACAGCTTCAAGATTTTTGATTTCTTTGAAAGTAGATTCATCTTTCATCGAAAACTTAATAACCTCTTGTACAAGAGGCAGTTCAAGTATCAAAATTCCATCATGATAATTGTTTATGTCATGAATAATTGTGGGATAAACTCCACCAAAAAACTTCAAAGCATTTTTATCGAAGAGGTCAATCAAACTCCCAAGTTCAGATGCCGATTTTTCAGCAACAAAAATTAGTAAAAAATTTTTACTCAGTTTAAAATCATCAATCGTACCCTGAGTTATTTCATTTATATTTTTAAAATACATTTTTTGAGGGGTTCACATGTAGTTATTATTACTCAGAAACCATACCATAAAGATAAACTATTGATTATCAAGACTATTTACAAAAAAAATGTCCAAAATTTGGAATTTTATCTATTTTTTGGAACATAACCTTATATAAACCGAAATGTGTAGCTCCATATTTGAATGAATCAAACACTTCATTCTACCAATTCCCCTCTCTAATTCTTAAATAGTTTCTTTTTAACTGTGGGCTACTGGTTCAAAATACTCATACTTTATTTTTTATCTAACGACCTACTTTAAACAAATATCAATTCTGGATGTATCACATTTTCTCCGATTGAAATAAAGCTGGGACAGTTCTGGCTATGAGTGTCAAATCAAATTTCCAATCATGATTGTGAGCATAAATATTATCTAAATCCTGACGTTCTTTAGCCGATAAATCACCCTTACCTCGTTTGGTTACTTGCCAGAGTCCTGTTAGACCTGCAGGGGCTAAAAATCTGGCTACTGACTCATCTTTGGTCAGTTTTTCGGCCTCATATATTGGAAGTGGTCGATTACCAACCAACGACATGTCTCCTCTAATGACATTGATTAATTGTGGGATTTCATCAATACTTGTATTTCTCAAGAAAGCTCCCAATTTGGTAATTCTTGGATCATTCCTAAACTTCAAAAAAGCTGATTTTTGATTTAGTGCATCTAAAAACTTTTTCTCATTTTTCCAGCCCGAATCATCAATCAAATCTCCGTCGATTTCAGTATTTTCTATTTTAAATTCAGTTTCATACATATTTAGGTGTGCCATCTCCTTGATTTCTTTTTCGGCACCCGTTCGCATTGTGCGAAATTTGTACAACTCAAAAACTTTGTAACCAGCCCCGATTCTCTTCGATAAGAAAAATACGGGGCCTTTAGAATCTAACTTAATTAAAATAGCAACTATCAGTAAAATTGGAGAAAGTATAAGTAAAGCTGAACCCGCTACGAAAATATCGAAAGCACGTTTGCGAAAAGAAGATTTTGGTGTTAAGAAATTTCCATTATCAGAATTATTCCTACGGTTTCCTTCAAAATTCAAACTAAATGAAGCCGCAGAAGCTGGTATATATTTTAACTGTTTTTTTATACGTAGTTGCAGCTCTTCTGGATGAAAAGGCTTCACCACATAGTCATCAGCCCCCAATCTAAGACATTCAATACGGTATTGACTTCTGCCTTCTCCCGTTAAAATGATTAAGGGGATGTTTATATAAAGCGGGTTCGTTTTCAAATAGCTTATAAATCCTTTTCCATCTTCATCTGGTAAATTCAGATCTGTCACGATAGCATCTGGAAACAAGCCATTTTTTAGTAGAGCTTTAGCTGCCTTGATGCTTTGACATAAATAGAGTTCAAACATTTCACCGTAACAGTGCTTCATTAAACTCAAAAGCATTTTGTTATCATCGATTATTAGGAGTCGTTTTTTCATTGACTTTATATTTGTTAAGGCTGAATATTATCATTCAATTCCTTTGCCAACTTTAGCAATAAACATAAAACACTTACTATCAATAACTTACCAAATCAACTATTTCTCATAACTTCCATAATTTGGAAATGAATAATATTTTATGGAAATTGAGTAAAATTTGGATTCGTATAATTATGGAAAATACTCAGACTATTTTTATCGTAGAAGATGATGCTTTTTATGGGGCAATGCTCGAATATCATCTAACTCTAAACCCTGACTACACCGTTGAAAGGTTTGAAACGGGTAAAAGTTTTTTGGATAACCTCTACAGAAGGCCAATTGCTATTACGCTCGATTATTCTTTGCCAGATATGGACGGCGAAACGGTCTTGAAGCGTATCCAGAAAGAATATGCAGATATTCCAGTAATTATTATTTCGGGGCAGGAAGATATTTCGACGGCTGTCCAATTACTCAAAAATGGAGCTTATGACTACATAGTAAAAGATGAAAACACAAAAGAGCGTTTGTGGAATGCAATTCTAAAAGTCAAAGAAACCCAACAATTACGAGAAGAAATTTCTCAATTACGGGAAGAAGTTCGTGAGAAATATGAATTTGATAAAGCCATCAAAGGTAATAGTCCGGCTCTGCAAAGGGTTTTTAATTTGATGGAAAAAGCATCAAAAAGCAATATCAATGTTTCGATTTATGGCGAAACTGGTACAGGGAAAGAACTCGTGGCTAAAGCGATTCACCATAATTCGGTTCGAAACAAAAAACCATTTGTAGCTGTAAATATGGCTGCAATTCCGAAAGATTTAGTAGAAAGTGAATTATTTGGACACGAAAAAGGAGCTTTCACAGGAGCGATGAACCGCCGAATCGGAAAATTTGAAGAAGCAACTGGCGGAACATTATTTTTGGATGAAATTGGAGAAATGGAACTAACCATGCAAGCGAAAATCTTACGAGTACTTCAGGAGCAAGAAATAACAAGAATTGGAGGCAATCAAGTTGTAAAAATTGATTGCAGAATTATTGTAGCAACCCACCGAAACCTTGCAGAAGAGGTTCAAAGAGGTAATTTTCGTGAAGATTTATATTATCGTTTGCTTGGTCTGAATGTAGCCCTCCCTCCACTCCGTGAACGAGGAAATGATATTATTTTACTGTCAAAATTCTTTATTGAAGATTATTGTAAGAAAAACCGACTTCCAAAATTGGGTCTGACCAATGAAGCATCACAGAAACTCATGAGTTATCCGTTTCCTGGAAATGTCCGTGAATTGAAAGCAATTATTGAGCTGGCTTGCGTGATGGCATCCGATGATTTGATTGCTTCAGAAGATATTACATTCAACTCTATTAAACCCGAAGGGGCATTTTTACTCGAAGAAGTAACTTTACGAGAATACACACGCCGAATCATCCGTCATTTTTTGAATAAATACGATGATGATGTACTTCTTGTAGCCGATAAACTTGACATCGGAAAATCAACAATTTACAATATGTTGAAAAGCGGAGAGCTCTGAAAAACGAATTCCATCTTATCATTGCGAATGCCCTTTGGCAGCCAAAATTGGTTGCTATTTTTATTTCTATAAAATATTCTTTCAAGCGTGACGTTTCATTTAAGCATCCGACACTAAACATAAACACTAACAATCCTATTTCTTAATCTGTATGAAATTCAAAGCCGTAATCTTCGACTTCGGAAACGTCATTATCAATATCGAGTTTCAGAGAATCTATCAGACATTCGCCAAATTTACATCAAAGTCACCTGCTTACATCGAAAAAAAAATTACCGAAGACCAAATCTTTAGAAGATATGAAAGTGGGCAGTTTACCGATGAAGAGTTCAGAGAGGTAATCCGCCAAACCCTTGGATTTCCCCTCTCCGACCACGAAGTTGACACCGCATGGAACGCAATTCTGCTTGATATTCCAAGCGATAGAATTGATTTAGTTCATAATATTCGCCAAAAATACCCTGTATATTTACTCAGCAATACCAATAATATCCACATTACAGCTTCCAACAACTATCTCAAAAAAGCACATGGTATAAATAATTTGGATTTATTATTCGATAAACTCTATCTTTCTTACGAAATGGGCTTATGGAAACCCGATGCCGAAATTTATCTTGAAGTATTGCGTGCGAATAAACTCCAACCCAACGAAGTTATATTCTTTGATGACAACCATCACAACATCGAATCAGCCAAAGCGATCGGAATGCAAACAATTTTAGTTGAGCCACCTACTTCTATCGTAGAATATTGTAAAAACATATTTTAAGTTGTTACTTTGTGGCATACAACAAACCTAACTAATGAATCAACAGCGTACACTCCTAATACAAATACTTTTATTTATCATTACTTTTATTTCTGCCACACTTACAGGTGCTGAATGGATTTATGGAAGGCCTTTTTTTTTCGGAGAAAACACCCTCGGTTGGCACGAGTTTTTTGAAGGATTAAAATATTCAGTTCCATTTTTGGGTGTTCTCACGATTCATGAATTTGGGCATTACTTTACTGCAAGAAAACATAAAACTGAAGTAACACTCCCTTTCTATATTCCATTGTGGTTAGGTGGAATCACTTCAACTTTCGGAACACTCGGTGCCTTTATTAGAATCAAAGAACGCCTTGAATCTCGTGTAAAGTATTTTGATATTGGTATTTCAGGCCCACTGGCGGGTTTTATAGCAGCTTTATTTGTGCTTTGGTACGGTTTCACACACCTACCGCCACTCGATTATGTATTTGAGCTTTTCCCAATTTTCAAACAATACGGCAACGAATACGGAAAATTTCTCGAAACAAGCCCTGATTATATTTCAATCAAGTTGGGCGATAGTTTGCTTTTTAATTTCTTTGAACAATACGTTTCTACGGGCGAACTTCCGCATCCTTATCTCTACACCAACTACCCAATTATTTTTGCGGGATATTTATCTTTATTTTTTACAGCTCTCAATCTCTTCCCAATCGGACAACTTGATGGCGGACATATACTTTACGGTCTAATTGGCGATCGTGCCTTTAATATCGTTTCGCCGATTCTATTTGGAGGGTTTGTTTTTTACGCAGGATTAGGCTTTTTCAATGCCCACGAATTTACGACTCAAGACACTCAAATGTTTTTTGAGTTAATTGGTAAGTTTGCGGTATTCATATTTTTCAATTATTTATGTTTCTCAAAAATAACTGATAACCCTATTACTAACTGGCTCATTGCTCTTTCGGTAGTGGCAATTCAGTTATTAGTTTCATATTTTTTCCCTACCGTAGAGGGCTATTCAGGTTTTTTGGCATTTGGACTAATGATTGGTCGTTTTTTAGGCGTTTATCACCCAAAAACTTATGATAAGCAGCCACTTACCCTCGAAAGAAAAATTTTAGGTTGGTTGGCCCTTATAATTTTTGTTATTTGCTTTAGCCCAAAACCTTTTATTATCATTCAAAATTTACCATAATTAATGAAATGATGAATTATTCGATTTACGAACGGTTCGCCGTAGCGATGACGAATAAATCACGATAGTAATGTTTAGTATTACATATAAATCGTCATTCGTAAATCGTCATTCGTAAATCGTCATTCGTAAATCCAAATGCTATGCTAAACTGGATATTCAAAACTACTTTTCGTCTATTGGGTTGGAAAGTCATCAATACACCTTACCACTTGAAAAAAGGTCTTTTTGTGGTTGCACCGCACGCCCGAACCTCAGATTTCTTTGTGGGTCTTTGTACTCGACCAACCATAAATTTAGATATAAAATATTTAGGTAAAGCAGAGCTTTTCAAGCCACCATTTGGCTGGCTTTTTCGGGCATTGGGAGGAACTCCAGTTTACCGAAGCAAAAGCACTAATTTTGTTCAACAGGTAGCTGAAACATTTAAGAAGCACGAAAACCTCTTAGTCGCCATCGCTCCCGAAGGCACTCGCAAAAACGTAAGTAAGCTAAAAACAGGCTTTTATTACATGGCTCATCAAGCAAAAGTACCAATTATTATGTCGGGCTTTGATTACCCTCGAAAATCAGTTATTTTTGCAGAACCATTCTTAACAACTGGCAATTTTGAAGCTGATATGAAGCAGTATTTCATTCCATTCTTTGAAACAGTCGGCGGAGTTGATAAAGATTGGATAAAAAATTATAAAGCTGGAAAATTTGATGAATAAAAAGGTCTGATGTCATATCTTACCCAAACACCAAAGAAATTTGATTGAATATAACCATGGAAAAACAAACCAAAGCTATAAGAATTCAAACTAAACGCTCACAATACAGAGAACACTCAACTCCCCTGTTTTTGACCAGTAGCTTTTGTTTTGAAGATGCCGAACAAGGAAAAGCCCTTTTTGACGAAACGCTCGAAGGCAATATCTATACCCGTTTCTCAAATCCGTCAGTTCAAGAATTTGTTGATAAGGTTTGTATGCTTGAAAACTGTGAAGAAGGCATCGCAACCGCAACTGGTATGGCGGCTGTTTTTGCTGGTTTTGCTGCTCACCTCAAATCGGGTGACCACGTAGTAGCCTCTCGTGCATTATTTGGTTCGGCTCACCAAATCCTAACCCAAATCTTAGCAAAATGGGGCATTAGTCATACGTATCTTGATGCAACCGCTCCCGAAAGCGATTGGGAAGCCGCAATTTTACCGAACACGAAGATGGTTTATCTCGAAACCCCTTCAAATCCAGGACTTGAACTGGTCGATATGGAGATGATAGGCCGTTTAGCAAAAAAGCATAATCTAATCTATTACGTTGACAATTGTTTCGCAACGCCAATTATACACACCCCAACCGATTTTGGTGCAAATTTAATTGTACACTCTGCCACCAAATTTATGGATGGCCAAGGCCGTGTTTTGGGTGGAATAATTACAGGAACAAAAGAACTTATTGCTCCAATTCGTTTTTTCTGCCGTCATACAGGGCCTTCGATGTCACCATTTAATGCTTGGGTTTTATCGAAAAGTCTCGAAACCCTCGAAATCCGTATAGCTCGTCACTGCGAAAACGCAATAAAATTGGCCAAAGCTTTAGAAAAAATGGAAGGTATTACGAATGTAAAATACCCACATTTAACAACTCACCCGCAATACGAATTGGCAAAAAAACAAATGAAGGCTGGTGGAGCAATGGTAACATTTGAACTGGAAGGTGGTTTTGAGCGAGTGAAAAAATTTACACAACTGGTAAAAATCGCTTCAAACTCATCAAATTTAGGTGATTCACGCACAATTATTACTAATCCGAATACCACAACACACTCTAAATTGCCAAAAGAAGACAAAGCAAAACTCGGAATCACCGAAGGCCTTATCCGTTGTTCGGTCGGATTGGAAGATATCAGAGATTTAATTGCTGATTTTAAGCAAGCAGCAAAAAAATCATTAACTAAGTAGTTATCATTACATATTCGACAATTCTCATAATAATCTAATAATTAACACTTTTATTTATGATGGATTGCCTACTATTAGCCATGGACTACTAATATAATCTGAGACAATGAGTGAGACCGTTGAGCAAAAATATATGGAAGTGATAATGAAGGAAGAAAACGCTTTGGTGTTTGCTCGCTTCAGTAAACTTGTCAATAATTTATTTTCTGAAAAATCAGAGGCTCAAGAAGAAATCTTGGCATTAAAATCGCAAGTCAATACTTTGCAGAAAAGTATCTCCGAATACAAAAAAGAGATAGTAATTCTGAATGAGAGACTAAAAAAACAAGAATTTCTTGAAAAAAGTAAAGAAATTCAAAAAGAAAGTGTTAAAATTGTAGCGAATAAAGCTAAAAAGTCAGCAGACAGCGTAGAAATAAAGAAAACAATCACTGAACTAATACAAGAGATTGATGCGTGTATTGCTTTATTAAACGAAGAATAGTCAAGTGAGGTCGTAAAATGAATAATAAAAATGATTTGATTATAAACACTTTAGACGAAAACATCTATTAATTTATAAAACATAAAATCATTTTTTTTGAAATTGACAATTTAAGATTGGTTGTAAAATGGCAGAAGCTGAAAAAATAGAAATTGGGTTGAAAGTATCGAATCGTGTTATCACACTCAAGGTTCATCCCGAAATGGAGCCATATTTTAGAAGAGCAGCCGTTGTCATTAACCGACGACTTGATACGTTTAGTAAAAGCTACAGTGGCGGAGAAATGGATTCTATGGATTTTTATTTGACTGTGGCCATAGAGGGTATGGTCGAATCTCAGAAAAACCAAGATAAATATAAACTTTTGCAACAATCGCTCAAACAAAGGCTTGATGATATAGACCAACGCCTTTCTCTTGGTTGAGAGTAAATTAAAATAAAAAAACACCAGTTGAAAATACCTCTACTGGTTTCAGATTTATTCTTCATTTGCTTTTCACATACTTCTTCTTGTTTTTACCTGTCGGTTTGCCTTCAAGCTATTCGAGCTTAAATGTGTAATCAGTTCATTTACTGTTTGACTTCCTGTGATTTCTTAGTATCTTTTTATGGTATTAACCAAATTAGGTATGTCAATTAAAAGTTCTGAACTTATTATTCCCTAATTATTTATAAATTCTTTAACAAAACTATCAAATGTCGAATATTTTAATGATGCTCCTCACCGACTTAGTTGCTTTGGCAATTGGGTTCTTTGTGGGTCGAGCATTACTCAAAAAAACATTCCAAAGCAAAGATGCTGATGCAGAAATAAGAGCCAACGAAGTACTAAAAAATGCCCAACAAACCGCTGAAAACATCAAAAAAGATAAAATGTTGGAAGCAAAAGAGCATTTTTTGAAGTTAAAGACTGAGTTTGAAGATGATTCAAATAAACGTAAAAATATCATCTTACAAAATGAGCAACGTGTCAAACAAATGGAGCAAACGGCTTTGCAAACAAAGAACCAAGCTGCTCAATTAGAACAACAAAATATCCGTAGAGAAAAAGAACTTGAAGCTCTTCAAACAAAGCTTAACGAACAAACCGAAGCCGCCAAGAAGCAGATGGATGTAGCTCGTAAACGCCAAGAAGAAGCCGAATTTATGCTGGCACAACAAGTAGAAGCCTTAGAAAAGATAGCCAACTTGACTGCCGACCAAGCCAAACAACAATTGATTGATGCTATCAAAGGTGAAGCCGAAACTCGAGCCTCTGGTTTTATTAAGCAAACAATCGAAGAAGCAAAATTAACCGCTACGAAAGAATCTAAGAAGATTATCATCGAAACGATTCAGCGTACGGCTGCCGAACAAGCCATCGAAAACTGCGTTTCGGTATTCAATATCGAAGGTGACGAAATTAAAGGGAAGGTTATTGGCCGTGAAGGACGTAATATTCGTGCATTAGAAGCCGCAACAGGAGTTGAAGTGATCGTTGATGATACGCCAGAAGCAATCGTTATTTCGAGTTTCGACCCGGTTCGTCGTGAAATTGCTCGTTTGTCATTGCACCGTTTGGTACAAGACGGACGTATTCACCCTGCTCGTATCGAAGAAGTTGTGGCAAAAACCAAGAAAGATATCGAAAACGAAATCAATGAAATTGGTGAGCGTACTGTAATTGATTTGGGCGTACACGGTTTACACCCCGAATTAATTAGAATGATTGGTCGAATGCGTTTCCGTTCATCTTATGGACAAAACCTACTCCAACACTCTCGTGAAGTAGCTAAGATGTGTGCCACTATGGCCTCAGAACTTGGCTTGAATGCAAAGTTGGCGAAACGTGCAGGATTACTACACGATATTGGTAAAGTATGGCACGAAGAGCAAGAATTGCCACACGCACTCTTGGGAATGGAATTGGCCAAGAAGTATAAAGAACACCCAGAAGTAATCAATGCTATTGGTGCTCACCACGATGAAATCGAAATGACTTCTATGATTTCGCCAATCATTCAAATCTGTGACTCTATCTCGGGTTCTCGCCCAGGAGCCAGACGTGAAATGATGGAATCATACGTGCAGCGTCTCCGTGATTTGGAAGCCTTAGCTCTGAGTTATAATGGAGTAGAGAAGTGTTACGCCATTCAAGCAGGTCGTGAATTACGAGTAATTGTTGACTCTGAAAATGTAACGGATGAGATTGCAAGCAAATTATCATTTGATATCTCGCAGAAAATTGAAAAAGAAATGCAATACCCAGGCCAAATCAAAGTAACTGTTATCCGTGAAATGAGAAGCGTGGCTTATGCAAAATAAATTGAATTAAAATTCAGAAGGCGGTGCAGTGATGTATCGCCTTTTTTATTAGAAAATAATCGAAAACTTAGTTCCTACTCCAATCTGAGAAGTTACCTTGATCTTACCACTGTGCATTTTTATGATTCTATCAACCAATGATAACCCAATGCCATAACCTTTCGTTTCTGATATTTTAGAAGAGCGATAAAAGGGCTGAAAAATATACTCAATTTCTTGTGCTTCGATTCCAATTCCTTTGTCTTCAATATGAATCACTTTATAAAAATCGGTGGCCGATAAGTTGACTAAAGCTTGATTATCCGACGAAAATTTACAAGCATTCTGCACCAAATTAATGAAAGCGATTTTTAGTAATGAACTATTCCCTACTATACAAAGGTGTTCGGGTTCTTCGGGTAGAGCATCAAAAGCTATTTCAATTTTATAATTAGGATTATTTTTCAAAACAAACGCTTTAGTATCAAACAACAATTCATCAAGCCGCACAGATTCGGCCAATAGTTCATTATTATCAGCTGTGATTCTCGACAACTTCAACAGATTTTGGGTGAGTTTCACTAAATCAGTAATATCTTCTAAAGCTGAGTTGATAGTAGTTTGGTATTCGGTAGGTCTGCGTTCTTTCAATAAACTCACTTCCAACTGTGAGCTAATCCGTGTAAGCGGATTTTGTAATTCATGCGAAACATTGCCAATAAACATTTTTTGCAGCCCCAACCCTTCTTCTACTCTATCTAATAACTGATTAATTGTAATCGTAAGATTATTTATTTCATCTTTATTCTGACTATATTCAAGTCTTTTATTGAGGTTTTTCGGAAAAATATTATTCAGTTCAGTTCCAATTTTTTCAATCGGTTCGAGCGTTTTTTTTGCATAAAACCAGCCAATGAGTCCAATAAAAATAATTGAGAAAGTCCATAGCCCAATCATCATCCACCGCATTTGTTGAAGAAATTCATCGGCATATTGATTTTTTGCCATTGCAATCACAATATACTTTTTATAGGCAATCCCTACTCCATCAAACCCATTTTCTACAAACTCAATCCTATTTTTTTGTTTTATTTCATCCAAAATTATTGATTCGATAGCTTTCACCTGTGCGGCATTAGATACAAAAACGACTCTATTGAAATTATCGTAAACTATGATTTCTTCAGCGGTAATCTGGTCTTTTCTATTTTTCAGCAAACTTTCTAAAAAAGCAATATCTTTTCTACTTTCGATGGTTTGATTCAACCAACCGACAACCGTTTCAGCTCTATTATTAAGCCGTCTATAAAAGTTTTTGTTAAGAAAAAAAGAAGTAAAAAAATACACAGAAAACATCGTAATACTAAGAATAGCCATTACAACAATCAGAAACCTAAGCGTTATTTCTTGTCTTAATTTCATTCTTCTTTCAATACATAGCCCATTCCAAAAACCGTATGAATCAATTTTTTATCAAAATTTTTATCAATTTTCTTTCTTAAATAGTTAATATAAACTTCAATATAATTAGTGCCTTTATCGAAATTCACATCCCATACATTTTCGGCAATCTGATTTTTAGAAAGCACTCGCCCTTGATTACGCAAAAAGTATTCTAATAGCCGAAACTCCAATGCCGTCAATTCAATATCCTGCCCAGCACGAGTAATTCTTTTCGTATCCAGATTTACTTCGAGGTTAGCAAATTTCAAAATGTCATTTGTTATCAAAGTTTCTGTGCCTCGCTTAGTCAAAGCTCTTACTCTCGCTAAAAGCTCGGCAAACTGAAATGGTTTTACTAAATATTGGTCTGCTCCAGCATCAAAACCTGAAATTTTATCTTCGCTTTCTCCCAAAGCAGATAATAATAAGATAGGTGTCTGAATTCCATGTTGTCGAAGTTCTTGCACGAGCATCCAACCATTCAAACCTGGCATAATAATATCAGTTATAATACAATTATACGAGTTTCGCATAGCCAGTTGCTTGGCAATCAGACCATCATAAGCAATATCTACTTCGTAAAAATGCTCCATAAGCCCTTGTTGAATTGCTTGTAGCGTTTTTAATTCATCCTCAACGACTAAAATCTTCATCCGATATTCTTAATAGTTTACCCAAAAGTAAATAGCATTTTTACATAAAAAAAACATCTAATAAATTTCTAATTTTTGTTTAAGGAATATCTAAGTATTGAGGCTGACCTTTGATGTAGTACAAAGTTGAAAATGGTCTATTCGATTTCAATTTGGTATTTAAATTTAGTATTTATACGATGAACGGTTTATTAGACTTTTCATTTGCCTTAGAACCCCAACTCATCGTTGGGGTATTCTTTTCTCTCCATTCAAACTGGCTCTAATTAAATTCTAATTATTTTCAAAGTAGTCTCTAAATAGTCTGGCTGAACTTTGCAGTATCAAATTATTTCTCACCAAAGCCTTAAAGTTATGTTCAGAGAAATTGAAAATATTTTATTCCCAACCGATTTTTCGGAGAATGCATCCAATGCTCTACGTGTAGCAGTTTCAGTTGCCAAATTGCACAATGCACATTTACATTTGCTTCATGTCACAATTCCGCAATATGTATCAATGATTGGCGAAATTCCATTCGGAACAACCTATGATGCTTGGGCTGACCTTGAAAACATAAACAAGCAAAATCTTGAGGATTTAGCCAAATCACTCCGAAAAAAACACCGAATTTCAGTAACCATTCATACTAAAATAGGGTATGTGGCCGATACGATTGAAAAAACGACGCATCAGCAAGATATTGACCTAATCATAATGGGTACGCATGGTTCTTCATTATTCAAAGATTTATTGATGGGAAGCAATACCTATCAAACTATTAAAAACGCTGTTTGTCCCGTACTTACCATTCCTGCTGAATTTAAAACAAATGAGTTCTTGAATGTGCTATTTCCTGTCCGTAATGAGGCAGGAGTAGATGAAAAATATCATGCAATCTCTCATCTTTTAAGACCAAAGAGATCAAAAGTTGAATTACTCGGTGTAATAAACTTTTATGATATTGAGTCTTTTGATGCTGTTTCAGCCAAAGCACACGAGTTAATTATTCAAATGGAGGATCGAGGAATCGAAACCAGTTATCGGAATGTGTACTGTAATCATATTGCAGATTTCATTTTAGAGTATGCTCACTTCAATCAATCGGATTTACTGGTAATCAATGTCAATATTGATTCAGATTGGAAACAGCATTTTTTGGGTACTTACGCCCAAAAGATCGTTAAAAATGCTAAATGCCCTGTGCTAAGTATAAAACCGCAAATCGTGTCGAATGCCACTGAATCTCAGGAAGTTGAACAAGTCAATTCAATTTATCCCTATGAATTTATACTTCCACCGATTGTAAACATTTAGTCTAATTTTAAAATAGCCATATATGATAACCGTAATAATTCCTGCTCTTAATGAAGAGAAGACTGTCGGTTTTGTAATTGAAACTGCAAAAAAATCGGCAAATGTCTCCGAAATAATTGTGGTTGATGATAAATCAGAAGACCAGACAGTTGATATTGCCCAAAAACACGGTTGTAAGGTAATTACAAGTACAAAACTTGGCAAAGGAACTTCGATGAAAGATGGTGTGATGGTTGCAAAGAACGAAATCATTGCCTTTTTAGACGCTGATATTACTACTTATTGTGCCAATATCATTGATTTATTAACCTTACCAATTATCAACAATCAAGCAGACTTCGTAAAATCTTATTTCACACGCCAAGCAGGCAGAGTAACTGAACTTGTAGCAAAGCCCTTATTATCAATACTTTACCCAAACTTCCCTGTCTTTAAGCAGCCTCTAAGCGGAATGATTGCTGGAAAGAAAGAACATTTCTCTAAGATTGATTTTGAAGATGGTTACGGTGTTGATATTGGGATTTTACTCGACATGTTTCAGATGAATGTAAAAATTGATGAAGTAAATATCGGGCATATAGAAAACCGCATGCAAAGCGTAGAAGCCCTTGGGCGGATGTCACGCCAAGTAGCTTCGGTGATTCTGAAGAAGTCAAAAAATATGGGTTTTCAAGACCTAAAAACCTACGAACACATTCAGGTTATACGTGAGCAAATGGATTTTGCTCTAAGCGAAAATCTAAGGAAATTGAAAAAAATTGCCATTCTGGATATGGATAATACAATTACAAGGGGAAGTTTTATCCGTACAGCCGCCCTTGCTTTCGACTTTAATGAACAATTACAGGAAATTGGACGAACGCAAACCAATCCGATGCTTCGTACGAAACAGATAGCAAAATTATTGAGAGGAAGATCTCTAAAAGAGCTACTCGATGTAGCAGATTCAATAAAAATTACGCCCAATGCATTGGCATTGGTCGAAAATCTCAAGCAAAGCGGATATATCGTTGGAATCATTTCTGATAGCTACGACTGTATCACCAATCACCTGAAAAATAAGCTGGGTGTAGATTTCAGCCTTGCCAACGAACTCGAATTTTCGAAAAGTCATGCAACTGGTGAAGTAAAAATTCCTTCATTTTTTCTACCGCATCAGCACAGTATCTGTAAACATGATTACTGTAAAAGTCATGCACTGGCTCATATTTGTGAATATTATAACATTTCGCTCACTGATACAATGATGATTGGAGATGGCGAAAATGACATCTGCCTAACCGATAAAGCAAGTGTAGGAATATCTTTTTGCTCAACCGATAAAAGACTCGACCGAGTAGCCGATTATGTAATAAAAAGGCCTGATTTTCAAGAAGTTATCAATTATTTATTTTAATAGAAAAGCATGAATATTATAATTCAAACACCTCAATTTATAGCAAGTGAGCATCTCTATAATTTTGTGAAAGAGAAAATAAATCAATTAAGCAATCATCAATCCAATATAATAGGAGTAAAAGTTGTGCTACGAACTGGTGCAAAACACGACATCAGCAATCAATGGTGCGAGATAGTAGTAACACTCCCAGCCGAAAATAAATTTATAAAGAAACACAGCCTTTCGTTTGAAGAAAGTATCACCAGAGCTGTATCATCAATGGAAAGAAAACTCAAGCGAAAACAAGTACAATATATTTATTAGAAACATATTGAGTCTATTGGAGCTTTACAACTATGAAAAATAGCTCATTATCAAAACATTAAGAAATATGATTAAAATGAATTTTCAGGAAATACTAAATTATTCAATTATCAAAATTGGTTCATTCGATTTTAGAGTTTCTTCCATTCTTGGCATTTTCCTACTGATAATTTTTGCGATAATTGCTCTTTATTTAGTAAAAAGAACGATTTATCGCACAAAAAAAATTGAAGAAGGTAAAAAATATTCACTCTATAATCTTTTCAAATACATCATTATAACTTTTGCCGTAGCAAATGGCTTACAAGTTGTTGGACTTGATATTTCGGTGATTTTAGCGGGTTCGGCAGCCCTTTTAGTTGGTTTAGGTATTGGTTTGCAGACTCTTTTCAAAGATTTTGTTTCAGGAATTATCTTGTTGATTGATGCTTCAATAAAAGTTGGCGATGTGATTGTTGTCAATGATTTGGTTTGCCAAATTAAAGAAATAAAGCTTCGTACTACTACCGCAATCACTCGTGACGATAAATATATTATTCTTCCCAATTCAATGCTTACATCAAGCCAGATTCAAAATTGGACTCACTTAAGCGATACCTCAAGATTTGAAGTACAGGCAAATATTGACTACCAAACTGATATTAGGGAGGTCAGAGAAATACTGCTAAATTTAGTAAGCAAAAATTCATCAGTTCTAACAAAACCGAAACCCTTTGTGAGGTTCACCGAGTTTGGTGAATCTACGATGTCATTTTCTGTTTTTTTCTGGACAAAAGATTTATTCAAAGTAGAAAATATATGCAGTGAAATACGATTCAGTATTTTTGAGAAATTCAATAAACACAAAATAAAAATACCATTTACACAGGAAGAAATAGCTATAAATGGACACAAAAATGTAATTTGAAACCTCAATAAATAGTCTAAGGCCAATAAAAGACAAGTCCGCAAAAAGGTAATGGGTTTATATACACCTATGTAAGAAATTGTCGATTATATCAACCTTTTCACTAACTGAGCAATAAAAAACTTTTTTTTCATAAACTCTTGGTGATTTCAGAATCTCTACTAAATTTGGAGTGTAAACAATTTCAAAAATACTATGGATAAATTATCTGAAACTTGGATGGTAGATGGTGTGATTGATTTTGAAGCCAAAAAATACACGCTTTTGGCATATCTACAAAAAGTGAAACAGTGCTTCGATAACACGAAAGTCTATCCTCAACTCTCTGATTTATTTTTTCATCACAACAATTTGGTTTCTTTTAAAAACAATAAAAATTTCCTAAAAGACCATTTTCCTAAAAAACTTTCTGGAATTCAGATTGAAAATTTAGAGTTGATTTATGAAGAAATGATTGCTGATAATAATCTTATGCAAGAAATTGAAGAGATTATTCATTACGCCAGTCAGCGATTCCAAAATGCGATTTCGGTTGGAAGCGAAATTTATGATTTTGTTGAAAGTAAACTCTCCATTAGTCCAGTTGGCATAATACCGCTCAAACTTGATGAAGGATATTTTTTCTTATGTAATGGACAAAAACGTAGCACAAGAGTATATTCCTACCGCCTAACACTATTTGAGCGACACAGCGAAAAATACCGTTCGTTAAGTACAACTTTTATTTCAGAATGGGAACGCAATTTTGTTAATAGCTACGAAAATATTAAGATCAATCTGATAAAACAACAGAAAAGCTTACCAAACCCTGCTGTATATTCTATCGAAACCGAGTTGTCTTTTCCGTTGGAAGAAACGCTCTTACCAATAGCCAAACGAACCTTAGTACAGCATATTAGCAAATAAATCAATAAAAAATGCCTCTCGGTCTCGAGAGGCATTTTATTTATGCTTGATAGCTACCTTATAGCTTACGTTTTACTTCTTTCACTTCAAAGCTTTCGAGTGTATCACCAATTTCGATGTCGTTGAAGCCTTTTAAGCTCAAACCACATTCAAAACCGTACTTCACTTCGTTTACATCGTCTTTGAAACGTTTCAACTGCTGAATCTCACCTTCGTGTAGAACAATTCCTTCACGAACTAATCTAACTTTATTGTTACGTTTGAAATTACCATCCGTTACATAACAACCAGCAATTGTACCAACTTTACTAATTTTGAATACTTCACGAACTTCGATAGTACCCACAACAGTTTCTTCTACTTTCGGTGCTAACAAGCCTTCCATCGCATCACGAATTTCATTGATGGCATCGTAGATGATAGAATACAATCTGATTTCGATTTCTTCGTTATCTGCAATTTTACGTGCGTTATTCGATGGTCTAACTTGGAAACCAATCACAATGGCATCGGCAGTTGACGCCAACAATACATCTGATTCCGAAATTTGTCCAACTCCTTTGTGAATAATTGCTACTTGAACTTCTTCTGTAGAAAGTTTCAATAATGAGTCAGAAAGTGCTTCTACCGAACCATCCACGTCACCTTTTACGATAACATTTAATTGGTGGAAGTTTCCAATGGCTTTACGGCGACCAATTTCTTCGAGTGTAATGTGTTTCTTCGCACGGATACTTTGTTCACGGTTGATTTGCTCACGTTTGTTTGCAATATCACGTGCTTCACGCTCCGAATCCATTACATTAAATCTATCACCCGCTTGTGGAGCACCTGGCAAACCAAGCACCTGAACAGGTGTTGAAGGCCCAGCAGCCTTAATTCTTGCACCAGTTGCATCTACCATCGCTTTTACACGACCAAAATACTGACCAGCCAAAATAACGTCACCAACTTTCAATGTACCATTTTGTACAAGGACAGTTGTTACATATCCACGGCCTTTATCAAGTGAAGCCTCGACAACTGAACCAACCGAAGTACGGTTAGCATTAGCTTTTAAGTCAAGTAATTCGGCTTCGAGTAAAACTTTATCAAGTAATTCGTTGATACCCAATCCTTTCTTAGCAGAAATCTCTTGTTCTTGGTATTTACCGCCCCAACTTTCAACTAAGATGTTTTCTTTCGATAAATCCTCACGGATTTTCTCAGGGTTTGCTCCTGGCTTATCAATTTTATTAATCGCAAATACAATCGGAACACCCGCATTTTTAGCGTGATTAATAGCTTCACGAGTTTGAGGCATCACACTATCATCGGCAGCAACTACGACGATTACAACGTCAGTAATTTTTGCTCCCCTTGCACGCATGGCAGTAAAGGCTTCGTGACCTGGAGTATCAAGGAATGCGATTTTTTTACCTTTATTCGGGCCTTCGTTGATTTCAACGTCATACGCACCAATGTGCTGCGTGATACCACCCGCTTCACCCGATGCAACTTTAGTTCGACGGATATAATCGAGCAAGGACGTTTTACCGTGGTCAACGTGACCCATGATTGTAACGATTGGAGCTCTCGGAGATAAATCTTCTTCGGCATCTTCTTTTTCAATCGTATCAACTTTTACTTCCTCTTCGGCTGTAATAAACTGAACATCAAAGTCGAAATCAAGGGCAAGCATTTGAATTGCTTCAGCATCAAGGCGTTGATTGATGGATACAAACATACCCATTTTCATTGCCGCCGAAATTACCTCTGTAACCGATACATCCATCAATGATGCCAATTCAGCTGCCGAAATAAACTCGGTTACTTTCAATGTGCTGCTTTCTTCTTGTTCTTGCAATACACGTTGCTCCTCTTGATCGGCACGTGACCTACGCTTATCTTTTCTATATTTTGCTCCGAAGTCAGGGCCTTTGGTTTGCATACGAGCCATCGTTTGTTTGATTTGCTCTTTTACTTGAACCTGAGAAACCTCTTCTTTGCGTTCTTTCTTCTTTTTAGGGTCACCACCTTTTTTGGCAGTTGTATTATTATTGGTGTTGGCAGTTGTACCTGTGGTTGCTGGTGCCTTTGGTTTTGGCGTAGGAGCAGCATCAGCTCCAGTCACTTTTTCACCACGTTTTACACGTTTACGTTTACGCTTACGTTTATCTCTATCTTCAGCTACGGTTGACTTTTTCTCAACAGGGAGTTCTATTCTACCCAAAACTTTCAAGCCTTGAAGTTTCTCTCCTCTTGCTTGAATCAATTCTGGTTCGAATATCTCTTCTATCTCTATTTCTGGTACAACCACTGGTTTGACAGGAGCTGGAGCAGGTGGTGTAGCCAAATTACCTGCCTTATGAGGTGGGCGTTGATCGGCCTTGTACGGTTGACGAGGGTCAAGTCGCTCAGTTGGCTGTTGTCGTTGCTGACCTCCTTGTTGACGAGGAGGATAATCCTGACGATTTTGTTGTTGAGGTTTTGGCTCAGTTTTAATTGGCTCTGGCTTTGGTGGCTCAGGTTTTGCAACCTCTACAACCTTAGGAGCTTCCACTACTGGAGCAACTACTGGTTGTGGTGCTGGTGGCTGGGGCTCAACTACTTTTGGAGCTTCAATCACTACTGGTTTAGGCTCAACTATCACTTCAACCTTAGGTTCAGCTTTTACCTCAACTGGTTTCTCGACCACCTCTGGTTTAACTGGCTCAACTACAGGCTCTTTCACTGGTTCAGAAACCACTACTGGTGTAACAGGGGCTGGTGCTGGAACTGGTGGTGGAGTTGGCTTTTTATCCAAATCAATTTTACCCAAGATTGTAAGACCTTGCGTTTTGCTTTCGGCACGAATCACTTCGGGCTCAGCAGGTTTGGCAGGTTCGGCGTCTTTCTTGTCTTCTATTTTAGCTTGTTGGCGGAAATATAAAATATCAGAATTCCCAGCCGAAGTAGTTTTTACCTCTTCCACTGGTTTAGGCGAACCTCCATCTTCAAGCAAAGAATTATTGTTATATTCTTTTGAAAGAATAGTCAATAACTCAAAGTTGAGTTTGGCATTTGGATTATTTTCAATACGATGTCCTTTCCCAGCAAGTTTTTCAACGATAGTTACAATACCAACGTTGAGTTTCTTTGCCGCAAGGCTGAGTCGCATTTCTTTTTGTTCTGTCATAAAATGATTTAAAAATCTGTTTTGTTATCCTTTGCGGGATTAATTACTCTTTTTCCAAAGTCCAAAACCTTCGGAGAATTTCTCTATTTGTGATTTTGAATTCAATACTACAAATGTAAACCATATATTCTTGACTATCAAGAATATATGGTTTATAGTTGCTTATTTCGTTTTAAATCACAGATTTGTATTCGATTTATTCAAATTCTCGACTTAAAATTCCTAAAACTTCGTCGATTGTCTCTTCTTCTAACTCTGTACGACGGGCAATATCTTCTTTCGAGATAGCCAATACAGATTTTGCAGTGTCGAGACCAATCTTACGGAATTCGTCGAGTACCCAATCTTCGATTTCATCAGCAAATTCTGATAAATCTACATCCTCTTCGTCTTCTTCTCCTTCGATGTCACGGAACACGTCAAGTTCCATCGAAACGAGTTTACCAGCCAACTTAATATTCATACCGCCTTTACCGATAGCCAATGACACTTGGTCTGGTTTAAGGTAAACGGCCACACGCTTGCGTTCGTTGTCAACCTGAATGTTGCTAATTTTAGCAGGGCTTAAAGCTCTCGAAATCAACAAGTTAAGATTATCAGTCCACTGAATAACGTCAATGTTTTCGTTTTCTAATTCTCTTACAATTGTATGAATTCTTGAACCTTTCATACCCACACAAGCTCCTACAGGGTCAATGCGGTCGTCATAAGATTCTACGGCAACTTTAGCTCTTTCGCCTGGTTCACGTACAATTTTACGTACCGAAATCAAACCGTCCAAGATTTCAGGAATTTCTTGCTCAAATAAACGTTCAAGGAATACTGGTGAAGTACGAGAAAGCGTAATGCGAGGAGTTCCGTTGTTCATTTCAACTTTATGAACCACCGCTTTGATGCTTGTTCCTTTTCTTGGTCTATCTTTTGGAATTTGTTCAGTTTTTGGAAGTACTAATTCATTGCTTTCACTATCTAAACAAACTAATTCTTTACCAAGAATCTGGTAGACTTCTACGATTATAAGCTCACCAACCAAATCTTTGTACTTAATGTAGAGCATTTCTTTCTCTAAATCTTTGATTTTTTGAATCAAAGTTTGGCGAGCAGTTTGTACTACACGACGACCAAAATCTTCAAGCTTAACTTCGTCGGCTACTTCTTCACCGATTTCAAAGTCAGGTTGAATTTTTTGAGCTTCTGAAAGCATGATTTTGTCAGTATCCCAAATATCTTCGGAGTTATCGTCAACGATTTCTCTCGTACGCCACATTTCTAAGTCACCGCTATCGGCATTAATGATAACGTCAAAATTATGGTCTGAGCCAAATTTCTTACGAATCATTGTTCTGAAAACATCTTCCAAAACCTTAATCATGGTCGGGCGGTCGATGTTTTTCTCACGAGCAAATTCTGAGAACGATGCTATTAATTCTCCACTATGCATAGCTTAGTATTCAATTAAGAATTAAGAATGTAGAATGATTTACAAAATCAAATTAAACACCTTAATTTTTGTTCAAAATATTTTTAGTTACTAATATTATTTGAAAGAGATAATTACTTCTGATTCTTTGATATTACTGAACGGAATTACAACTGGCACAATCTCTTCGCTTTTCTTACGCTTTTTCTCTTCGATGATTGTAATTTGTTCGGCTTCAACACTTTCTAAACTTCCTTTTAGTTCAGAACCATCTTTTTGGATAACTTTAAGACTACGGCCAATATTTTTACGGTACATTCTCTCAGATTTCAGCGGAAAATCTACACCTGGTGAAGAGACTTCGAGTGTATATTTTTCTGGCATCATTTCGTCAATATCTGTACCGAGTTGGCGGCTGATGGCTGTACATTCATCAATTTTGATACCTTCATCGGAGTCGAGCAGAATCGTAACTTTACTGTGCACTTTCGACAACGATACTTTAATATCTACTATAAAAAATTTATCGTTTTCGAGTAATGGCTCTAAAAGTTGTTCGATTTTCTGTTTTACTTCGTTATTGGTATTCATATTAATGGTTATTGGCAAACTGTGGGGCCGCCCGTGCGGCTACCTTGTTTTACTTATATATTCAAATATTAGTAAGCAAATGGAGCTAAAACTACCTGTTTGGGTTACAAATATTTAATTATGGTATGAATTTACAAGCAAAAAAGGAGGGCTTCGCTCCTCCTTTTTCACAATTCTGATGCAAATATAGATATTTTTTCAATATTTTGCAAATTTTCACACAGAATAAGATGCTAATGAAGAAACTATTATTCAAAACTGCGAAGTTTTTTCTTCGACAACTCATAAGCAATGATGGCTGGCACATAAAATGTAATATCGGCAGCAAATTTTGCAATAATAACTCCCAAAGAAATATCATTAACCCAAATAGGAAAATAATACATGAGTGTAGGTCGAACGAACAGACTATCAAAAAACTCAGCAATACCAAACTCAATAAACAAAGCTCGGGCATTAAGTCCGAAAGTTTTGAATGTATATGGTTTATTTTTGAGCTTTAACTCTTTACTTGTGCCATAAACATCACTCAAAAGAATTGTTCCGAAATAGCCAATATTCCCAACCCATGTTCCGACTAAAGCTGTTGAAATATTACTGTTGGTTAATTTATAGGTCAGAACTGATGAAACAAGTGTCACGACAATCGAAATTATTTCGGCTGGTAAGTAGCGTTTTATCCATTCTTTTGCTTTATTTTTCACAAATTTCTTGTATTTTGAACATACAAATTTCTACCTTTTTAGGCTTTAAAACGAACAAAAAACTGGAAATATCCGCTTTTTTATCAAATATGTTTCAGAAAGTCGAGTTTAGGTAGTAATTTTAGGCATAAATGCCACTCCTCAACCCAATAATGCAGTTGATAAAAGAAATAATTAAACGTTTTTTGTTCTTCCAGAATATATTGCTTGCAGTCTATACTTTATTGGTATATCAGTTAAGCTATTCGGTTAGTGTAAAACATTGGTTGGCGGGTTTTTTGATGATGTCGATGCCTTTTGTTTTGGTAGCTAACGGAATTTTTTTATTGATCTGGCTGATACGACTTTCTCCACGAGCATTAATGTCTTTTACATTATTAATCATTGGATATCCTTTTATCCTACGCACCATCACATGGCACAATATTGATAATCGAGATGCTCGAAGTGGTTTTAGTGTGTTGAGCTATAATATAATGTGGTGCGACGCTTTTACTTATATTCACGAACACGACACAACAAATGCCATTAATTTAGTAAAAAAAGCTGTTGATATCGATGCTGATATTAAATGTATACAAGAACTATACAATTGGGACGATTTTCCGCAATTCAGTACCATCAAAAAATTTAGAGGTACACACAAATATTATACTTACGTTCACTCAACACCTGGCAATGACCGAGGACAAGGTGACATTGGATTAGCGATTTTCTCTAAATTCCCGATTATTAGAAAACAAGAAAAACATTGGTCAATCAATCATAATGGTTTACTTTCTGCCGATATTATCATAAAAAAAGATACTATTCGGGTCATAAATGTACAACTACGCTCAATGGGGGTACGTGTACAGAAGGTAATTGAAGCAAAAGAAGACAAAGAACTCGCAAAAAAAGAAGCCAAAACAATATATCATCAACTCAAAGGGGGCTTTGAAGATAGAGCTATTCAAGTTAAAGAATTAGAAAAATGGATTGAAGAAAGTCCATACCCAGTGATGGTTTGTGGAGATTTGAACGAATTGCCGTATGGTTTCGCTTATGGAAAAATTAGAAAATATTTAAGAAATAGTTTTGAAGATGCAGGACGAGGGTTTGGCTTTACGTATCACAGAAAACCTGGTTTTCTGAGAATTGACAACTTATTTTATGACGAAAAAAAACTCGAAGTGAAACGATTCAAAACTTTCTCAGAAACACCCTATTCTGACCACTACCCAATTTGGGGAGAATATATTTTGAAGTAAATTTGGGTAAACACTTATTATTATCTTTTGCTGTACATGGAAAAAATTTATCAGATTGCATTATCAAATGTTGAAGGTGTTGGAAGCGTATTTTTCCGACAATTAATTAGCTATTGTGGTTCAGCAGAAAATGTTTTCAAAGCAAAAACTGATAAATTACTAAAGATTTCGGGCGTTGGTCGAGTTGTAATTGAGGGCTTAAAGAAGAAAGATTTGCTATCTGATGCCGAAAAAACCTTAAAAGACGCCGAAAAACTGGGAGTTCAACTTTTCTTTTCTACCGATAAAAATTACCCCTCACGCCTAAAACCTCTTTATGATGCTCCTGCAGTTTTATATTACAGAGGAACTGCAAGCTTAGACCATTTTCGTTCGATTGGAATTGTTGGCACCCGTCAAGCTACAGATTATGGCAAAAAAGTAACCGAAAGTATTGTCGAGCAATCAAAAAACTACAATCCACTGATTGTGAGCGGATTAGCTTATGGAATTGATATTACAGCACATAAAGCCGCAATTGATTTTGGTTTACCTACAATTGCAGTAATGGCCAGTGGAATTGATGTAATTTATCCTTCTCAACACGAAAAATATATAGAACAAATCGTAACAAATGGTGGTATTATTTCCGAACATTCCTTTGGCAAACAACCCATCAGGAATATGTTTTTGGCCCGTAATCGAATCATTGCTGGGCTAAGTGATGCCTCAATTGTAGTTGAGTCTGCTGCCAAAGGTGGAGCAATGGTAACAGCCGAGTTCGCCAATAATTATCATCGAGAAGTTTTTGCAGTTCCAGGTACGTTGGCCAATAAAGTGTCGGAAGGCTGTAATAAACTTATTCAGAAAAATAAAGCGAGTATCTACACTCAGATAAATGACCTCGTTGAAGCTCTTAATTGGGATTTAGACGAAAATCCTGATACTATAAAATTCAAGAAAAACGATGATGATTTAAGCATCTTTACCGACGAGGAAGCTCAAGTGATTTCGCATCTACGTACTCACGGCGAAATGCAAATTGATGAACTTAGTTGGCAAACACAAGTACCACTCAACCGATTGGCTTCGCTCCTACTCAATCTCGAATTTCAAGGCATCATCAAGGCTATGCCTGGGAAAAAGTTTGGCTTAAAGTAATGTTAAATTTCATTTCTTATCAAACGTTTTATCCTCAAACTGCGTTTATATGACTGTAATCATTGTTTATAATCAGTCAATTAGCTATCAAAGTGAAATCTCGTCTAAAACTTATTTTTGTATTTCTGACTCTTAGTGTAGTATTCGTTTCGTGCTTTAGTCGTTGGATTTTGACCGAAAAGGAGTTAAAAGCTCATTATGCCAATCGGATTTCAAAACCCTTATTTCACATCATAGAAAATGATTCAACAAAACTTCATTACGTAACTTTTGGTGTTGAAACCGCTCAACCTGTATTATTTGTTCATGGAGCTCCAGGTTCGTGGGATGGTTATCTGAATTTACTGGACGATAGTTTGCTTCAACAAAATTTTCATCTTATTTCAGTTGACCGCCCTGGTTACGGAAAATCTCAAAAACGCCCTAAAAAGAAAGTTTATAGCTTAGAAGAACAAGCAAAAAGTATTATTTGGGCTTTAAAAAGTAATCATTCAAACAAAAAAGCAATTGTAATCGGACGTTCGTATGGTGCCCCAGTAGCAGCAAAACTGGCGGCAATGTACCCCGATAAAATCGAAAAAATTGTATTACTTTCACCAGCAATAGACCCAGATACTGAAAAATTTTGGTGGTTTTCTAAATTTGGAAAAATTTTCTTAGTTCGTTGGTTTCTTCCAGAACGCATGAACACTGCCACTGATGAAAAATACGCACACATAAAAGAGTTAAAAATACTTAAAAATGATTGGCAAAAAATTAATTCGGAGGTCACTGTGATGGCCGGTGGAAAAGATTGGATTGTTGACACAACAAATTTTTCGTTCGCAAAAAAGATGCTTATCGGAAAAAATGCTAAATTTATATTTATTCCCGAATCAGGTCACTTGATTTCAAGTTCAAGACCCGATTTGGTGAAAAAAGAAATATTTAAGTAGCCAACAGACGATAGTCGATTGTCAAAAGTTATTTACTGTGTACAATTGCCTACTGACCTTTGACTAAAAAACTAACCATTAACCAATCTTCTTCAATATCATGAAGCAACTCTTTATTTTATGCTCTCTCGTTAGTGTGAGTATTTTTGCCCAATCGCCCAAAGATAAAATGCTCGAAAGTATCGGTAAAAAAGAAATGTATTATGGCGGAATTGCCAAACAAATCTGGAATTATGCCGAAGTGGGCTATCAAGAAACTAAAAGTTCGGCACTTTTGCAGGAAACTCTTAGTAAAGAAGGTTTTAAAATCGAAAAAGGTGTCGCAGGAATTCCTACAGCATTTACGGCAACTTTTGGTGAAGGTAAACCAATTATTGGAATCTTGGGGGAGTTTGATGCACTTCCAGGCTTGTCTCAAGATTCGACGGCTGATCAAAAAACAGTTGGTGGAATTGCAGGCCATGCGTGTGGACACCATTTATTCGGCACTGCATCGGCAGCCGCAGCGATTGCTGTAAAGGAATACATGAAAGCCAATAATATCAAAGGAACGATTCGTTTTTACGGAACACCAGCCGAAGAAGGTGGATCGGGAAAAGTTTATATGGTTCGTGAAGGACTTTTCAACGATGTTGACGCCGTAGTTCACTGGCACCCAGGTTCATCGAATAGTGCAAGTTTTGGCACTTCATTGGCCAATAAATCTGGGAAATTCCGTTTTTATGGCGTTTCAGCTCATGCGGCGGCTTCACCCGAAAAAGGTCGTTCGGCACTCGATGGTGTTGAGGCAATGGACAATATGGTAAATATGCTTCGTGAACACGTACCTTCTGATACTCGTATTCACTACGTAATCACGAATGGCGGAAAAGCACCAAATGTTGTACCTGATTTTGCTGAAG
This sequence comes from Emticicia sp. W12TSBA100-4, assembly GCF_040253585.1. NCBI lineage: Bacteria > Pseudomonadati > Bacteroidota > Cytophagia > Cytophagales > Leadbetterellaceae > Emticicia > Emticicia sp. W12TSBA100-4. The sequence continues at coordinate 164,655 of NZ_JBELAU010000005.1, forward strand.
TTTATTATTACGCTCGTAGTCCACGTAGAACCGATGTGATGGACGTCTGGTCGAGAATCGAAAATGCGGCAAAAGGTGCAGCCATGGGAACTGGCACTCGTGTGGATTGGGAATTGACAGGCGGAACTTATGAATTATTGCCCAACGAAACACTTGCAAAAGTTATGCACGCAAACCTATCAAAAGTTGGTGGCTTAACTTATACAACAGAAGAAAAAGCATTTGCCGAAAAAATTAGCAAAAGTTTGGGTATTGAAAGTGTAAAATTTGAAGATGGAACTGGCGTAAAACCTTTAACTGCTGAAAAAGGTGGTGGTGGTTCAACTGACGTTGGTGATGTGAGTTGGACAGTTCCGACTGTTGGCTTAACAACTGCAACTTGGGTTCCTGGCACGCCTGCCCATAGCTGGCAAGCGGTGGCCGCTGGTGGCATGAGTATCGGAAGAAAAGGAATGGTAAATGCGGCAAAAACAATGGCTTTGACTGTGACTGACCTATTTGAAAGTCCGCAAACATTGAAAGATGCAAAAGCAGAGTTCGAAAAAGCTCGTGGTACGAAAGAATTCAAATACCAAGCAATGGTTGGCGATAGAAAACCAGCTTTAGATTATAGGAAGTAAAACACCGAACCATTTAGAAATTGCAGATTAAGGAATGATGATTGAAGATTTTTGAATATTATACCATAATTCTGAAAATTCTTCAATTTGTAATCATCAATCGCTAATCTATAATATAGGCATAGAACTTTTAGCATGAAGGTTATACCAACTAACCGACCTTATTTCTAAAAGGAGAAAAAAAATATCGTGATAGAATCGAAAATCTATCACGATATTTTTTTTACCTTTTCACTGATTTTCAATTCTCTTAGTTTTTCTTCTATCTTTCTCATTATCAGGCCATTTGGCTGTTTTTCTCTGCAAATTACATCATATCCTTTGGGTGTAAAAAGTGTATTTTCAAAGTAAATGATTGCCCAATTTTCGGCAGTTTCTAAGTATAAAATCTGCCATTTGCTTGATAAAAGTGAGAGCAAGCCATTGCCACGCCATTCAAACGAAGTATTTTCACTATTTAAAGGTTTATCAAAACCATTGATTGATTTAGTTCGACCGTTTTGAGTGTATTTCACTTCATCAATCAAACCCATAACTCCATCTCTTTCAGCCACCTTGTAATTGAAAGTCGGATTGATTTTATCACCTTTCAACCACATCGGGAAATTAGATAAAATTATATACCATTTTCCTTCGAGGGCTTGTAAATTAATCTTTTCGTTAGCCATTTGTTCTAATATTTTTCAATACAAAAATGAGTTATCTCCCTCGCCATTCTTTTGGAGTTAAGTTTTTGTGCTTCCTGAACAATTTGTTAAAATACGGAACATCACCAAACCCACTCTCAAACGCTACCTGCTGAATTGGCAAGTCAGTTTTGTTGAGTAACTGACAAGCAAATTGTAGCCTAAACTCAATCAAAACCTCAACAAAGGTTTTCTTAGTAATGTTTTTGAAATATCGACAAAACGACGTTGGCGATAAATCGGCAATATTAGCAATTTGTTCGAGAGTTATTTCTTCTTTAAAGTTTTCAATCAAATACGAAAAAACCTTTTGAAAACGTGCCGTCTCTGCTTGGTTGTATTGATGCTCGAAAAAGAAATCATCAATTGTAACAATTTCCGTTGAATTACCCAGAATATCAAAGATTTCTAATAAGCCAGCAATTTTTTGTAAAGGTGTTTTTAGTTGTAAGGTTACTATTTTTTCTGTTAATATTTCCTTTGTTTTACCCACTATTTCAAAACCCGATTTTGATTTTTCTAAAAAAGCTTTCATTTTATTCATTTCGGGTAAATCTAATATACCTTTTCCTAAAAATAAGTCACCGAACTGTATCACGATAGCAGAGGCATTTTTATTTTCTATTGGTTGATTAACCCAACAATGAGGCAAATTCGCTCCTAAAAAAACTAAATCACCCGCAAAAAAATCATTCACTTGTTGCCCAACGTAGCGTTGCCCCTCTCCTTTTAAAATTAAAGTTAATTCGTATTCTGGATGAAAATGAAAAGGTGCGTCGAACTTCGGGACATCGAATTTTCGGAAAATAAATGAACTTGACTGTTCTGTATTTAATTGCTCAAAAACTGCTTTCATAGTTTCATTTTCTCATTCCACTATTTAATTTCTTATAATTATGATAATATAAGACAATTATATGAAAAAAAACTCAAATCTCACCACGTAAAATATATTCAACTTTGCATCAAATCTATTTAAACAAATCTAAGCAATGAAAAGTCTGTTAAACGAAACTTATCAACTGCCAGCCGATGCCATTGAGTTTTATAAAAAAAATCGCTATATTAAGCTAAAAAATGTGTTAGATGCCGAAACACTGGCATACTATGGCGAGGCCATCACTCGAAAAGTAAACGAAATCAATAAGCAAGATAAGCCCATCGACCAAAGAGATACTTATGGAAAGGCATTTCTTCAAATTTTTAATCTTTGGCGTGAAGATGACACATGTAAAGAGTTTGTTTTGAGCAAACGTTTGGGGCAAATTGCCGCCGAATTGATGCAAGCAGAAGGAGCAAGACTTTACCACGACCAAGCTCTTTTTAAAGAAGCAGGAGGCGGAATAACACCGTGGCATGCTGACCAATATTATTGGCCACTAAGCACCGATAAAACTATAACGGCTTGGATTCCATTGCAGCCTGTTCCGCTCGAAATGGGTCCCTTAGAATTTAGTGCGGGAAGCCATGCCATTGTCGAAGGGCGTGAATTGGCTATCAGCGACGATAGCGAACAAAAGATTCAGCAAAAACTAAGAGTAACCGACTTTAAGCATGTAATCGAACCGTTCGATTTGGGCGAAGTAAGCTTTCATTCTGGCTGGGTTTTCCACCGTGCAGGTGCTAATAACACAGACCAAATCCGTAAGGTTATGACGATGATTTATATGGACAGAGATATGATTTTGAAAGAACCCGAAAACGAAAATCAGAAAAAAGACTGGGAAGTTTGGTGTCCAGGAGCAAAAGTAGGAGAAGTGATTGAGACTTATTTGAACCCTGTAATTTATAGCAAATGATACATTGCAAAGCCGCAGTTGCCAATGGAAAAGGTAGTTTTTCCATTCAAGAAATATCAATCGCCGAACCACAAGGTGATGAAGTTTTGGTCGAAATCAAAGCCGCTGGAGTCTGCCATACCGACTGGGACTCTCAGTCGTGGGGCAAACCTTTAGTAATGGGTCACGAAGGAGCAGGAATTGTTAAACAAGTCGGCTCAAACGTAAAATCGCTTAAAGTTGGTGATAAAGTCATGCTCAATTGGGCAATTCCGTGCTATGAATGTTTTCAATGTCAAGAGGGAAACCAACACATTTGCGAGAGAAACTCGGCCGTAACGGCAGGAAATAAAGTAAGCGAAGGACATGCCACTTTTACTTCGACTACTTTTAAAGATATAGCTATCGAAAGGGCTTTTAGTCTCGGAACAATGTCGGAATACACACTCGTTCGAGAAGCTGCTTGTGTGAAAATGCACGTCGAAATGCCATTTTCGTCAGCGGCTATTGTGGGTTGTGGTGTAATGACTGGCTATGGTTCAGTAGTAAATGCCGCCAAAGTAAAATCGGGTAGTTCGGTAGTGGTTTTGGGTACGGGAGGCGTTGGTTTGAATGTGATTCAAGGAGCGAGAATTTCGGGTGCTGGGAAAATCATTGCCGTAGATATTAATCCATTACGACTCGAAATGGCGAAAGAATATGGTGCAACGCACACTGTTTTAGCAGAAAAAAGCGATAAAGGCTTGACCGAAGCCGCCAAAGTTGTAAAGTCCATGACAAATGGACGAGGGGCCGATTATGCTTTCGAGTGTACTGCCATTCCCGAACTTGGGGCTGCTCCATTGGCAATGGTTCGCAATGCTGGTATGGCCGTTCAAGTGAGCGGAATCGAACAAGAGATTGTCATTGATATGAATTTATTTGAATGGGACAAAATCTATATCAATCCACTCTACGGCAAAACTCGTCCGCAAATTGATTTCCCGATTTTACAAGACCTTTACGCCAAAGGCGAATTGATTTTGGATAAAATGGTTACTCGAACGTATTCGCTCAATGATTTACCCAATGCCTTTGCCGATATGCACGCAGGCCGCAATGCTAAGGGTGTTATTGTGTTTTAAAAAATAGAATATGAGTCAATTTTTCACCACCGAAAAAGCTACTTTTCAAGGCTTAGATTTCATTACAGTAAAAAGTAATGCCCTAAAACAACGTGCTGATATTACGGTTTATGCTCCGTCTGGTTCAGGAAAATCAGCAACTCCTCTTGTTATTTTGTTGCATGGTGTTTATGGCAGTCATTGGGCGTGGGTAATGAAGGGTAATGCCCACAAAACCGCCCAAAGTCTCATAGAAACTGGGAAAATAAAACCGATGATTCTGGCAATGCCTTCGGATGGACTCTATGCCGACGGAAGCGGTTATATTACACATAAAACTGCTGATTACGAACGCTGGATTCTAGAAGATGTGATTAAAGTAATGAAAGAACAATATCCACAAATAACTGATAAATCTCCAATTTTTATTGCTGGACTTTCGATGGGTGGATTTGGAGCTTTGCGTTTGGGAGCGAAATATCCTAACGTATTTAGGGCTTTTTCTGGACTTTCTTCCATCACTCATTTCAATCAAATCGGTGAATTTGTGGCTGATTTTGAGCAATTAAAACAAGATGCCTTAGTGCAAGATGGTGTTTTAGAATGGATTTTGAGAAATCAGAACCTCATCCCTACTTTCCGATTTGATTGTGGAACTGATGATATTTTAATAGAATACAATCGGCAATTACACATCGAACTTGAAAACCACAGAGTACCACACATTTATGAAGAATTTTCGGGCGGCCATACTTGGGAATATTGGACAGAACATCTTGCTAAAACCTTATTATTTTTTAACGAACAGTTGGGATAAAATAAAAAAAGCAAGAGAAAATCTCTTGCTTTTTCCAACCTAAACCTAATAAATTCTAATGACAAAACGGAATATTTGATAAATCAATATTCTGCTTAATAATATGTGGGAACGAAATAATTAAGCCTCTAAAAATTAACCATAAGCCGATTAATGAATACGTAATGGGAATTAGTTTTGGAAGTTTTGAACCGAATGTTTTTCTTAGCCAAGTTGCCCCCAAACTCACCCCCAACATCATCGGTAATGTACCTAAACCGAACAAAAACATAAATAACATTCCATCAGTAAGTGCTTCAGTGAGAAATGCTCCACTTAATGCCGCATAAACCAATCCACAAGGCAAAAAGCCATTTAAAACACCAAACGAGAATTGTGTAGTCAGTGAATGTTTTTTTAAAAGCTTTGATAATGTCCCTTTTATATAGTTTGTAAAGCCAAATACATAATTATTCAGGCTGAGTTTTTGCTGCCAAGTTTTGGGTAAAAATACGCCAATCAAAATCAAAGCACCCAAAAGTATAGAGAGTGACTTTTGCGACATAAAGTAAGTGGTACTTTCACCTATAAAACCTACAAATAAGCCAAGAATCGAATAAGTCAACAATCGCCCAACGTTATATAATACTCTTCCTGCGATAAATTTCCAGCGTTTGGAAGTATCGGCGGGTAACATCATGGCGATTGGCCCGCACATACCAACGCAGTGCAAACTACCAATAAAGCCCATTATGAATGCTGAGTAAAACATATTTTTAGACAAGATATATTAGACAAAAGATATTAGACAAAAGACAAGAGAACGCATTTCAAAAAATCTTTTGTCTTTTGTATCATTTCTGATTACAAAGTCATTTTTTCTTCTTTGTAATATCCTTTGCCGTCTTTATTCCACGATACTTTTACCACCCACAAACCTCGGTCGAGATTTGCTACTGGAATTGATTGACTTTCGGTATTGGCAATGTCGAGATTTAAAGAAAAGTCTTTACGTGCATCGGCTGGGCGATAGAAATTAATTTTACCCGTTGAGCCAATTGACTCTTTCGGAAAATCTAACTTAACAGTCTTGCTTTCAGATACATAATCAAATTTCAATTGTGTAGAAAGTTGATTTGTGTTATTCATCTGGTCGATGTTATCTTGATACGCCAATTCTTTTTGGTAATAATCTTGACTAACCAAATGAATATCGTCTTGTTGAAGGCATTTCCAGACTAAAAAGCCCATAAAACCAACAAAACTTAAATAAACGATTGCTATTTTTTTTCCCCAGTTCATTTTTTTTGAATTAAGAATGGAGAATTAAGAATTAAAAATTAGAAAAATCGTTAAATTTTTGAACTTCCGAGTGCAAAAAAACATATCATTCTTAATTCTCAATTCTTAATTCTTAATTAATTAAACTACTCCGCTGGCCCTAAGAAGTTGGTTTTTACGGTTTCTACGAGCGTATTACCGTTATAAACTTCAATTTTTAGTGGCGTTTTTATTTCTGTGACCTTATTTCTTGGCATATCTAAGAAAAATACGGCATCAGTTCGGCCTTGCATTGGCACATTGAGTATCCCGCCTTGAATGCGTATAGTACCCTTATTATCAGCCACTTTGAGTGTCAGTTGAATTGGTTCAGAAGTTTTATTGATAAACTGAACATTATATAAATTACTGATAATTCCGTTTGGTTGCTCCTGATACATTTGCCCAGGTACACGCATAATTGTGGTTTCGACCATTGAGCGATTTATCAATAAAAATGCTTCAACCGCAACCAAAAGCACCAAAACAACCGAATAAGCATAAGCCCTGACCGACATTTTGAATGGTGTACGTTTTTCAATACTTTCTTGAGATGCGTATTTGATAAGCCCAGTTGGTTTATCAACTTTTATCATTACTTCATCGCAAGCATCAATACAAGCTGTACAGTTGACACATTCGAGCTGAGTTCCGTTACGAATATCAATTCCTGTTGGGCAAACTTGCACACATAATGCACAATCAATGCAATCTCCGTGTTTTTGACCATTAACTTTTTCAGGATTTTTTGTAAGCTTACCTCTTGGTTCGCCACGCACGAAATCGTACATAATGGCCATTGTACTACGACCCATCAAAACCCCTTGCAAACGACCATACGGACAAATGGCGATACACACCTGCTCACGCAAACGAGTAAAAACAAAGTAAAATAGAGCAGTAAAAACAATGATTCCGATAAAGCCCGACCAGTGTTCAGCGGGTGAAACCTTTACAATATTGATGGTTTCTTCGATTCCGATGATGTAAGCCATTGTGAAATGGGCAATAATCACCGAAAAAACAATATATATAAAATGCTTGAGCGTCTTCTTTCTAATTTTTTCGGAAGTCCACGGACCGCTGTCGAGTTTGTGTTGTTGACGTGCGTCACCCTCAATCCAGTATTCTATTTTGCGGAAAATCATTTCCAAGAAAACTGTTTGTGGACAAGCCCAGCCACACCAAAAACGGCCATAAACTACCGTAAAGAGAATGATAAATACAAAAAAAGTAATCATTCCTATACCAAACAACACAAAATCTTGAGGAAAGAAAGGTTGACCAAAAATCACAAACTTTCTCTCAAAAATATTCATCATTAAAAGCGGTTGACCACCAATTTTGATGAAAGGAACAGAAAAGAAAATCGTTAGAAAAATAATTGTAGCAATGATTCTTTTGTTATGAAAACTTCCCTTTGGTTTTTTAGGATGTAACCAAATGCGTTTTCCGTTGGCATCTACCGTGGCTATTGTATCACGGAATTCTTCTTCATAAAACTCTTCGATAGTTGATGATGTATTCATTTTGTTTTTATAGAGGTTCGGCGTTGCGTTTGTTGTGCCGAATAAAACCCCAACCCTTTACCTACAAGCAAAGGGTTGGGAGTAGGTTTTATTTAACTGCTGACGAATCAGTAGCTATTTTGTCTCCTTGCGGAGCTTTTGCATTTGGCGGATTTGTACCCGCAATCGACATTATATAGTTCGATACATCTTGCATTTCGTTTGGTTTCAAGGTAGCTTTCCAAGCAATCATACCTTTTTCTGGAACACCATTTTTAATGGTTTTGAAAACATCGCTGATAGTTCCACCGTGCAACCAGTATTCGTCAGTAAGGTTTGGTCCAACTCCACCTTCACCCGCTGCACCATGACAAGCGACGCATTTTCCTGTAAAAATCTCTTTGCCTTTGGCTACAACTTTTGCATCAGAAACTAAGAGTTTTACCGTTTTTTCGTCAATACTATTCGCATTTTTAGCTTGGTATTCTTCTATTTGCTTCTCAGCCACGGCTACTTCATTTAAATATTCTTCCTCCTGTGAAGGGCTTGAATACCAAACGTGATAATCGAGCAGGTAGAAAACAGCAAATACAATCGTAGCGTAGAAAAGATATTTCCACCAAGGTGGAAGGTGATTGTCAAGCTCCCTAATTCCATCATAATTGTGATTCAATAAAATCACTTCTTCTTTTTCCAAAGGCACTGCCCCTGTTAAGCCTTTCCACCAAGTATTGAAGCTAAATGCTTCGATGATTTTACCACTTCGCTCGGCATCAATTTGTTTTAAGGCACGGAAAATTCCGAACACTACAAACAAAATGACGATTGCAAAAATGACGAGAGTTACCAATACCAAGAATAGAATCAATTCATCTCCTGTTTTGAATGATAAGTTCATTTATGACAATTTTAATGATTAATAATTTGTTTTTAGTCGATGGTCCACGGACGAAAGTCGATAGTTTAGTCCAGACCCCGATTCTTGAAAACCTATTTTTCGTTGTCGAAAGGAAGGTTTTCCATGTGCTTTACATATTTTTTGTCTGCTTTAAAAACCCAAAAACCGAGTGCAGTAAAAAAAACAAAAAATACAACTAATGAGAAGATGGGAAATATTGAAACCCCTTCTATGCTATTTAATGCGTTTCTGAACATAGTTTTATTTGTTTATTAGTCCACTGTCGATGGTTGATAGTCATCGAATTTATTTCCCTATTGACAGTGGACTATTGACTAAAGTCATTTTACTGCTGTTTGCTCTTTCTTGATGTCAGTACCCATACGTTGTAGGTAGGCAATCAAAGCGATGATTTCTTTGTCTCCTTTTGCTGTGATTTTGGCATCGGCCAAAGATTTTACGATACCTTCTGCTTGAGCTTCGGCATTAGCGATTGCTTCATCTTCAAAGCCTTCTGGGTATGGAACACCCAAAGTCCGCATGGCATTTATTTTATCCGGTAATTGATTTTTATTGTATTTATCTGATAATAACCAAGGGTAGGTAGGCATAATCGAACCAGGCGACATTGTTTGTGGGTCCATCATGTGGTTGTAGTGCCAGCTATCTGGATATTTACCACCAACACGGTGCAAATCTGGCCCAGTACGCTTAGAACCCCACTGGAACGGGTGGTCGTAAACGAACTCACCTGCTTTTGAGTATTCTCCGTAACGCTCAGTTTCAGAACGGAATGGACGAATCATTTGAGAGTGACAAGTATAACAACCTTCACGGATGTAAATATCACGACCTTCGAGTTCGAGCGGTGTGTATGGTTTTACTGATGCAATAGTCGGAATGTTTGATTCAACCAACCACGTTGGAATAAACTCAACAGCCCCACCAATGATAACAGCAACTAAAGATAATAACATGAACATCACTGGTTTACGCTCAACAACTGAGTGCCATCCTTCGCCAGTAATCGTAACATTTTTAACCAACACTGGAGCTTCATCATATTCGTCAGCTACAAAACTTCCTTGACCAGCGGTTTTGATTAAGTTATAAATCATGATGAATGTACCAATCAAATAAAGTAATCCACCGAAGGCACGCATGGCGTAAAGCGGAATCAATTGAGTTACGGTTTCTAAGAAGTTAGGATAAGCCAAGAATCCTTCTTTTGTAAACTCTTTCCACATCAAACTTTGCGTGAAACCTGCCCAATACATTGGCAATGTCCAGAACAAAATACCGAGTGTTCCTACCCAAAAGTGCGTATTTGCGAGTGATAATGAGTATATTTTGGTTTTCCACATTCTTGGTACCATCCAGTAGAGCATACCAAAAATCATGAATCCGTTCCAGCCTAAACCACCTACGTGAACGTGAGCAATTGTCCAGTCAGTAAAGTGAGAAATTGCATTTACGTTTTTCAACGATAACAATGGGCCTTCAAAAGTTGCCATACCATAAGCAGTAACCGCAACCACGAAGAATTTTAAAACTGGGTCTTCACGCACCCTATCCCAAGCACCACGAAGTGTCAAGAGACCATTCAACATACCACCCCAAGATGGAGCGATGAGCATGATTGAGAACACTGTACCCAAACTTTGAGCCCAATCAGGCAACGAAGAATAAAGCAAGTGGTGAGGTCCAGCCCAGATATATAAGAAAATAAGTGACCAGAAGTGAATAATTGATAATTTATAAGAGAAAACTGGGCGATTAGCTGCCTTTGGCATGTAATAGTACATCAAACCTAAAAACGGAGTGGTCAAGAAAAACGCAACCGCATTGTGGCCATACCACCACTGAACGAGGGCATCTTGTACACCCGCATAAAGCGAGTAACTTTTTGTCCAAGAGATTGGTAATTCAAACGAGTTTACGATGTGAAGCATCGCAACAGTGATGAAAGTAGCAATATAAAACCAAACTGCTACATACATGTGTCGCTCACGGCGTTTGATAATTGTACCAATCATGTTGATGCCAAAAACTACCCATATCAAGGCAATCGCAATATCAATCGGCCATTCTAACTCGGCATATTCTTTTGATGTGGTGATACCAAGTGGTAAAGTAATTGCTGCCGCCAAAATAATTGACTGCCAACCCCAAAAGTGTATCCAACTTAATAGTCGGTTAAACATCGGTGTTTTCAATAATCTTGGCATTGAATAATAGATACCCGCAAACATGGCATTGCCGACGAATGCAAAAATGATGGCATTGGTATGCAGCGGACGAATACGACCAAAAGTGGTGTACGGAATTCCGAAATTGGCAGTTGGCCAAAACAATTGGGTAGCCGCTGTAAGACCAACCAACATTCCGACAACACCAAAAATGACGGCCGCAATCATAAAGGCTTTTACAACTTTATTGTCGTAATAAAAACCTTCTAATGCACCCCCACCCCCTGAATGAGAGTCGCTACTGAAAAAAGGTTTGGCAAATAATCGCATAAGATTTGGTTTATGGTAGATAGTTAAAAACTGAGGTATGAGACTTGAGATATGAGAATCATTAATTCATTCTAAATTCTACTCTCTGAAATTCTTATATCTTTTAATATCATGGTGTAAAATTACAAGCAGACCCCAGCCAAAAACATGACTGAGGTCTGAAGAAAACATGATTAAAATCATAATATCAGTTGAGCGATGGAGCTGGCTCATAAGTAGCAATAAATTTGCGGAAACTAAACTTTGTTTCACGATAATCTGACTCAAAATATTTCATTTCATCGTTGAGATAAGCACGGTCTTTTCGTTGCTCTCCATCCAAAATATTATCTTCTTTTACACCCTGAGCAACTTCTTTTTCAATAACACTTAATTCTTCAAGTAAACGTTTGGTTAATCGTTGAAAATGGTGAAACTGTTTCACAAATTCTGCTACCATAAGCGAATCACGCGATTGAGAAATAGTTTTGGTTTTGTATTCGTCGAGGGTTTTCAAGAAAAAAGTGGCTTCTTGTGCAACTAATTCGAGTTCATTTCGCCATAATTTATGCTCAAAATGAGCGTGATTCAATTGATTTAGTTTAGAAGTTGTCATAATATTTTTATCTGTTTTGAGTTCAATATGACCAAACCTATAAGGTTTTGAACGGTGCGATGTTTCGCAACCACATAGGTTTTATAAATTTTTATCAGAAAGTAACAATCTCTGCTTCATTGATAAATGGTGCTGGCACTTCATCATAAATACTAAGCAAAGGAACTGATGGATGATAAGCAAACTTGCGAGTGACGCTTCGATTGAAAATAACATCTAAAAATGAATGATGACGAGAAACCATCACCAGCAGGTCGGCACGGTGAATTTCCAAAAACTCTTTAATACCTTTCTCTACATCAGCATTTTTAATGTAAAAATCATTGACTTTTACATCGCTGAAATAATTATGGTATTCGTATTTTGCCAAGCCATCGAATTCGTCTGCCGATTGATTATCTTTTAAGACAGTCAAGAGTGTTAATTGTGCATCTTTTTGTGCGAGCAAATCTTTGAGATTATCAAAAACTTTCAAATCACTCACTTCATTATAATCAACGGCCATTGCCACATTTTTAATTGGGGTAATTGGCGTATTGTTAGGAATAATAAGTGTATTTGCCTTAACATTGCGTACAACATCAGTAGCTACACTCCCAAATAAAAGATTATTCCCTACACCACTTGCTCCCAAAACTACCAAATCGTATTGGTTTGTCTGATTCAAAATCTCAATAGCACTCGCTGTTGAAACTGGCATATACTCTGCCCGAAATGTATGAAGAGACTCATTATCAAACTGTTTCAACCCTTTCATGAAACCTCCCATCAGATTTTCGGCATTTACTTTCAAATCATCTAAGACATACATGGCTATTTCGGGTTGAGTATTGGTTGTGTAGGTATTTAACAACGTAAACTCACAGGCTGTATCGCTAAACATTGCCAAGGCATAGTGAATAGCTCTTTCAGATGCTCTGGAAAAATCAGTTGGAAGCAGAATCTTTTTCATGGTGAAGCTAATTTTAGATTGATTAAACAAATTTAAATATCAACTTCTACTCAAAGCATGACCTGCATTTGGGGACAATATGATAGAAATCAGTTTGTTGAAATGAAACCTAAAAAAACCTCTTTGCAATCTCATTATTGAGCGTTCTGGCTATTTCTTGAGCAGAAAATTCGAGTTTTAAGCCTTTGGGTTGCCCCACAACATCTTCAAGCAGGAAAATAATCACTTTGGTAGTTCCTGCTTTGCTTTCAATACCAATTTGGCGATCAAATGCTTTCCAATCTGCAATCAATTTCAAGTGTCGTTGTGAAACTTTTTCTTCGATTGCCTTAAAGAATAGTTTTTGAGAAGCCTCATCTTGCTTGAAAATATCTGATTCGAGCAGAAAACGTTTTTGTTTCAAATCATAAATTTCCCAATCTTGAGTTTCGCAACAAGGCGTTTCGGAGGTTTTACAGTTTCCTGCTTTCTGAAAAAATCCGAGAAGGTCGTTTTGAACAGCCGTGACATACGTCATTTTGTAGAAATAATGAAACGATGCAATATCAAGACATTCGTTGTCGCCATCACACGTACCAAAAAAAGTCATTCCTGAAAGCCAATCATTTATATAATTCTGAACCGTAGTATCACTCAAACCACTAATAACTGCATGGCTGGTTTCCCATTTACAGTCAAATTCTTTGTAATACTCGGTATATTTTACGTTTTTGACCGAAATTGATGTGTTTTTATTCTTGAAGATTTGAGTTTCGGGAACATTCAAAAATGCACTGTGCTTCTGTGCCGATGCTTCCGAATAAGAAAAAAATAGCACTAACATCATAGTGGTTAGTGCTATCGTGTAAACGCACTTCGAACCTGTTTGTTTCATAAATAGCCTTGATTTATGAAACAAAAGTCTTCAAAAGCCGAACAAAATTTATTGAGAAATATCACAGATAAAGATGACCTTACTCATCTTTCTTTTTTTTCGATTCAGGACTCTGAACAGGGTTATCGAACAACATTCTGACCGATGGCGTGTAAGTATCGTCGTACTGCCCATCTTTGGTTGCCCAAATAAATGCTCCTAAAAAACCACCTGCAACTAAAATTGCGGCTATTGCTAAAAATAAGATAATGCTCATAGTTGTATTTAATGTAGAACAAGTCTCCCGACTTGTTCACGGTTTGTCCAAACAAGTCGGGAGACTTGTTCCACTAAAGTTTCCTAAAACGTGCAAATAAATGCGTAAGCCCAACCGCAAAAAGTACCACCGAAATCGAGCTTAACGGCATAAAAATAGCTGCTAAAACTGGTGAAAGTTCGCCAGTTACGGCCCAACCGATACCAATAAAATTATAAACCAACGATAGCACAAAACTTGCTTTCACGATATTGAGTGATGTCTTGCTAAATTTCAGAAAATCAGCTAACTGACCGAATTTTGAAGCATCCAAAATAGCATCACAAGCGGGCGAAAACACTTTAATATCTTCACTGATGGCAATTCCAACATTACTTTGTCGCAAAGCACCCGCATCATTTAGGCCATCACCAATCATTAAAACGTGATTGCCTTTTTGTTGCTCTTGGTTGATAAAATTGAGTTTATCTTGCGGTTTTTGCTTGAAATGAACCGCATTTTCTTTGAAATAAGGTCCGAGTTTATCTTTATCGGCATCGTTATCGCCCGAAAGAATGAAGAGTGTAAAACTTTTGCTTAGGTTTGTCAGAATCGTTTGCCAGTTTTTGCGGTAAACAGTTTCAACTACAAAATAGCCAATCAAAATGCCATTAATTTCGAGAAATGAATGTGTATGTTTTACTTCTTTATTGAGTGCGGATTTCACAAAACCTCCTTTTCCGAGTCGCACCAAATTTTCAGCTATACTTGCTTCAATTCCTTCTCCTTGAAATTCTTGGAAATAAACAATCGGCAAAGCTTTGAATTCTTTGATATTCAACGAGTTAGCAATCATTTTACTCAATGGATGAGCCGATTGCATGGTTAGAGTTTTTACGAGTTTTTGTTCAAACTCGCTTAATTCAGAACCAATAAAAATCACCTTCTCAGAGTTACTTTCGGTCAAAGTTCCTGTTTTATCAAAGGCGATTTCGTTTACTTCGTTGAGCAGTTGAATTACACCTTGATTTTTTACATAAAATTTATTTCGCCCGAAAATTGCCATCGTTGTTGACATCGTGAAGGGCATCGAGAGCGTCAAGGCACACGGACAAGCCACCATCAAAACAGCAGTTATCGAATTCCAGAAAAGACTTGGTTCAAAAAACGCCCAATATACACCTGCAATGGTTGCAATTGTAAAAGTGATAGCTGTAAAATATTTACTAAACAAATTAGCTAATTCGGTTGTAGGCATTACTTTTTCTTTCATAAATGCCTCATTATTCCAAAGTTGGGTCAAATAACTCTGCGAAACTGGCTTCTGCACAATCAACTCCAAACGTTCGCCTTTTTGGCGTCCACCCGCAAAAAGTATATCGCCAACATTTTTGCTTAGGGGGTCAGATTCACCAGTTACAAAACTATAATCAATCATTCCTTTTCCTTTTGAAATGATGGCATCGGCAGGAATCAACTCTTGGTGATGAATAAAAATAGTATCACCTTTTTTGAGTTCCATCACATTCATAAATGACTCTGCATTTCCACGTAAAACCTTAACAGCCAACGGAAAATATGACTTATAGTTTCGCTCAAAAGAAAGATAGTTATAAGTAATTTGTTGCATCCATTTCCCGACCAATAAAAAGAAAACTAAACCCGCCAAACTATCATAATAACCCGCCGAATTATTAACGAATGTTTCGTAAATACTACGTCCGTAAAGTGTTATGATAGCAACCGCAATCGGAATATCGACACTGAAAACATCAGTGGTTTTCTTGAAATTCTCTTTGATTGAAATCCACGCACCGTTCAAATAATCATAAGCTCCGTAAAAGAAAACGGGCAACGAAAGCATGAAATTGAAATAGAGAAAAAACTTTTGGTAAGTAGCATCAATGCTATTTTTGAGGTCGAGGTGAAAATATTCAGGAAAACTCATCATCATGATATTTCCCATGCAAAAACCAACCACACCGATTTTCAGAATCAAACTTCGCTGTGCGGTGTTTTTTTGTTGGGGTTTGTCGGAGCTTTCCAAATTAAGCAATGGCTCATAACCCAATGTAGCCAACAATTCAACAATTTCTTTCAAACTAACCTCAACAGGATTATAACTCAAAGAAAGTTCTTTCTTGATAAAATTAAGCCTGGAGGTAATTACACCTTTTTTAACTTTATTAAAATTTTCAAGCAACCAAACGCACGAACTGCAGTGAACGGCTGGCACATAAAAAGTAACTTTACTCAACTCACCCGACTGATAATCAAGCAATTGAGCAACAATATCTCTTTCATCGAGATAGCTATATTTCCCTTCGAAGTTTTTGGATTTTAGACTAATTCCAGCGTTATTGTTGAGGTCGTAATAGGCACAAAGATTATTATCCTGCAAAATTTCAAACACCGTTTGACAACCATGACAACAAAAATGTTTGTCTTCAAAAGCAATCGAATCATCAGGACATTCATCTCCGCAATGATAACACACCAATTTTTCTTCAACCTCGGCTATCATATTCATTGCATCAGTTTTTGTGGTTCGCTATTCATAAAATCATTCATACCTTTTCCCAACGTATTTTGTCGTTCGAGCGACCAATAATTGGTAAAAGACGATTCGAGCCAAGTTTTGCCTGACTTTCTAAATATTGAGATTTGGATTCCCATATTATCCCAAAAAAGCCTTTCCACCTCTGAAACTTTCATTTCAGGCGAAATCGAAAAACTTTCAACTGTCTTTTTATGCACAATATCACTCAACTGACAATTATGATAGGCATCGCTCATCTCTTCGCCACGATAATAAATTTCGAGGCGAAGAAATGGATAGATTTCATTGAACTGCCTTATCAAATCAGTTGCATTTATGTCAGGTTTTACAAAAAGTATCATCGGTGTTCCATTATTAGAGATTGAAAGTTGGGGAACTAAGTGCTACGCACAATTGAGAATGTATAATTAAAAATGGATAATGCTGATTATCAACAAATTACAATAGTTTAATTTTACAATGGATTGGTTCTTAGCACTTATGTAATTTATATCAGACAACCGTCAGAATCGAAATAGTATCATTTTTTGCCAACCGTTCAGTATTGGTATCGGTAAAGAATCGCTCGAAAATATTGTGTTTTCTCGGAAACGTAATTATCAAATCGGCATGCGTTGACTTAGAAAAACCTAAAACAGCCTTCGAGAAATCTCCACCTTCGACAATTGTATAAGTATGCGGCACATTTTTCAGTAACTCTCTGATTTTCAAGGCACTATCTTTGGCAAAATCTGACTCTTCAGTAACAGTATAAAGATTTACAACTGCATCTAAATCTCGGAGAATACTTACAGTTTTACCCAAAACTTCAGCATCAATATCATACCTAAAATCAAGTCCTAAAACAGCATTCTGAAATGTAGAATATTTTGCTCTGGGCGGTACAATCAGCATTGGAACTTTGGTATGATGAACCATCGAAGTTGCTAAACTGCCAAAATATCTACTTCCCAATGGCGAATCACCCACACTTCCCATAATCAATAAATCGGCACTCGTTTCTGTCAAAGCATCGCAAAGAGCATCAATAACTAAACCTTCTTTTACTAAAATATCAATCTCTAAGACTGGCGAAAACTTCTTGATCAAGCGAGTCTTTAGGCGTTTGAGCATATACAAGCTATGTTTTTCTAAATCTTGAGCCGAAACCGCCAACATACTCATTTCCGAATCAAGCGGCATTAAATAGCGATACGCATGAAAAAGAATAAGTTTTGCTCCAGTTTTAATAGCAGTTTGGGCGGCCGTTTGGGCAGCTTTTCTTGAACCTCTCGAAAAATCAGTTGCAAATACGATGGTTTTCATAACGTAGCTTGTTTTTAGATATTGATTCTATAATTTCTACGATACAAATTTTGGGGTTTTATCAATCAATTATTATGACATTTGTCATAAGCAAATATGATATTAATAAAACGCTACACTTCCGAAGAGAAATTTTTATCTTTGACCCTAAGTATTTTTGCAAATAATGACGAAAGTCATATTTTCGCACCTCACTATTATCCTAACTTGCCCGATGATTGCAACCAATATTTCAATTGCTGAAAACGACATGCTGAATCAGGTAGAAGCTATTTTTCAATTTGCTACAGAAGCCATTCTTATTACGGATAACGAAGGGAAAATTATCAAAGTAAATCCAAGCACCGAAATAATGTTTGGCTACGCAGCAGATGAATTTATAGGTCAACCGATTGAAATATTAATACCTAACCGCCTGACTGAAAGGCATATAAAACATCGACAACAATTTTCTGAATGTCCGCACGCTCGTTCGATGGGAGCAAATTTCGATTTGTTTGCGAAACGGAAAGACAATTCAGAATTTCCTGTTGAAGTGAGTCTGAGTCCATATACAAATAGTCAAGGAAGTTTTGTAATTGCCTTTATTATTGATATTAGTATCAGGAAAAAGGCTGAAAATCAACTCATTGCCTATAAGGCAGAGCTTGAAAAAGAAGTGGAAGAACGTACAATGATTCTTAAGGAAGCGATTCAGAAACTCGAACAAACCAAAGACGAACTCGATAACTCATTGAAACGTGAACGAGAAGTAAATTCGATGAAGTCAAGATTTATTTCGATTGCTTCGCACGAATTTCGCACACCATTGGCCACGGTTTTGTCTTCGCTTTCGTTGGTTGAGAAATACTCTACTTTGCAAGAAGAAGAAAAACGAATGAAGCACATAGGTCGAATCAAATCTTCGGTACGAAATCTGACTGACATTTTGAATGATTTCTTGTCATTGAATAAACTCGAAGAGGGCAAAGTAATGCTAAACATCGAAGCCTTCAATCTGCATGATTTGATTGAAAATCTGCTGCAAGAATTACAGGGAATCACAAAAAAAGAGCAGAAAGTTATTCTTTTATGTTCAAATAACGGCAGTTGTTTGGTAAACCTCGATAAAACGCTTATCCGAAACATTATCATAAATTTAGTATCAAACGCCATTAAGTTTTCGCCCGAAAACACAAATATTACAATTAGTGCCAATTTATCAGAAAATGAAATTAAACTAAGCGTTTCCGATCAAGGCATTGGAATTCCCGAAGTTGACCAAAAACATTTGTTTGAGCGTTTTTTCCGTTCGAGCAATGCAGGAGAAATTCAAGGTACAGGACTGGGTTTAAGCATAGTGGCTCACTACGTAAATCTGCTGAAAGGCACAATCACATTTAAAAGCAAAGAAAACGAAGGCACAACATTTTTTATAAACCTTCCTCGAAATTTTTAGAATCGCATGAAAAAGATATTGCTCATTGAAGATAATACCGAAATCAGAGAAAACACAGCTGAGATTCTCGAACTGGCTGATTATCAGGTAGTAACTGCCGAAAACGGCCGAGTTGGCGTTGAAAAAGCCCACGCTGAAAAACCAGATTTAATCATCTGCGACATCATGATGCCAATCATGGACGGTTACAGTGTACTACATTTACTCTCAAAAACGCCCGATACCGCAAACACGCCGTTTATTTTTCTGACTGCTAAAGCCGACCGATCAGATTTCAGAAAAGGCATGGAAATGGGTGCCGATGACTACATAACCAAACCTTTTGATGATGTAGAATTGCTGAATGCCATCGAAAGTAGATTGAAAAAAGTGGAGCTTTTACAAAAAAATTACACACAAGATTTAGGCGGACTCGACGAACTAATCAGTGATGCAGGTGGCGACCAAGAACTAAAAAAACTACTCGAAAGTCGTGAGGTGAGAAGCTACAAAAAGAAAAGTGAGATTTATCGTGAAGGAGATTATCCACTTTATTTATTCTGCATTATCAAAGGCAAAATCAAAACTTTCAAAACCAACGATGATGGTAAAGAACTAATAATTAATATTTACGACAAAAATGATTATTTAGGTTATGTAGATTTGCTACAAGAAAGCAACTACACCGAATCAGCAGCAGCGATGGAAGATTGTGAAATTTGCCTCATTCCGAAAAATGATTTTTATAACCTCGTTCATAAAAACCGCCAAGTTGCTCAGAAATTTATACAACTACTTTCCAACAATGTTAAAGCCAACGAGGAACAGCTACTCAAACTGGCCTATAATTCGGTAAGAAAACGTATTTCGGAAGCATTATTGAAATTCCATAGCCATTTAGTAAAAGAAGGTACGGCCAGCAATAATATGAAAATCAGTCGTGAAGACCTCTCAAACGTAGCTGGCACCTCGCTCGAAACTGCCATCCGAACACTTTCTGACTTCAAAGACGAAAAGCTTATAGAAATTGAATCTGGAAAAATTACGATTTTGAATTTGGAGAAATTGAAGCGGTTGAAGAATTGAATAAAAAAAAGTTTAAAGGGCTTTGAAAATTTGTTTTTTCAAAGCCCTTTTTATTATATTTGAGTTTCAAAAAGCGTATTCATACAACCATTCAATTCTTCAATGAACAAACTATTTGTTTTATTTTCACTGTTACTTTGCATTCTTGGCTGTAAAAAAAAGCAAGCTGCCGAACCACAACCAACTGGTACAACTCCAACCGTACAAAAACTTAGCTATAATGGTTCACAAAGAGACAATCAATATTTAACAAAAATAATTAGTACCTTCAAAAATTACAGTTATCTACAAAAAGACTCTTTGTTAGTAAACTACGATGTCAATAAAAAAATAGTTAATACCACAAATTACCAGTTCCGCTCAGGGTCTTCAAGTGCAACAAATCGGTTCATAAAAAAATACGAAACCACTTTTATCTATGATAGTAAAGGTAATTTAACTGACTGTAAAACTATTGACCTTGAGTATCAGTTTACTGCAACATTTAAGTTTGAATATGATGAGGCTACCAATAAACTCAATAAAGTTAATGGTGCATATCAAAGCGGCAATTATTCAGAATTTATTACAAAATTAGAAGATACAGACAAAGGATTTAATCAATTAAGAAATGGTTTTTTACGAGTAGAGAATACATTTATTGATGAAAATCTAAGTAAGTATTTCGAAAAAGACTCTCCTATAACATTTGAATATCAAGGCTATAGTGCGACCAAATTAAGTCCATTTTATGCCTTGCCAACAAATATGCAGAAGGTATTTTACTGCACCGAAAATATTATTCAGATTTTCAATTTTTCGATTGAACATCTAAATATCATGAGTAAAAATGTGCCTTCTAAAATTATATCTTCGGGTGCAATGAACACCACTATTGATTTAAGTTCTACCGCAAATCAAGCTGGTTATGTAACTGAAATTTCAATTGGAGATACATCTTCGAGTTTTTACAGAAAATTCAATTTTTCATACAACAATAAATAATGAAACGAGTAATCTTATATCTATTAGGCTGTTATTTGTTTATCTCTTCGTGTAAAAAAGAAAGTACAAATCCAGCAAAATACCCGTTGAAATCCTATACAATTTTGGCAAATCAGTTTAATATTTCAAATGTACGAGACTCGGTTTTACTTGAATATAACAATGGTCTAATAAGTAGAGCAACTTCCCATTACAAATATGACCTAAACAGCATAGGTCCTGTTAAGAGTTTAAATTTTGTTTATAACAAAAATAAAATTCAATCAGTAAGTTCCATCAAAAATAATACATCCTCAACCATAACCGTAGAATACGATAGTGATAATCTTCTAAAAAGTATTGTATCTCCGAATAGCACATTTTCCATTCGATACAATACCGCCCTAAAAGTGAGTGGAATTAGATTTAGTTTTAGTAGTTTTTACGATTTTGAAGTTAAAGATGAAAACATGGTTTCGATAAATAGGTCTGGTAATATTCAAAAAAATGAATTTGACACAACTAATAATCCATTTTACTATTTACCAGATGACGTCAAACTCATTATAATGTCCGAATTCGGAAATTCAATTTTCTTAAATTACTATAATGGTTTTTCTAAAAACTCATTAAAAAGCTATTCGCAAGACAAAAAAGATTACATCATTAGCTACAAATATAACAAAGCCAATTTGCCCGTTGAGGCAATTATCACAAGTAATTCGCAGAAAATAAACACTTTGAAATTTTACTACTAAATGAAAAAACTCATTATAATTACTATAGCCATCACATTGACTATAA
The DNA here is from genome assembly GCF_040253585.1 of Emticicia sp. W12TSBA100-4. Lineage (NCBI taxonomy): Bacteria > Pseudomonadati > Bacteroidota > Cytophagia > Cytophagales > Leadbetterellaceae > Emticicia > Emticicia sp. W12TSBA100-4. The sequence continues at coordinate 186,674 of NZ_JBELAU010000005.1, forward strand.
TTTCGTGTAAGAAAGAAACCGAAATAGATGCTACAACAGCACCTCCTCCAACTCCCAAAAGTTATATTTCAAAATTGACAGTCAACGAAATCTACAATAATAAAAAAACTCGTGACCAAGAATTCAGTTTTTCATACGATTCCAAAGGAAGACTTGAGAGCATTGCTCAGACCCATATCTATTATGATTTAAACACAGGAGCAGTTTCAAGTAAAAATCAATCTACGGCCTTTATCTCTTATAATTCTGAAAATTTAGCATCAGAAGTGAAAACGCTAAATAAAATCAGTGATGGAACCGAAAGTATAAATATTGATAGATTTATATATGATAAAGATAAAGTTGCAGAAATACGGTCTTTTTCATTGCAGAATGGAATTGAGAAAGCATCCTCAGAAATACTTATCTTTAATTATAATAATAAAGGCCAACTAACTTCAACTTCAATGGAGAATATAGTAAGGTCTTCTTATAATTACACAAATGACGTCCACATTTCAACAAACTTTTTTGCTACATCAAAAACTGAAGTGTTGTATCAAGAAAATGTACTCAACCCTATAGCTAATTTTTCTAATGCTCAAAAAATAATTGTTAGCAGAATAATTGAAGACCCTTATCTTTTTGGCTTTGGTTTGATCAGTAAATTTTATCCAAAGAAAACAGTAAGCGGAAATACCACTTGGGATTATGAGGTTAGTACGAATAATCAAAATTTACCAACCAAAGTACTTAGAAATTATTTTACCTATAACGTAATTCAAACCATGAATTTCGAGTATAAAACATTTTAATTTTATAAACTAAAACCTGAGCAAAATCATATTTCAAATACCTTAAAGATAAAGGAAGTCTTCGTTTGAAACGAAGACTTCCTTATAAAACAACTCTTAAATAACTCTCCCCATCGCAGGGTCGGTGAAACTTTCTCGGCCCGTTTCTACGTGGCCAGCATATCTTTTCTCAAAGGTATCATTTCCTTCAATTTTCACCGAAAAATCGTACCATTGGTGGCTATTTTGTAAGTTTAAAACCAAATTTGCCGTTCCGCCTTTTGGTAAGTCCAGCACCTTTTTGCCCGTTTTGTAAGACAAATCATTGATTTCAACTTTCAAACTTCGGTTATCTTTGTTTTGTAATTCAATCACCACATTACCAGTCAAACTTTTTTTGGCGGCATCGCTGGCTTGGTATTTCAATTTGGTTTCGAGTTGTGGCTGAGTTTCGTTACCAGCAAACGAGCGGTAAAAGCCATTTGGGCCAAAAACTTCTACTTTAAAATTTTTATTAGTAAATGCATCTAAAGCCCAAGTATCAATAAGCATATCGCCACTTTTTACAGCATAATTACGAGTTTTCAGCTCATTATCAGTAAAGTATGCCACAAAAGGACAACCTTTGGCTTTCTTTCCAAATACTTTATTATCAACCCCAAAACTTACTTCAAAAGATTTTTTATCATCACTCAAACGCCCATCAACGTACAATTCATACGGAATTGATGTTGCCTTACGAATCCCCTTTTCTTGTTTCGGAAGCCATTCATAATCTGCATTTTGCGAGTTTACGCTACTAATTTCCTCGGCAGTTAGTGGTTTAAAATTAGATGGTAATTTCTTAAATTTTGCTTTATGAACACTTTGAATAAATGGCTCTTTGGCAACAAAAGTTGGCAAGGCAATCTTTTCACCGTTATATGGTTTAAAAGTTGAAGTGAGGTCACCGCAAACGGTTCTACGCCAATCGCTGATATTGGTTTCTGTGATTTCTTTCTTGGTTTTGTGTTTTAAAAACTTCTCCAAAAACTGTAAAATCGATGTATGGTCAAAGACTTCTGAGCAGACGTTTCCGCCCCTACTCCACGGTGAAGCAATCACCAATGGTACTCTAAAACCTAAACCTATTGCATCTTCACGGGCGTCTTTTTCAGGGTCTTTGTATTTACGTTGTTTTTCGTGAACCAAGTTTACTTGCTCAACTGAAGTATCAATTCCAGCAGAAACTTTGCCCGTATTTGGTTTTGTGTGATGTGGCGGCACAAATGGCGGAACGTGGTCGAAATAGCCATCGTTTTCATCATAAGCTAAAATAAAAATGGTCTTTTTCCAAACTTCTGGATTTTTTGTCAGAATATCCATCACTTCCGAAACATACCAAGCACCGTACCACGGGGCCCCAGGGTGGTCAGAGAAGTTTTCGGGAGCAACCAACCACGTAACCATCGGCAATTGCTTATTTTCAACATCTTTTCTGAATTGATACAAAACATCTCCTTTGGGAACTTCTACCTTTCTTGGTGTGCCATTATCATCGTATTCGAGCGTAGTCAATTCATGATAATGAGGGTCGTTGCGATTATTGGTAAAAGCTTTTCGGTGTAGATTTTTATTAAAATCATTCAATTTCTCGAAGTTTTCGGGCGTATATTGTACCAAATCTTGCTTCAAAATTTCGTAATATGATTTCTTACGAGTCAATTCTGTTTTTGCTTTTTCAAGTTCCGCTCCATTGAGCGAGGCCAGATTTTTTTCGAGCGTAGCAATATCTTTCGGCAAAATATCATTCATTTTCTGAATGTATTTGTAATATTCGGGCGAAAATTTCACGGCATACTGCTCAAACCATTCAATCGGATTATCGGTAAAATTAGCAAGCCAACCTTCTTCTTCACCTTCAAAACCGACTGGTAAACTGATTTCGTTTTGGTAGATTTTCCAAGAAATACCATTTTCTTCCAATCTTTCGGGGAAAGTTTTCCATTTTGCCCATTTTCCGTAATCAACGTCTTCATTTTTTACGTTGGCTTTTGCACCAAAATCAGCTTTTTCACGAATTGTTCCTGTCCATAAATACAAGCGATTGGGCGTTGTGCCTGTCAATGACGAACAGAAATTTTGGTCGCATACCGTAAAAGCATCGGCCAAAGCATAATAAAACGGAATATCTTCACGGTTATAATACCCCAAAGTCAGTGGCATTTCTTTGTAGGCTTTGTTGCCCGACTGCTTCACGTGCAGCCATTTGTCATATTTGCCATTATTGCGGGCATCGACTTGGTTTTCCCACGAATGCGGCAACGAACTCATCCAAGTAGCGTTGGAATCTTTTAAATTGAGTCTGAACGGGGCAAAAGTTTCTCCTTTGGGGTTTGATTGCAACCAAACTTTATTTTTGTTTGGCAGACTAATGGCTCGTGGGTCATTGAAACCACGCACGCCTTGAAGTGTGCCATAACTGTGGTCGAATGAGCGGTTTTCCTGCATTAAAATTACTACGTGTTCGGCATCCCAAAAGGTACTGCCCTCGGCAGGATTAATGGCCAATGCCTTTTGAATTGATGGAGGCAAAACGCCCATCAGACCAGCTCCACTGGCTAATAAAGTTGCTTTCTTGATGAAGTCTCTTCTGGATTCCATGTTAGGGTTGAATAGTCTCTGAATTTTCACCGAAAATACTGCTTTATTAAATATTTTTAAAAATTAGAGCATTATTTTTTTGTTATTAATCCATCGAAATAAAAAGAGTAGCTTACCGAATAAGCTACTCTTCTAAAAACTCACATCTAAAACCTTGACTATTAACAACTTCAATGACTTGATTCGAAATACTTTGACTACTTTCTGTTCTTAAAATCTTATCACAATCATTGAGGTCAAAATTAAAGTTTGCAGATGGAAAGCTTAGTTTCAATACATTTAAAATGGCTTTTGCCGTAGTTTTATTCCTAATATCAGTCTTAAAAACTTCAATCATGTTTTTGTTTACCTAATACAATTAACTCTTATCTAAAACTTAATCCTGCTTCGGTCAATGCTTTTTGAAGTTTGGGAATAGAGGTCTTACCCATTCCATGAAGTTTCAGAATTTCAATCTTGTTAAATTTTGATAATTCGTCTAAAGTATGAATGTTCCTGTTTTCTAACGCTCGCCGTGCAGGAGCAGGAAGTAAGCTTAAAAAGCCATCTTTAGGCTTACTATCTTGCTCACAAACTGGACAAGTTGGACATTCGCTACTTTTGAAAAATTGATGACCTTTCTCGCAAATCTTTAGCATCTTTGGTAAATCCTTAATTTTCAATCAATTCTAATAACTCGGCTATAACTCTCTGTAATTCAGTTTTTTTAGCCAAAATATCAGCCATATCTTTAAAATATACCATTCTACGGTCTTTATAATCGCCTTCCAAAATGGCAGAACTTACTTTCGGAATGGCATCATTATGAAAAATTAAATGTACTTTATCTTGCATTCGGTGATTGAATGTCAAAAAATCTTCTTTACAATAATAGCTTGGAGCTTTCCACTTGATTTGTTCCGAAATTCTGGCATCTGTTTCTTTGATAATTACTCTCAAAGCTTCAATTTCGGCTTTCAAAGGATGCTCCAATTCTTGCATATAAGTTGCTACTTTTTCGGCATCAGTCATTCTTTAACCAACTTATGGTGATAAATGTATGAAACAGCTAATATAGCAAACATTAAGAGCGGAAAAAATGCCATTCCCGAAACACCATCGACCGCAATATGAGCGATTGTGGCTGAAAGAAAATCAATTCCAAGACCCACATAAGCCCATTCTTTGATACGTTTTGGAGTAAAAGGTAACACAATTAGAATAGCACCTATAAACTTAGCAATCCCTAATTCCCAGTGAAACCACATTGGTAAACCCAAATGCTTTGTACCATCAAGTGCCATCTGGCTATTTAAGTAAAAGATTCCAGGAATAATGAAAAGTGCGATGATGCCCGTGCTAATCCAATAAATAATTTTGTCTTTTTTCATTTCGATTTATGCGTTTAGGAGTGTTTGAATATCAAATTTTTTCATTTTCATAAAGGCTTTTACAACTCGTTGCCCTTTTTCAGAGTCTGAAACCAATTTTCCTAAAATTGTAGGCACAATTTGCCACGAAAGTCCGTACTTATCTTTCAACCAACCGCACTGACTTTCTTCGCCACCTTCGGTGAGTTTTGCCCAATAATAATCAATTTCTTCTTGACTTTCGCAATTAACCACGAGTGAAGCCGCTTCGTTGAATTTGAATTGAGGGCCGCCATTGAGTCCCATCATTTTTCGGCCATTCAACTCAAAAGTGACCATCATAGGATTTGCGGAAGTGATTTTTGAGTTCTCAAAAACCGAGCAATAAAACTCGGCTGCTTCTTTAGCTTGACCATCAAACCAAAGGCAAAGAGAAATTTCATTATTCATAGTTTTTCATAATTTTAATATGCTTTTAGCTCTTTTAAAATAGCTTTTGTAATTTCTTTTCTTGCCTTTGAAAAGTTTGGATTACTTTCATCGACTGGTTTGGTTATTCGGGTCGCAAAAAAATAGACATTTTCGTTGGTCTGTAAATAGCCCACGTGCCAACCAATATCACCTCCGTTGTGCTTTGTCCAACCTGTTTTGTCTCTTAAAATGTAATTTTCTGTTTCCTCAGAAATCATTATTTTCTTCACTTTTTCAATGGTTTCTTTAGAAAAAGGCAAATTATTTTCGTTCAATTTCACTAAAAATTCGATTTGATTTCTCGGAGTAATCGCAAAATTGCCATAATTCCAAAAATCCACTCCTTTTTCTGTTAAATTACCATTGCCATAATCGCATTTTCGAAAGTATTTCTTGTAGTTTTTCCTTCCAATTCTCTTCGCCATTTCTACATAAAACCAAACGGTAGAATTCTTAAAGGCAGTTTTTAAATCGGTGTCTTTATTCCAACTTTCAACTCTTGCTCCAAAAAATGTTTTTTCCGTACCGTCCCATTTAATCACTTGGCTTTCGTCGATTACAACCTTTTGTTCTAAAGCAATTAATGAATTTAAGATTTTGAAAGTCGAAGCGGGTAAAGTTTCTTTTTCCGTGTCAGAGCTATCCGAATACAACCATTTTTTGTTTTTTAGGTCAAAAATTGTTGTACTGCCTTTTAACGAAAAACTTTCAAACGGTTTTTGTGAAATTGTTTGCCCAAAAGCATTTGTAAAGAAAAAAGTTAGTAGAAATATAAAGCCCAGTTTCATTTTTATGGTCATTAATATAATTTAAAAACTGGGTTAATCTTTGTTAAACTCATAACAAAGAAGTGTAATTCCACAATCAAAACCTTGTGCTTTTCTCAATGTAAGTCCTTGTTTAGCAGATAAACTTTGAAATATAGGCATTCCTTTGCCCAAAACCGAAGGATTTACAAAAAGATGGTACTCATCAATCAAGCCTTCTTTTATTAGAGAAGAAACAAATGACCCTCCACCATATACGATTATGTCTTGGCCTTCTTGATTTTTTAAGGCATTGATTTCATCAACAAGATTTCCTTTCGCTAAAATAGCATTCGACCAATCAGCACTTTCAAGTGTTTTTGTGAAAACTACTTTGTGAGTTTCACTCATTTTTTTGGCAAACCCTTGCTCTTCGTTTTCGATTTGTGCTGCACCTGCCCAATGTGGAATAAAACCTTCGGCCAGTTTTCGGCCTAAAACGATACAATCGACATCATCAGTAAGGGCTGAAACATAATTTTTTAGGGCATCATCCCAGTTCCAAACCATCCAATCCATTTCACCATTTGGACCAGCAATAAAACCATCGACCGACATTTGAACTTGTAATTTTAGCTTTCTCATAATTTTTGTAAGATTTAATGCCACAAAACTACGGGCAATAGTTGAGATTAGAAATATGTAAAAACGACAATTTAGTGGGTTGATTGCGACAAACTTTTTTTATAGTTTTACGCCATGAAAAACGTCATGATATTAGTTCCCGAAACAGCTATTCCTGCGGCCATCGTTGACCCACGCTATATGTTTTCCGCCATTAATGAGTTCTATAAAAGTATGGAACTCCAACCCGCTTTCAACATAAAATTAGTAGGAATGAGCAAAGAAGTCAAGTTAAGTGATGGTTTGATTTCGTTTCACCCTGATTTTCTCTTGAATGAAGTCAAGAAAGCTGATTTGATAATTATTCCTGCCTTGAGCGGAAATATGGCACAGGCCATAAAACAAAACGAAGGATTTATTCCGTGGATTCAAGACCAACATCGTAAAGGAGCTGAAATTGCCAGTCTGTGTGTGGGAGCATTTTTATTGGCCTCAACTGGGCTTTTAAACGGAAAATCATGCTCAACTCATTGGCTTTATGCGAATGAATTCAGAACGATGTTTCCAGAAGTGTATCTCGCTGATGACAAGGTTATTACCGAGCAAAATGGCATTTATTCGAGCGGCGGAGCTACTTCGTATTGGAATTTACTACTTTATTTGGTAGAAAAATACACGAATCGTGAGATGGCAATTATGGCTTCAAAATTCTTTTTGCTCGAAATGGGCAGAAACAGCCAATCTCCATTTGTGATGTTTCAAGGGCAAAAAGACCATGAAGATACGCAGATTTTGAACGCACAAGAGTTTATCGAAAAACACTACCAAACAAAACTTAGTGTTGAAGACTTGGCAGATAGATTTGGCATTGGCCGACGAACATTTGAAAGAAGATTTAAGAAAGCGACTTCAAATACAGTTATTGAATACATACAAAGAGTAAAAATAGAATCCGCAAAAAAACAACTCGAAGGCGGCAGAAAAACCGTCAACGAAGTAATGTATGATGTGGGTTATACCGATTTAAAGGCCTTCCGTGATGTTTTCAGAAAGCTGGTCGGAATGTCACCGATTGAGTATAGAAATAAGTATAATTTTTAATTGATAATGGAGAATGGAGAATTGAAAATGAATAATGATTTTTCAATTCTCCATTATCAATTCTCCATTATCAATTACTTCGCAATCAGGAGACTTTTAAGTTTGGCAGCATCCAAATATTCTCCGTGAGCTACTAAACCATATATATTTTGTGTAGCCGAAATATTGAGCAACGGGTTTTCGTTGAGCAATAAAATATCTGCTTTCTTGCCTTTACTTACACTTCCATATTTTTCTAATTTATTCAAAAATTCAGGGCCATTGATGATTGATGCCTGCAAAGCCTGTAAAGGCGTAAGTCCATTTTTAACCATCAGTTCCAATTCTTGGTGAAGCCCCAAACCTGGGTAATCGAAACTATTTAAATATCCAGCGTCAGTACCCGCCAAAATCTTCACACCCGAACGCTGCAATAATGGTAGTAAAGACGCTGCTTTTTCGATGGTTCGGTGACGAATTTCGATAGCCTCTTTTGAATCTTTGGCAGCTCTTTGCACTCGCCAATCGTAAGTTTTGCGTAAACCAGGCCCAATGTATTTCAGAAACTCATCATTTTGATGGTCGTTTACATCTAAAAATGCCGTTGCATAACTAATGGATAATGTTGGAGTTACGGCAGTTTTATTTTTTGCTAAAACCTTAAATGCAGCTTCGGCAGTTGCTTCATCAAATTCGTTGAGGGCTTTTAATGATAAATCTCGGGCAGTTAATGTGCCATTGGCAACTTGGTCGCTTAGTTCTTTCTGGTTTTTGAGTCCCGCACGCAATAAATATGTAATATGCTCAACGCTGCTCAAACCCGCTTCGCTCACTTGCTCAATCGTAAATACAGGCGGAATATGAGCCGATGTTTTGTATCCTCTTCTTCTGGCTTCTTTAATACTACCCAGATAAATCTCGGGCTTGATAGTATTGTCGGTAATCTTCACAAAATCGACTTTTAGCATATCCAGTGAATCAAGTGCTTTGTTTACTTCATCCATTGTGCCAACTTCAATATCACCCAACCAAATCGACTTATAGCCTTCGAGTTTTGGCCCAGAAGTAAAAATTGTTGGCCCCAGAAGTTTGCCATCATTCACTGCCTTACGCCATTCCAGCACACTTGGCGAAATATCAGCCGCTGCATCTCGTACGGCCGTGATTCCCATCGCAATATACAGATTCATCAAATCTTTATTTTCTTGAATCAGGCTATCGCCACCACCAAAATGCACGTGCATATCCCAAAGTGTAGGCATTACAAATTTTCCCTTTGCCGAAATCGTCTGACTGGCTTTGTATTTACTCAGTTCGGAAGATGAGCAAACATTAATAATCTCGCCTTTATCGACAATAACTACCTTATTATTAGTCAGTTTCCCTGTCCTAATGTCAATAATATTTGCATTTGTAATTGCTAAATCGACTTTGCTTTGAGCGATACAAAGTGAAGAAATGAGCAAAATGAGGATGCTTGTTAGGATAGTTTTTTTCATATTTGAAATCGGTATTGACTACAAATATGAGTAAAAATCTGCAAAAACAACTATTCTTTACAGATTTCGATTTGCCTGCCGAATATGGCGTTCGTTATGAATTATCAAAAACCGTATGGCATCACCCAAATGCAATTTCAAAAACTTAGCAATCGAAATCGGAATTTTTATTTGCTGAATACGCTTGTTTTTGGCCGTTCTCAAAATCTGTAATAACTGCTCTTGTTGATTGATAAATTCGGCAACAACCGCTTTTGCATCTAATGAAACTTCGGGAATATGCCCTTTCATGGCATTAAACTTTTTCTTGCCTTTTTCGGGATTCATCGAATCAATGGCCAATTTTCCCAACCAAGTGCTTTTTATTGTTTCGATACTCAAATCATCTTGGCCTTCGACTAAACCTTTTTCAAATAAGGGCAAATAATAATCTCCGTAAGTATTCAAATGTTCTAAACACTGGGCAATGCTCCAACCGCCTGATGAGGAAGGCTTTAATAAAATTTCATCAGGAAGATTTTGATATTTCTGAATAGCCTGTTGTAAATGGCGTTCAACTTGATTTTCTAATTGATTGAGTAATAATAGCTTTTCCATGATGCTAAGAATGTTTTATTTTCATTCGCAAAATTGGACTAAATTAACTTAGAAAATGTTGGTAAATACCAAGATTTATATCTGCACCGAGTTTATTAGTTTGCTAAAATTGCTGGCATCAATACCTATATAGTTGGCGAGATATTTATGCGGAACGATTTGCAGAATATGTGGACTACGTTTGAGTAATTGTCGAAATTTTTCTTCGGAAGAAAAACATTGAAGCTCGACCAACCTTTCTAAAACGCCCGAAAATGCACTTATAAGGCCTTTCCTCAATAAAATTTCAATCTTAGGATTTGTTTCTATCAACTGTTCGATTTGGGTAAATGACGCTCGCAAAATGATTGATGGACTCAGTGCTTCGTAATAAAACTTCGATGGTGTTTTATTCATCATCGAATCTAAAACGCCACCAAAATTCCCCGAATAAGAAAACAAAATGGTTGCTTCACGGCCATTTTCATCAGAAAAATACATTCGTTGCAAACCATCAATAATAAAATATAGGTTTTTCTCGACCGCACCGTTGTATGTCAATATTTCCTTTCTTTTGGCAGAAAAAGGCTTGAATAACTCAAAAAAGGCATCAAAATCATCCTCAGATAACGAATAAATTCCGTCAACGGTTTGCTTGAAAAGCAATTTATGTGAAGCATCTGAAAGCATTATCAAGAGAAAGTGATTTTTGGGTGGCCAAGTAAATTCTGACCACCCAAACTATATTATTTCGCAGAGAATTTATACGAAGTAGTAGATTGATAAACCTCATCAGGTCTTAAAACCGTAGTTGGAAAATGCGATTTATTTGGCGAATCTGGAAAATGTTGGGTTTCAATGCAAAAAGCAGAACGACGACCGTAAGTAGCTCCACCTTTGCCAATTATATCACCTTTTAAGTGATTAGCTGAGTAAAATTGCATTCCTGGCTCGGTTGTAAAAACCTCCATCACTCGTCCAGTTTTTGGTTCATACACCTCCGCAGCGAGTCTCAAATCTGAACTTGTATCTGTCAATACGTAACAATGGTCGTAGCCACTTCCCAAAACGATTTGCTCATAGGTAGTATCATTGATTCGCTCACCAATTGTGTGTTTTTCAGTAAAATCAAAAGGCGTTCCTGCTACTGGTCGCAACTCACCTGTTGGAATTACAGTCGCATCAACTGGCAAAAATTTATCTGCGTGCAAAATTACCTCGTGGTCAAGAACGTCGGCTGCTCCGCTCAAATTAAAATAGGAGTGATTGGTTACGTTCAAAACCGTAGCTTTATCGGTAGTAGCTTTATAATCAATTCTTAGTGTATTATCGGCTTGTAAAGTATAAATCACTTCAATACTCAAATTCCCAGGGTAACCTTCTTCCATATCGGCTGCTAAATAGCTTAATTTAAGAGCTGGTTCTTCGCCTTCAATTAGCTTTGCATTCCACAATTTTTTATCGAAACCCTTCAAGCCACCATGCAAAGCATTTACACCGTTATTAATTGGTAATGAATACGTTACACCATCTAACTCAAAGCTACCTTTAGCAATTCTATTGCCAAAACGACCGATAATTGCTCCAAAATATGGCACACCTTTCAGGTAAACTTCTAATGAATCGCAGCCATGAACAACATCCGCAAAATTCCCATCTCGGTCGGGTGCGGTTAATGATACAATTATTCCACCAAAATCAGTGATTCGGGCTTCCATTCCTGCGGTGTTTTTTAAGGTATAAAGGCTTGTTTCTTGGCCATCGGGAAGTTTCCCAAAAGATTGTTTTTCGATACTCATTATAGTTGATTATTTGTAGAATTGTAAAGATTTGATTCGGCAAAACTACGTAATCTTTTTTAAAATACTTTCGGAATGAACATGTTAGACTTTAATTTTTACCACGGAGTTCGCACGGAGTTATACGGACTAACTAACTCCGTGCAACTCCGTGAAATACTCAATTTTAACTCCGTGGTAAAAATGAGTTATAGAAAAATTTCGGTATTTGATATAAGTAACCAAACATTCTTTCAAGAAAGTCGCTAAAAAACTCCGATTTGTCTATCAAACCATTCAAACATCTACGCTATTCATTAGTTTTAGTTCTTGTATGAATCGTTTTTTCGACAAAAAATTTCTTATCACCGAATATTTGTTCATTTTTACAATAAATTTCATTTTTAATTCAATCAACAACCTAACATGAAAAGAAGGGATTTTATCCAATTATCGGGTATGGGTTTGGGTGCAATGATGGGTTCTTCGATTCCCGTATTGGGGAATATGGTATCTGCCGAGCATCTTCTTGAGCCTGGAGCTGATATTGCTACCAAAAAGCGGTTGGCCGACATTGCTCTCAATGCCACCAAATCACGAGGTGCAACCTACACCGATGTTCGTATCGGTCGCTATTTGCAACAATTTATCTTCACCCGTGAAACTAAAGTACAAAACATCACCAATGCCGAATCTTACGGCGTAGGTATCAGAGTAATTGCCAACGGAACTTGGGGTTTTGCCGCAACCAGCGATGTTACGCCCGAAGGTATCGCAAAATGTGCCGAAACAGCCGTAGCAATCGCTAAAGCAAACGCCAAAATTCAGAAAGAGCCAGTCATTCTTGCTCCACAAAAAGGTGTTGGTGAAGTAGTTTGGAAAACTCCGATCGTAAAAAATGCGTTTGAAGTGCCAATCAAAGAAAAAATAGATTTATTGATGAACGTAAACGGCGAAGCCATGAAAAATGGTGCTGGTTTTGTAACATCAAACCTATTTTTTGTGAACGAACAAAAGTATTTTGCTTCTTCTGATGGTTCATACATCGACCAAGATGTACACCGTATTTGGCCAACTTTCACCGTTACGGCCGTTGATAAAGCCGCTGGAAAATTCAAAACTCGTGATGCTATCAGCTCGCCAATGGGCATGGGTTATGAATATTTGGATGGTTTGGCCAGCGAAAAAATTTCCGCTCCAAATGGTCTGATTGGGTATCGTAACTCTTACGACATGGTTGAAGATGCAATCATGGCATCGAAACAAGCCCAACAAAAACTCACTGCAAAATCTGTTCCAGCGGGCAAATACGATTTAGTGCTTGACCCAAATCACCTCGGACTAACAATCCACGAATCGGTTGGTCACCCACTCGAACTTGACCGTGTATTAGGCTACGAGGCCAACTATGCAGGAACATCATTTGCAACGCTTGATAAATGGAAAACAAAAGCTTTCAACTACGGTAGCAAACAAGTAAATATAGTAGCGGATAAAACTCAACCTTACACGCTCGGAACTGTCGGTTATGACGACGAAGGCGTACCTTGCAAAGAATGGGATTTAATAAAAGATGGCGTTTTGGTGAATTACCAAGCAATTCGTGACCAAGTGAATATCTTGGGCGAAAATGCTTCGCACGGTTGCTGCTATGCCGATAACTGGAACTCGGTTCAATTCCAACGTATGCCAAATGTTTCACTTCGCCCAGGTAAAGAAAAATTGAGTGTTTTTGATATGATTAAGGGTGTAGAAAAAGGTATTTACATCATCGGTCGTGGCTCGTATTCGATTGACCAGCAGCGATATAACTTCCAATTTGGCGGACAACTTTTCTACGAAATCAAAAACGGAGAACTCGTAGGAATGCTCGATGATGTGGCTTATCAATCAAATACACAGGAGTTCTGGAACTCATGTGTGCAGATTTGCGATAAAGACGATTACCGTACTTTTGGTTCGTTTTTCGATGGAAAAGGTCAGCCTTCGCAGGTTAGTGCCGTTTCTCACGGAAGTGCAACCACTCGTTTCAATGGTGTCAATGTAATCAATACTGGAAGAAAGATTTAAACTATGAGGCATATTTGAGGCACAAAGTGACAAAGATACAGAGGCACAGAGTAATTCAGTTGAAAGTGGATTATGGTAATGAAGATTAATTAAAAAAAACTATGTGCCTTTGAACCTTTGCACCTCATTTCTAAAAAACTAAACAAATGAATAAAATATTAACAAAAGAAGAAGCTAAAAAGATAATAGATAAGGTTTTAGCATTTTCAAAGGCTGATGAAATGAGTGTGGCTCTCAGCGGAGGCCGCACAGGAAATATTCGTTATGCCCGAAATTCAGTTTCGACCAGCGGTGAGTCTTACGACCAATCTTTGGCAGTTACGGCAGTTTTTGGCAAACGCTCTGGCACAGCCACCATCAATGAGTTTGATGACGCTTCGCTCGAAAAAACAGTAAGAAGAGCCGAGGAAATTGCTCGTCTTGCTCCAGAAAACCCAGAATATATGCCAATGCTCGGGCCACAAACGTATATTGAAGCTCCAACATTTGCAGATTCAACGGCCAATATCGACCCTGATTATCGTGCTAAGGCTGCTTTCGATAGCATCGAGCCTTGCTCGAAAAAAGGTTTAACTGCCGCAGGTTATTTGGAAGATTCGGCAGGATATTCGGCAATTGGTAATAGCAAAGGACTTTTTGGCTACAATAAATCAACATCGGTTGATTTTTCAATTACAGTTCGTACAGCAGATGGTCTTGGTTCTGGTTATGCCATTCGTGATTTCAATGATGTATCGAAACTTAGTACCAAACAAGCTACCGAAATTGCGATGCAAAAAGCCTTGGCTTCGAGTGCAGCAAAAGCTCTCGAACCTGGGAAATACACCGTTATTCTCGAACCAGCCGCTTCAATTGATTTATTGCAAAACATGATGCGTAGTATGGATGCCCGAAATGCAGACGAAGGTCGTAGTTTTTTGAGCAAGAAAGGCGGTGGAACTCGTTTAGGCGAAAAACTTTTTGATGAAAGAGTAAATATTTATTCTGACCCAAGTAATATCGAAATTCCAGTTTCAGGTTTTGGTGGGGGCGGCGGAGGCCGAATGGGGGGCGGCGGAAGCGACGGTCGTCCGCAAGAAAAAATCTCTTGGATTGAAAACGGAGTTGTAAAAAATGTCTATTATTCAAGATTTTGGGCAGATAAAAAAGGCGTAAAGGCTGTTCCACCACCATCAGGTTTTATTATGGCTGGCGGTACTGAGTCTTTGGCCGATTTGATAAAAGGCACAGAAAAAGGTATTTTGGTAACTCGTATGTGGTATATCCGTGCCGTTGACCCACAAACATTGCTTTACACAGGACTTACCCGTGACGGAACTTTCTATATCGAGAAAGGACAAATTAAATTTCCTGTAAAAAACTTCCGTTTCAACGAAAGCCCAATTATTATGCTTAATAACCTTGAAGCAATGGGCGTTCCGACTCGAATTGGAGGGTGTTTAGTTCCACCATTAAAAATCAGAGACTTTACTTTTAGTAGTTTATCTGATGCAGTGTAAGGTTTTGAATGATGAATGTTTGATGTTGAATTAAGGAAACTTAAAATTTAACATCAAACATTCATCATCTAACATAGAAAACGCTTTCCATTCAACAATACCTTTTACCATTTATCAAAATCCAACAATACAATTTTTAAGCTGAAAGATTATTTTTTATATTAGACTTCATTTTATCAACTTATTATTTTACACAAAAACTGAAAAAGCTTTGAAAAGAAGAGATTTTATCCAGTTATCCAGCTTAGGCTTTGGTGGACTCATGATACCAAATATGCCAACTGGAGGTATTCCGATTATCGGAAACGCTGTTTCGCAAGAAGCATTAATTGATGGTGCAATAGATATTGCCCTCAAAAAACGCCTTGCCGATGCTGCCCTTAATGCAGCAAAAGCCAAAGGTGCTACTTATACCGATGTTCGTATCGGTCGTTATCTCAATCAATTTGTGGTTACTCGTGAAGACAAAGTACAAAACATTGTCAATACCGAGTCTTATGGCGTAGGTGTAAGAGTAATAGCCAATGGTTGTTGGGGATTTGCTGCAGTAGTTGATGCCAAGTCTGAAGCTGACACTGCTCGTGCTGCCGAAGAAGCCGTTGCGATTGCGAAAGCCAACGCAAAACTTATGTCTCAGCCCGTAATCCTTGCTCCACAAAGTGGCTACGGCGAGGTAAGTTGGAAAGCACCAATTCAACGAAATTCGTTTGAAGTGCCAATCAAAGAAAAAGTTGATTTACTTCTTGGAGTAAATGATGCTGCCTTGAAAAATGGGGCAAATTATGTCAATTCGGTATTGTTTATGGTCAATGAGCAAAAGTACTTTGCTTCATCGGATGGTTCATACATCGACCAAGATATTCACCGTATTTGGCCGATTGCCGCTGTAACTGCCATCGACCCAAAAACGGGTAAATTTGAAACTCGTCAGGCACTTTCTGCCCCAGTTGGTATGGGTTATGAGTATTTACAGACAAATCCAAAAGATAAAGTTACGGGTATCACGACTCGATATAACAAGGGTTACGATATGCTCGAAGACGTAACCGCCGCAGCCAAACAAGCCAAAGAAAAGCTAACAGCTAAATCGGTTGAAGCAGGAAAGTACGACTTAGTGCTTGACCCTTCGCACCTTTGGTTAACGATTCACGAATCAGTTGGTCATCCACTCGAACTTGACCGTGTATTAGGCTACGAAGCAAATTTTGCGGGAACTTCTTTCGCTACGCTTGATAAATGGCAAAGCAAAAACTTTAATTATGGTAGTAAAGAAGTAACACTATTTGCTGATAAAACCCAAGTTGGCTCGCTCGGTGCGGTTGGCTGGGACGATGAGGGTGTAAAAACCAAGCAATGGGATTTGGTAAAAGATGGAACTTTGGTCAATTACCAAGCCATTCGTGACCAAGCACACATCATCGGCGAGAAAGAATCGCACGGCTGTTGTTATGCCGATAGTTGGTCGTCAGTACAATTCCAACGCATGGCCAATGTTTCGTTGGCAGCAGGAAAAACACCACTTTCGGTAGCTGAAATGATTAAGGATGTGAAAAAAGGAATTTATATTATCGGTGATGGTTCATTCTCGATTGACCAACAACGTTATAATTTCCAATTTGGCGGACAATTATATTATGAGATAAAAGATGGACAAATTGCAGGAATGTTGAAAGATGTGGCGTATCAATCTAATACCCAAGAGTTTTGGAATTCTTGCGTAAAAGTTTGCGACGAACGTGATTATCGTTTGGGAGGTTCATTCTTCGATGGCAAAGGACAACCTTCGCAATCAAGTGCAGTTTCGCACGGAAGTTCAACCGCTCGTTTTAATGGCGTAAACGTTATTAATACGGCAAGGAAAGTGTAACAAAGTCGAATTACGATTTCGGTAACCGAGCGTAGCCGAGGTTACGAATTGAAAATTTTGGATAAAATCTCCCAAATTTCCAATTCTTGACTAATTCACTATTCACTCACTCTATCATTCACTCATTCAACATTAATTATTTATGTCAGTCATATTAACAGAAAATGAAGCTAAAATCTTGCTAAAAAAGGTTTTAAGCTATTCAAAAGCCGATGAATGTGAAATTAATTTATCAGGCAATATTAATGGAAACATCCGTTATGCACGAAACGAAGTTTCGACAAGCGGTGCATTAACCAATCAAAACCTACAAGTTCAATCTGCTTTTGGGAAGAAAGTAGGCGTAGCTACAATTGATGAGTTTGATGATGCTTCGCTCGAAAAAGTGGTGCGTCGTGCCGAGGAATTAGCTCGTCTTGCTCCCGAAAATCCTGAATACATGGGCGTTTTGGAGCCTCAACCCTACATGAAATCAGAAGGTTATTTTGATTCAACGGGCAATATCAATCCTGATGTTCGTGCCGAAGCCGTGATGAAAAGTCTGAAACTTACTCGTGAGCAAAAATTAATAGCCGCAGGTTTTTTGGAAGACTCGAAAGGCTATTCGGCCATGATGAACTCGAAAGGTCTTTTTGCTTATTACAAAAGCACCAACGTCAATTATTCACTAACAGTTCGCACCGAAGACGGCACAGGTTCGGGTTATGTAATCAAAGGTTTTAGCGATGTAAATAAACTCGATACTGCTGCCGCTACCAAAATTGCAATTCAGAAAGCAGTCGGGTCGAAAAATGCCAAAGCACTCGAACCAGGTAAATATACTGTAATTCTTGAACCAACCGCAGCGGCTGTTTTGCTCGAAAATATCTATTTCGATATGGATGCCCGTAGTGCAGACGAAGGTCGTTCGTTTTTCAGCAAACAAGGTGGAAAAACAAAATTGGGCGAAAAAATTGTCGATGAACGAGTAACGATTTTCTCTGACCCTGCTTATGCCGATTTACCAGCATCTCCGTGGTCGGGCGATGGACAAGCTCAAGAAAAACGTATGTGGATTGAAAAAGGTGTAGTTAAAAACTTATCATATTCTCGTTTTTGGGCGAAAGAAAAAGGTGTTAAGCCAATTCCTTCGCCGACAAACTTTATTATGCTTGGTGGCGATGCAACACTCGATGAAATGATAAAAAGCACAAAAAGAGGCATTTTAGTGACTAAACTTTGGTATATCCGCTCAGTTGACCCACAAACGCTTCTACAGACTGGTCTTACCCGTGATGGAACTTTTTATATTGAAGATGGAAAAATCAAATATCCAATTAAAAACTTCCGATTCAATGAAAGCCCAATAATCATGCTCAATAATCTCGAAATGTTGGGAAAAACTGAGCGTGTGGTCAGCACCGAATCGAACCAAAATTATATGGTACCACCCATGAAAATTCGAGAATTTACATTTTCGAGTTTATCTGATGCGGTGTAAAACACAGTTGGCAATTAACAGTAGGCAGTACACACCATATTACTGCCCACTGTCAACTGCCAACTGTTAACTGGGCTTTATGAAACCATTTATTTTTACAAGAATACAATATAACTCTGGAGATTGGGATACCGACCAGCGAATGCCTTCAAATATTCTTAATTCTTTGGTCGAATACACAACTATTCCGATTGATGAAAAAGAAAAAGTGGTGCTTTTGAGCAGTAATGAGCTTTTCAAAAGTCCGTTTTGCTATTTGAGTGGACATAAATTGGTTGAATTTTCGAGTCAAGAACGTGACCATTTTCGGAAATATATCGAAAATGGCGGTTTTGTATTTGTGGATGATTGTAACCACGATATTGATGGACTTTTTGCGAAGTCATTTGAGCAAGAAATGTCTCGAACTTTCGGAGCAAAAGCCCTTCAAAAAATTCCGAATACGCATCCAATTTATAATTGTTTTTTTCAGTTTGATGGTCCTCCTACTACCACTTTTGAGCTAAATGGCTGGGGGGATGACCTCGTGCATGATTACTTAAAAGCAATTATTATCAATGGTAGAATCGGGGTTTTATACAGCAATAAAGATTACGGCTGCGAATGGGACTACGATTTCAGAAACAAACGTTGGCTCGCCGAAGACAATACTAAATTTGGAGTAAATATTATTAATTATGCCTTGACGGTTTAGGTCTAAAATTCAGCCGTAATTTAAAATTCATTGCCGTCTGCTTTAGCTTACGGAAAAAATTCAAAGAAAATTGGAAACCAAAGAACTTCATCATTACAAAACATTAGTAGCCAAATTACCACTACTAAAAAAAGAAATTGCCAAAGTTATTGTCGGTCAACAAACGGCCATTGACGAAATTTTGATTTCCCTTTTGGCAGGTGGACATTGTTTGCTCGAAGGCGTACCAGGACTTGCCAAAACCTTGATGGTAAGCACTTTATCAAAAGCACTTGATATGAAATTCAAGCGAATTCAGTTTACGCCCGACCTAATGCCCGGAGATATTGTTGGTACTGAAATTTTGGAAGAAGACCACGAAACTGGCAAAAAATTCTTCAAATTTAATCAAGGGCCAATTTTTGCCAATATCGTTTTGGCCGATGAAATCAACCGAACGCCGCCAAAAACGCAAGCGGCTTTGCTCGAAGCCATGCAAGAATATAAGGTAACGTATGCTGGTACAAACTATGATTTACCGAAGCCATTTTTGATTATTGCTACTCAAAACCCAATCGAACAGGCAGGAACGTATCCACTTCCAGAAGCTCAACTCGACCGATTCTTGTTGTATATTAAGCTTGGGTATCCTTCCGAAAACGAAGAATTAGATGTTTTGAAAAGTACTACTGGCACAAACAAACCAGTTTTGCAAACTATCATGACCGATAATGACATCATTGATTTGCAAAAACTTACTCGCCAAGTACATATCAGCGAAGAATTAATTGTAAAAATCAATCAAATTGTAAGAGCGACTCGCCCAGCTACAACAAATTCAAACTACGTAAAAGAATGGTGTGAATGGGGTGCAGGCCCACGTGCGGGTCAGGCATTGGTACTTTGTGCAAAAGCCAGAGCGATATTAAACGAACGGTTTTCGGTGCTACCCGAAGATATTGAAGCCCTCGCCTATCCGATTTTGAGGCACCGAATTGCACTAAATTTCCGAGCCGAAGCCGAAGGGATTTCAACCGACGATGTAATTAAGGATTTGTTGAAGAAATAAAATCCGACCATGCTTACAACTGAACTAATCAAACTCAATAACCTACAATTGGCGGGAAAACTGGTGAGTGAACAACTGATGTTGGGCATTCACCATAGTAAACGCTATGGCTACGGCATTGAATTTGAGCAATACCGACACTACGAACCTGGCGATGACCCCAAGCGAATCGACTGGAAATTATATGCCCGCACCGATAAACATTTGGTAAGAGAATCTTCGACCGAAAGTAATTTTCACCTCAAGTTTATGATTGATTTATCAGGGTCAATGAATTATACCGAAAAGAATGTAAGTAGATTACAATATTGTAAAATTTTATTGGCATCGCTGGCATATCTGGGGTACAGACAAGGAGATTTAATGAGTTTATATGGTCTTCAAAATGGTGAATTACAGACTTTAGTAAGTTCAGGTAAACAATCGTTTCAGAGAATTTTATATACGCTCGAAAAGGCTGAGGCCAATGGAAAATGGCAAAATCAAGACCCGAAATTTCCTGCATTGAGTTCTGCTAAACAAAAAGAGGTACTGATTTTGGCATCAGATTTACTGCAAGTAGATGATGAATGGATTCGCTTGATTTCGAGTTTAGCAAACCCGCACCGAGAGATTCTGATTTTTCAGATTTTGGGTAAGCATGAGCAGGAATTTAACCTCAAAGGGTTTTATCGCTTCAAAGATTTAGAAACTGGGCAGGAAATTGAGCTGGAGGCAGAAGCCATAAAAGATGAGGTAAGAAAAAACGCTGAAACTTACCTTAAAAACATTGAAACTGCTCTGCAAAAGCCGTTTGTGCATTTGTTTAGAGCAAATTTAGAAACACCAATAGCGAGCGTAATTTTGGAATCAATTAAAAAGAGAAATTTCTAAAAATGGAGTTTTTGAATCCATACATATTGTGGGGAAGTTTAGCAATTTCTATTCCGATAGTCATTCATTTTTGGCATCAAAAAAAAGGTAAAGTAATTGCTTGGGCGGCCACTCAGTGGTTGAGCGAGAAAAACCTTCAACAGTCGAGAGGAATCCGACTGGATAATATTTTATTGCTGATTATCAGGTGTTTACTATTGCTGCTTTTGGTTTTTATTCTATCAAAACCCTTAATTAAATGGGCAAAATCTTCTACCGAAAAAGCAAAGATTCATCTTATTCAGCCCAATCAATTAGTTGTAGAAAATTATAAATTCGAGATTGAAGAAGCACTCAAAAAAGGAGAAAAATGCTATTGGTTAGCATCAAAACCCGTTCAGTTTGATGACATGAATGATATTCCATCGCAAGCATTAAAAAGTATTGCCGCAACGAATATGCAAATTGCACTCAATGAAATAAGCCATGAAATAAACAACCAAACACTCGAACTATACTTTGTCAATCAGCAATCATTGACAAAATTACCTGCCATATTTGTTCCGACAGATTTCAGGATTCATTCGGTAATTGACTCATCAAAACAGACAAAGTTTTTATCTTTTTCAGAAAATAAAAAAAGCTACGTTGATGAAGCCAATCTCTTAAAAACATCAAAAAATGCAACTCAACCAACAGGAGAAAGTGCAAATAATGGAGCTTTAAAAGTCGGTATTTTCAATGCTGATGCCAACGAAAAAAAACAAATTTTAGCCGCCTTAATGACGCTAAAAGAAATTTACGAATGGGAGTTTGAGATTATCAATGAAGCAAAAAATGATAAAAAATACGATATAGTTTTCTCGGATAAACCATTGCCAACTTCGGAAAATAGTTTATATATTTTCACAGGAACAAAGTTTTGGAAACAGATTACCGTTCAAAATACCCAAAACGCAATTTATCTCGAAGAATTATTGAAACCCCAAACCAACGAATGGGTTTTTAATGGGCAATTACCCGAATTTTTAGGCAACAAAATCATTGAATTTTACAACTTACAATCAAGTAAACCATTGACTGATAATGAGTTAAATAAAATTTTTCAAATTCAGGAATACCCACAAAAATCATCGAACGAGTGGTTTTCAAAAAGCCTTTTATTGATTTTTATTTTATTAGTAGGCCTTGAGCGATGGCTCGCAATTACGAAAAACGCATGAATCAACTCCGACAAATCATAGCAAAAGTTAATTTGCAGCTTTATGCCATTGCTGCTCTGATATGTTTATTGGTGGCTGGGTCGGCTTATTTATTGGTGCTTTTGGTCAGTCATTCTATACTTTGGGCTTTGGTGGCTATGCTGCTTGCCTTTGTGGGTATGGCTTTTCAACAAAAGCTTTTTCAAAGTAAAAAAACGGAAGCTATCAAGCTCATTCACCAAAAGTTGGGCGATACCGAATACAGT
This sequence comes from Emticicia sp. W12TSBA100-4, assembly GCF_040253585.1. Lineage (NCBI taxonomy): Bacteria > Pseudomonadati > Bacteroidota > Cytophagia > Cytophagales > Leadbetterellaceae > Emticicia > Emticicia sp. W12TSBA100-4. The sequence continues at coordinate 209,191 of NZ_JBELAU010000005.1, forward strand.
CTCGACCTGCTGAATGTCGAGCAACCTAATTTGGCAGAACAACTGCAACTCGAACGCCTTTTTTCAAAAAATACTTATCAAACACCGCTGGTTTATGACCAAAAACTATTTTTGTTTTTAGGCCTTTTCGTCAGTTGCATAGCTTTCTATATTTTCTCCCCATCATTAAAATTTGGTCAGAATCAAGCCAAAATAAGTAGTTTATTACAAAATTCGCCTACTAATCCAATCACAAAACCCGAATTTGAATCAGCAACTTTAAGCATCACTCCTCCTACTTACACAGGTTTATCAAGCAATGAGTCGGATAATATGAATATTTCGGCCATTAGCGGTTCGTTGCTAAAATGGCAATTAAAATTTAGTCATTCAAACGATTTGACCGTAAAACTAAGCAATAATCGAGGAGATGAAGTAGGTTTCAAAAAATCGGGAGAAAATTTTGAATATTCCGACCAACTTATTAGCTCTGGGTTGTATGCTTTCAAAGCCTATTGGCACGATTCGCTCATTTATCAATCTGATTTTTATCGACTCGAAGCAATTCCTGATTTGGCTCCAAAAATTGAACCTGCTTCAAAAGAATTATATCAATTACATTTTTTGAAAGACCCGAAAAACATACAGGTTTCGGCCAAAATCTCCGATGATTTTTTGGTAAATCAAGCATTTATTGTGGCAACTTTGGCTCGTGGTTCGGGCGAAAATGTGAAGTTTAGAGAAGTGAAATTTCCTATTTCACAGGCCAATTTCAAATCGACCACTGTGAGTAAAAACATTGATTTAAAGGCACTTAACTTTACTCCTGGCGATGAACTTTACTATTATTGGGCAGCCCTTGATAATAAACGACCAACGCCAAATTTCACGAAATCGGATACTTATTTTATTGTTTATAAAGACACTTCACAAACCGAAGAGGCTGATTTGGCAACGATAGCTATGAATATCATGCCCGAATATTTTAGAAGTCAACGCCAAATAATTATTGATACCGAAAAACTGATTGCCCAACGAAAAAAACTTTCAAAGGAAGCATTTAATAGCACTTCCAACGAAATTGGCTTCGACCAAAAGGCTCTCCGCCTCCGCTACGGACAATATTTAGGCGAAGAAAATGAAGGTTCGATTGGCGGTGTGAATGCCTTACCGAGCGATGTAGAAACCGATGGTGATATGCTGAAAGGTTTCAGACATGACCACGATGAGGGTGAAGGCGACCACGAAGATGGCGAAAAACATGACGAACACGAACACTCGCACGGGGCGGAAAATAGTAATGAAAGTGACCCAGTTGCGAGCCTTTTGGCCGATTATGTGCATTCGCACGATGATGGAGAAGCCAATACTTTTTACGAGCAATCAACAAGAAGCTTATTGAAAAGTGCTTTGGAACAAATGTGGCAATCGGAATTACATCTGAGACTTTACGAACCCGAAAAAGCGATTCCGTACGAGAAAAAAGCATTGGAATTACTGAAATCTGCACAGCAAAAAGCCCGAACTTTTGTCAAAAAAACAAGCTTTGACCCGCCGCCAATTAAAGAAAAAGAAAAACGTATGACGGGTGAATTGACCAAGTTCAATACTGCTTTCAAGTATCAAAAATCATACAGTCAGCAACAAATTGAGGCATTGATGGCCGAGGTTTTGGGTATTATTTCGAGCAAAGACGATAATAAAGCATTAAATAATTCCCAAAAATTGAAGTTAATGGAACTGAGTTCGGCCATTAGTAATAAAGTAGTGAATAGTAGTTTATCCAATTGGAGTATTTTAGGTTCATTGCAACAGCTTATCAATGGTAAAGATTTATCGGAAGATGATAAACTGACACTAAAAACTAAATTATTTGGGCTAATTAATAAGACTTTATCGAGTAATAAAAATCCCAAAACACAATCTTACAAAGGCGAAAAACGCTTAGAAAAAGCCTATTGGAAGCATGTGCAGCTATAAATTTTCGCGATTATAAGGATAGTGTCGCAATCTTATGGCTCGCTGATGAAACGGATGTACCAACGCTGATTATACGGATTTTAAAAAATCAGCGATTATCTGCGTTAAAGTTATTTATCAGTGTCATCTGCGTTCTAATATTTTTCACTGAGATAATATCTTTATAGTTCTGAATTTTTAGCACAAACATATCCTTTTTTACGAGCAAAATAGAATTTCGCTCTACTATTATAAATGAACTTGATTCAACACATACAAAATTTCACGATTTACGATTGGCTTTTGGCAATTGCTTTAATTGCTATGTCAGGTATTCAATTTTTCACTTTACGCAAACAAAAATCAAGTAAGCGATTCAAGACAAAAATTGCACTAAACTTAGTTTTGTGGATTTCAATTTGTTTATTCATCATCAATCCTAAATGGGAGATATCGACTAATAGTAATCGGATTTTGGTTTATAGCACTGATGTGCCATTGAGCGTTGTTAATCAACTGAAAGATAGCCTTAAAATTCAAGAAAGTTTTTCTCGGAAATCTTTTGATAAAAGTCTGATAGAAAACCCGAATTTTGCGAATCAAATTGGTAAAGTTTATCTTGTTGGACAAGAAGCTAAGCCAGAAATATTGAGTAAAGTTGCTGGTCATGCAATTGAGTGGATTCCGAGTTTTAAAGAAAATGAATTACAAGAATTACATTGGTCGGCGGTCTTGCGAAAAGGTGATATGCAAGAAATATCGGGAAAGATAAACCTTACTGAAAATAGTATTTTGTATCTAAAATGGGGAAAACAGACTATTGATAGCGTAAAACTGAGTAAAGGTTTTAATAATTTTAGCCTAAAGGTTCCAGTTTTTACACTTGGAGTAAGTTCTTTTGACTTATTTCTCAGTGAAGATAAATTACGAAGTATTGAGTTTTTTGCTCAAAAAAACCAGGCGTTTCGAGTGTTGATGATACTCACAAACCCTGATTTTGAAAGTAAAACTTTGGCCGATTGGCTGGGCAGAAATGGTACTCAAGTAAAAATAATTAGTACAGTAGCCAAGAATACACAAAGTGCAGTTTCAATCAACCAAATTGATTCTAATTTTACACCTGATATTATCATTACTGACCCATCGAATGCGGCAAATAGCCTTGTAAAAAAAGCATATTCGGAAGGAAAAAGTATATTTTTTATTAATCTTTCACAGGCTGATTTAGCCGCTAAAAGTATTAATCAAGTACTTGGCACAAATTGGATTTTTAAAAGAATTAGCACCCAAGAAAATATCCCTATTTCGGCAGACTTAACGGCCTTGCCGTATTCGATTCAAGCCCATGATTTTCAGAAAAGTATTGGAGATTTCCCGATTGCTATTCAGAAAAAAACTGGAACTGTTGGCGTTAGTTTATTGAATGAAACGTTTCCGCTGATGTTAAGTGGCGATAGCCTCAGCTACATGAAAATTTGGCAAGGTGCATTGCATCTACATCGCCCATCCAACGCAACAAATGTTTCGCTTTCAGCACCAGTTTTCAAAGATTCACCTACTGAAATCACCATTAATAGTGCTGAATCTTTAGCAAAAATTATAGTAGAAAAAGATACAGTTAACGCTCAAAAATCAGCCATAAATCCATTTTCAAGTCAAGTCAATTATACTTTCCGAGAAACTGGTTGGCAAAAATTGGGTGATTCAGTTGAGGTTTTTGTTGAAAATTCAGAGACACAGCTTGCTAAATCTCATCTCTTACAACCTTATTTAAACGCCAGTCCAACAAAATCTGGTGAAACCCAGAAACTTTCAGTTGAGTTTCCTGAATGGTTATGGTTTTTGATGTTTGTTTTGGCTTTAGGTGCTTTGTGGATTGAGCCGAAGATATAATAAAAGCCAAGCCCTCAAAAGAAAGCTTGGCCATTGCATTTTTCATTAATCACTTCAAAGCCTCAGCCCCATTCTTAATCTCTTCTACAATATTTGGGTCAAGGAGAGTTGTTGTGTCACCCAAATTTGAGGTTTCGCCTTCAGCTATTTTACGCAAGATTCTTCGCATAATTTTACCCGAACGAGTTTTTGGTAAGCCACTTACAAACTGAATTTTATCAGGTTTTGCAATTGGCCCTATAACACGAGAAACCGTTGCCAATATATCTCGGCGAGTCAAATCTTCGTCATGAATCATACTTTCACAGATTACATACGCATAAATTCCTTGACCTTTGATGTCGTGCGGGTAACCCACAATTGCACTTTCAACTACGCCTGTGTGCATATTAATGGCATTTTCTACTTCGGCAGTCCCAATTCTGTGTCCCGAAACATTCAATACATCATCAACACGACCTGTGATTCGGTAGAAGCCATTTTCATCACGCATGGCACCATCACCTGTAAAATATAGGTTTGGATATGCCGAAAAATAATTAGTACGACAACGCTCATGGTCGCCCCAAGTAGTACGCAAAATTGATGGCCACGGGAATTTAATGCAAAGGTTTCCACTGACATCTCCACCTAAAATCTCATTCCCATTTTCATCAACTAACATCATTTGCACTCCTGGAAGCGGCAACGATGCCCAAGCTGGTTTTAATGGCGTGATTCCCGCCAATGCAGAAATCATAATTCCGCCAGTTTCGGTTTGCCACCAAGTATCCACAACTGGGCATTTATCTTTACCAATATTTTTTGAATACCATTGCCAAGCCTCCTCGTTGATTGGTTCGCCCACCGAACCCAACACCTTCAAAGAGCTTAAATCTTTTCCTTCTACATATTCTAAACCAAAACCCATTAGTGAACGAATAGCAGTTGGAGCAGTATAAAGAATATTTACTTTATGTTTTTCAACAATATCCCAGAAACGTCCAGCGTCTGGGTAAGTCGGAACACCTTCAAACAATACCGAAATTGCACCCGATGCCAATGGGCCGTAAACGATGTATGAGTGCCCAGTAATCCAACCAATATCTGCCGTACAGAAATGCACCATGCCTGGCTTATATTGGAAGACATTTTGGAAAGTATATGCCGCATAAACCATGTAGCCCCCGCAAGTTTGTACCACACCTTTTGGTTTTCCAGTTGAACCCGACGTATAAAGAATAAAAAGAGGGTCTTCGGAGTCCATTTCTTCGGCTGGACAATCGCTTGTTACATGTTTTTCTTCTTCTTCCCACCAAACATCACGGCCTTTAATCATACTTACAGGCGTGCGAGTACGAGTAGCCACAATGACTTTCTTCACCGATGGGCAACCAATCATGGCATCATCAACCGTATCTTTCATCGGAATAGCTTTGTTTCCACGCACTGCACCATCAGTCGTTACAACTGCCACACATTGCGAATCATTGATACGGTCAGCGATTGAAGTTGCCGAGAACCCACCAAAAACTACCGAATGAATCGCCCCGATTCTGGCACAAGCCAACACCGCAATCGATAATTCGGGAATCATTGGCATATAAATACAAACTCGGTCGCCTTTTTGTACGCCATTACGCTTCAAAACATTAGCGAAGCGACACACACGCTCAAATAATTGACGGTATGTAAGTGTTACGCTTTCTTCATTTGGGTCGTTTGGTTCCCAAATAATAGCTGGCTGATTTGGTTTATCTTTTACATGGCGGTCCAGACAGTTTTCTGTAATATTGAGTTTTCCACCCACAAACCACTCTACTTTTGGTTCGCTGAAATTCCAGTTCAGCACTTTTCTCCATGGCTTTCTCCATTCAAAATTATTGGCTGCAATTTCGCCCCAAAAATCTTCGGGATTCTCTACGCTCTTCTTGTAAGCTTCTTCGTATTCTTGGAAAGAGTTGATTTTCATTTGAGGTAATATTAAAAAGGTACTAAAATTGAATAAATGATATAATTCTAAATAAACTGATTTTTAATTTCATTGCCGTCTGCTTTAGCTGACGGTAAAATTGTACAAAATCAAATTGGCTTTAGCCAAAATATACTCGATTTAGGCTAAAGCCCTATTTGGATGTTTTTAGTATCCGTCAGCTAAAGCAGACGGCAATGAATTTGTAAAGAGTAATTTAACTTCAATTTTGAAGTGTCAAATAGACGGACTGCCAATAAAATTTAACCAAAATCTATCCAGTAATCCAGCTACTTTTGGGTATTTTACTTAATATAAATATGACTACATAACAAATAATAGTTGTCAGAATAAACTGCGTTGCGATGCCGATACTTGGATGAATCCATTTGAAATTTATCTGAAACTGACGAGATAAAGTTTTCATCGGAATCAAGTGCATCAGATACATTCCGTAACTAAATCTATCTAATTGAGACGTTAATGTTGGTAAAATCTCAATATTCAGTAAATTCTTAAAAGTCAGAAATGCTGAAATTGACATCAAAATAACCGACGGACTTAGGTAATCGAATAAACTTGATTCATAGACTTTGTTGTTGGATACAGTCGAGAAATAAATTCCTACGAAAGTTATCAGCCAACTTATCAGAAAAACTGCCAATGCAATTAAACCAACTTTTTTCGGTGGAAAATTCATTTGTAAGTTTCCTAAGAAATATCCCAAAACAAAATATCCTAAATAACCCGAAAAGTACCGAATCTCAAAGTTGATTTTGATACCTAAAAACTTATCAAAATATGGATAAACCGTACAGGCTACAAACCACATGATTAAGAAAAACTTTACTTCTTGGTTAGTTGCTTGTGTAATCCATCGACTCACAATTGGCGAGAAAAGATAAATCCCCAAAAGCATATAAACAAACCATAAATGCCCCGAACCGCCAGCTCCACCAGTTAGTATTTTTTTTAGAATATCAAGAAATTCAAACTTTGTTTTTTCGGCAGGAATGAGTCCAAAATAATTTCCCCAAAGCATAAAAATGATTGTCCAAAGCAAAAAAGGAATGAATATTCTGGAAAATCTTTTCGATAAAAAGTCTGTTAAATTTTTGTATTTTCCTAAGAGCAAATACCCCGAAAGCATTACAAAAACTGGCACAGCGAACCGACCGAAAGCATTTGAAGCATTGCAAATCCACCACCAACTATTCGGTATTTTCCCCATTAAGTAAATCCCTCCTGCTGCACAGTGAAGCAAGATTACGGTCAGGGTTGCAAAAACTCTCAAATTTGAAATCCAGATTACTTTGGGCATTATTTATCTTGCTTGTTTTGCTTCAGATTGAAAAACTCCAATTTTTCTGTTTCTGATGCACTCTTCTATTTCTGTTAAAATATTTACATCATCAATCGTTGAAGGAACTGTAAATTGCTCACCATCAATAATTTGACGAATTGTTTTTCTTAAAATCTTTCCCGAACGAGTTTTTGGTAAACGCTTAATAACCACGGCATTGCGGAAAAATGCAACCGCCCCGATTTGCTCACGAATGAGTTGAACCAACTCATGTTCCATTTCATCTTGCGTGAAATTTGCTCCATCTTTCAGCACTACCAAACCTATTGGGCGTTGTCCACGAAGTTCGTCAGCAATGCCAACTACGGCACATTCGGCAACAGCTTTATGAGAACCAACGATTTCTTCCATTTCACCCGTAGAGAGGCGGTGTCCTGCTACATTAATTACATCATCAACCCGACCCATGATAAAAACATAGCCATCTTCGTCGATGTAGCCACCATCTCCTGTGAGATAATAACCGTCAAATTTGTTGAGGTATGAAGCTCTGAAACGTTCGTCATCATTCCATAGCGTAGGTAAGCAACTTGGCGGAAGTGGCAATTTTATACACACATAACCTTCTTCATTTGCACCGAGTTGTTGACCATTTTCACCCAAAATTTGCACATCAAAACCACAAACTGGCTTTGTTGCCGAACCTGCTTTCACAGGAAACTGTTCTACTCCCATCATATTAGCCACAATTCCCCAACCACTTTCGGTTTGCCACCAGTGGTCAATAATTGGTACTTTAGCAATTTCTTGTAGCCATTCCAGCGTTGGTGGGTCACAACGCTCTCCAGCTACAAAGATAGATTTCAAAGAGGAAGTATCGTATTTTTCTTTCAATTTTGCCTCAGCATCTTCTTTTTTAATGGCTCTGAAAGCAGTTGGTGCGGTAAAGAAAACATTTACTTTATGTTCTTCAATTACTCGCCAAAATGTTCCAGCATCTGGGTTTCTGACTGGTTTTCCTTCAAAAAATACTGTTGTACAACAGTAAATTAGCGGAGCATAAACAATGTATGAATGCCCCACAACCCAACCCACATCTGATGCCGCCCAAAAAACTTCATTAGGCTTCACATCATAAATATATTCCATCGAAAAATTAAGGGCAACGGCATGTCCACCATTATCTCTAACGATTCCTTTTGGCTTTCCTGTTGTGCCAGATGTATAAAGTACATAAAGTGGGTCGGTGGCATTCACTGGCACACAATCAGCTGATTTTGAATTACTTACATAAGAAACAAAATCAATATCTCGACCATCAACCATGCTTACTTGAAGCATCGGTCTTTGAAAAATTAAGCAGTTTGAAACTTTATGTTCTGCCAAATGAATGGCTTCATCGAGCAAAGGTTTATACGGAATCACTTTGTCGAATTCGAGACCACAAGAAGCAGATATGATTACTTTTGGATGAGCATCGTCGATTCTGATGGCGAGTTCGTGTGGAGCAAATCCACCGAAAACTACCGAGTGAACAGCCCCCAGTCTCGCACAAGCCAACATCGAAAATGCAGCTTCGGGAATCATGGGCATATACAGTACAACGGTATCGCCTTTGTTTATACCCAAAGCTTTTAAAGCTCCCGCAATTTTTGCAACTTCCGTTTGAACTTGTAAATAAGTATATTTGACGACTTTATTTGTAGCTGCCGAGTCGTAAATGATAGCGATTTTATCTCCTCTACCCTGCTCGACATGATAGTCAATCGCCAAGTAGCACGTATTCATCAACCCGCCTTCAAACCAACGGTAAAAACCATTTTTATCCTGCGAAAGAATCGTTTGCGGCTTTTCATACCATGCTATTTTATCAGCTTGTTCCGCCCAAAATACTTCGGGTTGGTCAATGCTTCGCCTGTAAAATGAGTCATAATTCATTACTTTTATTATAGTTTTGTTGTACATTTTTAATTTTGAATGAGTGAAGCGGAACGCGGCCCGTTTTCAATGATAGAATAATTTTTACTCAACGAACATTCATTCATTCTATCATTCACTCATTCTATCATTGGCTCACTACCCCCGAAGCCATCATATTTACTTTTTTCACTAAATCACGGGTTGAAAATGGTTTCGGGATATACAAATCTGCCCCAACACTATATCCTTTTTCAATATCTGCCTCCTTGCTTTTGGCACTCAAAAAGACCACTTTTGTCTCTTTGGTTTCATTTCCACCTTTGATAAATCGACAAACTTCGTAGCCATCTACTTTGGGCATCATAATATCGAGCAATACGATTTTTGGATGCTCTCTTTTGATGATGTCAAAGGCCTCTTCGCCATCTCGGGCGATAAAGACAATAAAACCCTCTTTTTTCATTAGAAATTCTAACGAAAGCAAGATATTTGGTTCATCATCAACGATTAATACCTTTATATTTTTCTGTATATTCATGGTCGTAGTATTTGTTGTAATAGACTTTCTCTTATTTTTTACTTAGTTTTATTTATTCAATGGGAATAGAAAAGGAGAATTTTGAACCTTTCCCAACTTCACTTTCTACCCAAATTTCTCCGTTATGCAACTCTAAAATCCGTTTTGAAATTGCCAATCCAAGTCCGCTGCCTTTTGGTTTTTTAATGGTTTGGTCGTGAGCTTGATAAAATTTATCAAAAATTAGCTCTTGATATTGTTTTGCAATTCCAGCTCCATCATCAATCACATTTACGTACAGATTATCATCTTGCTTATACGCTGTAATGGTAATTGTACCTTTATTACCTTCAGTAAATTTCAATGCATTTGAGAGTAAATTGAGCATAACCTGCATAATTCTGTCTCTATCTCCTTCAAATTTGGGCAATTTTTTATCAATTTTCGTTATGATAGAAATCCCTTTATCTTTAGCCAGTTGCTCAATAGATTCTATAGAATCTATAATAATTTCTTCGAGGTTGAGGGTTTCCTTAGCTACTTTCACCTTTCCAGATTCAAACTTTTCTAAATCTAACACTTGATTTATCAAACGACTCAATCGGTCAGATTCTTTGATGATGGTATTCAAAAAATGCTGTCTTTCCGAATGCTCAATGTCTTCATTATCGTATAAAATTTCAGACAGAGCTTTTATCGAAGTCAACGGTGTACGAATTTCGTGCGTAACTGTAGCTAAAAAATCATCTTTGAGTTTATCAGTAAATTTCAACTGTTCGTTGGCAGCTTGTAATTGCTCGGTGAGTAATTTTAATTCTTGCGATTTTTGTTTTAACTCCTTATTTACCGCCATCAATTCTTGCGATTTCTTCAAAATTTCAACGACTTCATTCAATGAAATTTCCTCTTCTTTTGCCACCGACGAAACCATCATACGGGCCGAGGCAGTTCCGACGATGCCCGAAAGTAATTTTTCTGAATAATTCACAAAACGAGCATCGGCATAGCGAGTATTTAGATTGATATTATTGCGAGTGGCAAAAACTCTTGCTATTCTTTCGGTGCGGCTTGTTCCGAGAAAACTTTCGAGCAAATTCATAATATCACTCACCAATGCTTTTCCCCGCCAGACGACTGAGTTTTCGATACCTTTTGAGTACTGAAATACATCAACAAACAACACGGCTTGATTATGCTCAATAGAGGTTTGTTTACTGCACAAGGAACCGAAAAAATAAAGAACTATATTGAAAAACAACGTCCAGAATGTGGCATGAGAAATATTATCCATGCCCGTCATACCAAATAATTCGTAAGGTTTTAGTAGTGAAACACCAAATAAACCTTCTGTCATAATTTTATCAGATATTACTCCTGAACTAACGAGTGATGGAATAATTAGGGTAAAAAACCAAATAACTGTTCCACCAACTAATCCCGCCATTGCACCTTTTTGTGTGCCTCTTTTCCAGAAAATACCTCCCAAAACTGACGGTGCAAACTGAGCTACAACAACAAAGGCTGTCATTCCAATTGAAACTAAAGAGTATTTTTCGGTAATAAATTTGAAATAGAAATACCCTAAAAATATGATGAGAGCGATCGAAAAACGTCTCATAAACTGAATCACTCGACTCGGATTTAGATTGATAAGGTCTTTTGATGCTGGAATTCCCAAGAAAATTGGCATCAGTAAATTATTACTCACCATTACGCTTATGGCTATCGTTTCTACGATTATCATGCCCGTTGCTGCCGAAAAACCACCTATATAAGTCAAAATCGCTAATGATTCATCAGAAAAATGCAGCGGAATCGACAAGACATACATATCAGAATTGACCGCTTGCCCATTAAAAATAATTCCTCCCGCAAGGGTAATTGGCATTACGAAAATATTGATGAGCAACATATATAGTGGAAACATCCACATCGCTCGATTGATGTATTTTTCATCAACATTCTCTACGACCGTCACCTGAAATTGGCGTGGCAAAAACAAAAAGGCCATTGTGGCCAGTAACGTATGCCAAAACCACATCGACATTCCACTTTCGTTTTCGACCACAAAATTCTTTTTAGCAGCTTGAAGTAATTTTGCTTTGTTATAAATGTCTTCAAAACCATCAAAAAGCCAGTAGGTTACATACATTCCGATAGCTAAAAAAGCGATGAGTTTAATAATTGACTCCACCGCAATAGCTGTTACCATTCCCTCGTGTCGCTCGGTTGCTTCTACGTTTCGAGTACCAAATAAGATGGTAAACAGAATCAGTAAAATGACAATATAAAAAGTATGGTCAACTAAAATATTGCTATTTAAAAGGCTTCTTGTTAGAATTCCGAAGCTATTTGAAATGGCTTTTAGTTGTAATGCAATATACGGAATCCCTGATAGTAAGCATATTATGGTTACTAAGACTCCCAAAGAACGATTTTTGCCATAACGTGACGATATAAAATCGGCGATACTCGTCAAGCGTTGAGTTTTACATATACGGATGATTTTCAAGAGTATCGGAAAAGCCAAGAACATCACCAAAGTTGGGCCAATATAAACAGCTAAAAAATCAAGTCCATCGGTTGAAGCTCTCCCTACACTTCCGTAAAAAGTCCATGCTGTACAATAAACCGCCAACGAAAGTGCATAAATGTTAGGGTTACTAACAATACTCTTGGCATTCTTTGATTTTTTTTCGGCCTGATAAGCTACGATAAACAAAAACGCCAAATAATAAATCGAGATAAGTCCTAAAATGTAGCTATTCATGTTCTTGTGTTTCTTCTACATTTTTAGATTCAGCAATGATGGCAATCACGATAATTCCCACCGCCCAAACACTAAACACATATACATAAACAAGCGGCATACCGAATATAAAAACGGTTTTATTGAACAACGATAATAACGGAAAATTGAGTAAACAGACCAAGAAAATCGTTATTGCAATGGCTCTTTGCTGCTTCATGTAGGGTTTCTGATTTATTGCACTAAGCTACGACTAACATGGTACTATTCAAAGATTTATTTAGCTATTTTTGCTAAATAAATATAGTTAAAAATTTACTTCGGGAAAAAATTCCTCTCCTTTTCAAGGAGGGGTGGCAAAATTCTGACAAAGTCGAATTTTGACGGGGTGGTTAGTTCCAACTATCCATATTTTAAAACAATTATAGACCAAGAACCACCCCGTCCGACTTCGTCAGGACACCGTAGTGACGGTCGCCCCTCCTTGAAAAAAGGAGCGACCGTTGCACGGGGGAAATAATAAGAACACACCCCTAAAATAAGAATGTATGCCAATGGGAGTTTTCCTCAACTGGCATACATTGCTCTATTAAACCCTAAGCCTTACTTATTATGGTAATTCACTTATTATCTTTTCGATAGTCGAATGGCTTAGAAATCAACTATTTTTCAAAAATCAATCTTTTGAGTCGAATTCTCCCTGTAGAGAATACAAACCGAATGTTCCTAAAGCTCCTGCAATCATCGGGCAAAGAATTACTGTGTAAATAATTGCTGGAATTACGTTTTCGCCACCTTTATTCCAGAGCATAATCGCTTGATTCACAATTAGATAGTAAACCGCACCAATTCCGATTAATATCCAAACTATTCCTAAAATTCGTTTTATAGCATTCATTGTATTAATGTTTTTATGTATTAAAAATTCAACATTTATATATGAACGTCCAATTTGGACGTTCATATGAGTAAAAATCAATCATTTACTTTGTTATCTTTTCCATCTAAATAGATTGTTCCAATAACGAAACAAATACCTGCAAGAATTATCGGATACCAAAGACCTTCGAGATAAGGTTTTTCGATAACTGGAGCTAAACCCGACTCGGCCGCTACACTGTTTATTTTCTGTGCGTTCGATACCAAGAAAGTTGCAATTGCAGGAAGTAGTCCACCAAAGATACCATTTCCGATGTGATAAGGCAACGACATTGATGTATAACGAATCTTGATTGGGAACATTTCAACTAAAAATGCAGCAACTGGACCATAAACCATTGTTACGAACAACATTTGAATAAAAACTAACCAAGTAAGTGTCCACTTATCGGTATCATTGATTGTAACAGTTTTTTTGGTTTCAACAATTGGTTTACCATCTTTTTCACTGATTTCAACTACACCATTTTTCAAAGTTTTAGTTTTAACTTCTTTATAAGTTGTTCCGTCAGTATATGCTTTTGTTACGGTATAAACTGAGTCAACACCACCATTTTTGTTTTTAGCATTTTCTTTCAATTCAGATACTGATGTTGCTTTTTCTACGATTTCAGTTTTGCCTTTGATGTCAACGGTATCATACATTTTTGAGTAGATTGTGCGGTAAGAAAGAATAGCTACCAACATACCCGCCATCATAATCCACTTACGACCGATGCGGTCAGACAACCAACCAAATACTACGAAGAAAGGCGTTCCGAGACACAACCCCCAAATCATAATGCTATCAACTTGCTCTTTTGGTACATTCATGATTTTTTCAATGAAAGACATCGCATAAAATTGTCCTGTGTACCAAACAACACCCTGCCCCATAGTTACGCCCAATAGTGCCAACAATACAAATTTGAAGTTCAATTTATTTCCGAAAGATTCTTTTAAAGGATTAGTGGAAGTTTTTCCATCAGCTTTTGCCTTTGAAAACAAAGGCGACTCGTGCATATTACGACGTATGATATAAGAAATACCAACCATCAAGATTGAAGCTAAGAATGGAATTCTCCAACCATAGGCATCAAAATCTTCTTTGCTTAAAATTGCTTTGGTAAGTGCAATAACAATCAATGAAACTATCAAACCTGCCGTTGCCGTAATCTGAATCCATGAAGTCATGTACCCACGTTCGTTGGCAGGTGAGTGTTCGGCAACGTAGGTTGCAGCACCACCGTATTCGCCACCAAGAGCCAAACCTTGTAATAATCTGAGCAATAAGACCAGCAAGGGAGCGGCCACACCGATGGTTTCGTAGGCAGGTATAATACCGATGGTGAAAGTTGCACCTCCCATCAACAATAAAGTTACCATGAAGGTATATTTTCTACCGATTAAGTCTCCGAGACGACCAAAGAATAATGCACCAAATGGGCGAACAACAAAACCAGCTGCAAATGTTGCTAAGGTTGAAAGAAACGAGAGTGTTTCGCTTCCAGGGCCTGCTGGGAAGAATTTTGTAGAGATAATGGTCGCCAAACTTCCGAAGATATAGAAGTCGTACCACTCAATCATCGTTCCTACTGATGATGCTCCAATAATGGAGAACATCGAACTTTTTTTACTTTCAGACATAGTGCTAATCAATTAAGGGTTTAAGTAATATTAGAGTTGAGTTTTATAAATAGATTTGTAATTGAGCAATAAATTCGCCAAAATGCTTTTGCTTAGTTGTTGCAGTTTCAATTCCTGGACGCAACGAATACTGCGTTGTGATTTTTGCATGATGGCCATCAATCAACCAGTTTACGCCTAAGTCAAAGTTTGTAACTGCTTTTGGAAGTGCATCAAAGTTTTTATATGTAAATGCTGTAAATGGTTGCACTCTCATTTTAGGTTTTTCGCTTCCTTTTGGCATCAAGATACCCACTTGTGTATAGAAAATATCACCTGTTCCAATCATTGGTTGGGCATTTCCTGCACCCGACATCAATTTACCACTTCCTTCATAAGCGGCATTCACGACACCTTCATTCATAATACCGATATTTCGGATATAATTTGGCCCAAAATTATAATTGAAATATCCAGCGTAAGCAGTTACAGCCGTATTTTTTGCTTTATCGCCAAATGGCATATCTAAGAAAGCATCAACCGAAAGCAAGTTTACGTTATGGCTTTCGAGTTTTCCGTTTACTGAAGACTTAGTACCATTACCTTGGCTGTAAAAACCTGCTCCGATATTAAAGACACGCTTTGTACCCAAATATGTACCAACTTTGAAAGGTAATAAATTTGATTCATTATCGAGGAATTGATATTCCAAATAAGCAGTTTTTGCCCAATTACTTTTTCCATTATTATCAACCGCAGCAGCTTTTGAAGCATCGGTTACATTAGTCGGAGCTAAACTTGTACTGAAAGGCTTATTCATTGCCAAACGGTATTCTAATTTATTCAATTTACCTTTGGCAAAAAAACCATACTGACGAGCAAATTGGTCGGCATTATCAATAGTTGCCCACGAGAAAATCGGAGAGTCAACTGTCAAGAAATTGAGTGTTGAGGCCATTGTCATGCGAGAAATTCCCATGAAATAGTGTAAACCTGCCCCTATGCTCAAACTCGAATTTTTGTTTTCTTTGGTTGGTAAAACCACGTGATATTCGTTCCAAGCATCGTGAAAGAAAATTTGAGGTTTCTTACCATTTCCGTAGCCACCAGTTCCTGAAGTTCCTGAAGCTCCACCGTTGATAAACGTTTGGTTATTAATACCAATGTGGGCAAGTACCATGTAGCGTTTGCTGATTTGTGCGTAGGCCAACATACGTAAACGACGGCCCGAAATATCAAAATTTGTTTTGGCAGCTTCACCAGCAATTGTTGTACCGGGATTTAGTTGTGTGCCTCTAAACCAAATCTGATTCCAAGTAAGCAAACGAATAAATTTCGACCCTTCTGGGTTGACATTCAATTTGATTCCACCACCGTAATCAGCAGAACCTTGAGCTTGTATAACACTATAGCTAAATAAAAAAAGCGATAAGGTGAATAGTAATTTTTTCATATTAGGTCTTTTATTATGGTTTTGTTGTACGTCCGTTTAAGACGATACAAAACTTTCATAAAAAGACACGTTTCGCAAATCCTTGATATAGCTTTGCTAATAACAGATAGAATTCATTGTACTTTAAAATTTCTTAAAAACCACAATATTAGAACACTAAACTTGTATTTTACGAAATTTTATTTCTATGAATTTACATAAAACAAAATAATAAATAACTTCAAAACAATAATATGCTACAAATTCAGAATATTTTCAAAATACTATTTTAGTAGAGATATTTGTATAAAAATTGCACTATTTCAATATTTTTTATTATTGTTTAATTAAAATTAAACAATAATCTATCTATTTTTTGAATCTCTCCCATTTGATAAGCATAAACTTATCGCCCAACTCAGTTACTACCATCCCTGCTCCTTTTAGGTTATCTCGATTGGCATAAAATTCGGCTAACTCCTTATGATTCATCACTTTATATGTCGGATGATAAAGTGTTTGTTTAGGTATCTTTACTTGATATTTTTTCACCCAATTCATCACAGAAACGTGACTTACACCCAATAAACGCTCGATTTCTCGATAACTTACCCCTTCAATGTATAATTGAAGTGCTTTGATTACATAATAACTTTCAATGCTTTTTCCCATCTTTTCGACGGTGAAATTATAGCCACAATCTTTACACTTAAAGCGTTGACGCTCTTTGATTATACCATTTCGTGAGATATTGTTTGAATCACATTGGGGGCAGTTTGGTAGGCTCATAGTATCTATATATTTTTAGCAAAGATATACTTTATTAGCAAATATAGATTATTTCAAGATTTTATTTCACTTTATTTTCAAAAAAAATTTATCTGTTGATGTTTTATTCATTTTGAAATTGAAGAAAAGTTTTTCCAATTCCCGATTATCTCTCTTTCGGGCTTTATGTTGATATTTTTCCTCAAACTTCCCCACTTTGCTATCAGAATGCCTAAGGTACGTATTTTTTAGGTTTTCAAATGTCTCTCAATATCTACAGATGCTTAACAGTAGCTTGATTTTGAAGAGTTATTCTAAACAAAATCTTAATTAAAATGACCAAAAAAATTGTTTTTGTACTCGCTGTAATTTTAATGAATGTAAAGCTTGTTTCAGCTCAAACATTATCAGTAGGCCCAATGGTGGGTGTAAATGTTTCAACAATTGTAGATGACCCTACGAGTAAATATCTTCCAGGCTTAAATCTCGGCGGATTCTTAAATTATAGTATTGACAGCCACTGGGGTTTATCGGCAAAATTACTTTATTCACAACTCGGTGATAAGAGCAAAACTGTTGATAATCACACAAGATTGCACTATATCCAAGTACCTGTAACAGGAGTTTATTATTTTGGAGAGCAAGGAGATAAATTTAGGCCTAAACTATTCGCTGGACTTTACGCAGGGGCTTTGCTACAAGCTAATAACGCCGATGGCGATATAGTTATACAACCTGATGGACAAAAAGCATATAACAATCTTGATTTTGGCGGCTTGGCTGGTTTAGGTTTCAATTACCGACTAAAATCTCGTACTTGGTTAAATGTTGACGCTGGTTTTAATAGAGGCTTTGCAGATATCACAAAAACATCTAACACAACTTATAATAACTTAGCATTCAACTTAAATGTAGGTGTAAGTTTCCCAATTTCAGAGAAATAATTACTTACTAACTAAATTCATACAATTTAAGCCACACAGTATATAAAGAAGGCCATCAATCTCACGACTGATGGCCTTCACTTTTAAAATAATTTACGGCTTCATTGTTTCTGATAAAACACCTTCGGGTAGTTTTACTTCATAACGATAGACTGGTTCAATCGAATCCAAATCATCAGGTAAAATCTCCATGATGGTCTTCATGAGCCCTGTTTTCAAATCCAGAACCCAACCGTGAAGATGCGGATAGTCGCCTGCTGCCCACGCTTTTTGTACGATTGTTGTTTTAGCCAAATTACGTACTTGCTCGGTTACGTTTAACTCAACGAGTCTATCAAATTTTGCTTGAAAATCTTCGATTTTGCTTAGTTCTTCGTGGTGCTTAACGTTTACATCTTTGATGTTTCTGAGCCACTTGTTGATAAGACCGTAGTCTTTATTGTCCATTGAGGCTTTTACTCCCCCACAATTATAATGACCAACCACCAAAATATGCTTTACTTTAAGTACTTCAACAGCATATTGTAGAACACTTAACATATTTATATCGGTATGCACAACCAGATTGGCCACGTTACGATGAACAAAAATATCACCAGGTTGAGTGCCTGTCACTTGGTCGGCAGGCACACGGCTATCCGCACAACCAATCCATAAGAATTCTGGGTTTTGATGTGAAGCCAGTTCTTCAAAATAGCCTTCATCCACACGTAGTTTTTCGGCAGCCCAAGCTTTATTCGCCAGTAAGAGTTTTTGATACGATTGCATTGCTTTTTCTATAGTTTATTTTTTTTCTTGAAATTCCTTTAAACTCTACTGTTATATTTCGGTTTTTAACCTCTTTTTGAAATTCTTCTAAGGTCAAAAATATATCGTGGTCAATGAAAGATGCTTTTGCACCATCAACAAAAAGATAATCGCCTTCTTGAAGTGAAAGCAGTTTTTGCTTTAATTCTGACTTATTAAAATAGAAAATATCTTTATTGAATTGAATCAAAACATTTTTCCCATCACGCATAAACGACATTGAGCCTTTATAGTTAGTATATAGAATATAAAGCATTGCTACAAAAACCCCAATGCCAATTCCTTTTAATAAATCGGTAAATACAACTGCAATTACAGTTACCAAAAAAGGCACAAATTGGTCTTGTCCTTCCTTGAAAACATCCTTAAAAATGGCAGGTTTTGCCAATTTATAACCAACCATGATCAATACAATAGCCAGTGAAGCCAATGGAATTTGGTTCAGAACATTTGGTATGGCAAGTGTACAGACCAATAAAATTAGACCATGAAAAATGGTTGCTAAGTTTGTTTTTCCGCCTGCCTGAATATTGGCCGAACTTCTAACTATTACCTGTGTAAGTGGAATCCCACCCAAGAAACCCGACACAATATTTCCAGCACCTTGTGCCAATAACTCACGATTGGTTGGGGTAATTCTTGAATCTGGGTCAAGTTTGTCAGTAGCTTCTACGCTTAGAAGCGTTTCGAGGCTCGCAATAATAGCAATTACTACCGCAATTTTCCATACCACAGGATTGGTAATGGCCGAAAAATTAGGCATTTGGAAGAGATTAACAAAGTCGCCTACCGAACTTGTTACAGGCAATGACACTAAATGATTACTTTCGAGATGAAAGAAAGAAGGCAATACAGTAAGACCATTATTGAGAATAATACCAGCAATTACTGCCATCAAAGCTCCTGGAATCATCCCTAAAACAGCATTTCGTCTGATAAACGTTTGTTCCCACAAAATCATAATTGCTAACGAAATCAAGCCAATAACTAAAGCACCTTCATTAAACAGCTCAGAGATTCTCGCTAATTCAGAGAATGTATTTTGACCATCATTTTGAAAGAAACTTTCATCGCCTTCATAATCTAAATCAATTCCCATTGCGTGAGGAATTTGTTTTAAAATAATAATAATACCAATAGCGGTAAGCATTCCTTTAATAACCGATGATGGAAAATAGTAGCCAATTACGCCTGCTTTTACAGCTCCTAAAATTATTTGGATAAAACCAGCTAAAACAACAGCCAGTAAAAATGAATCATAAGCACCAATTTCGGTAATAGCGTTTAAAACGATAACAGTTAAACCCGCAGCAGGACCACTGACTCCGAGCTGAGAACCACTCAATGCTCCCACTACAATTCCGCCTACAACTCCAGCAATAACGCCCGCAATCAACGGAGCTCCTGAGGCCAAAGCAACACCTAAACAGAGCGGCAGTGCGACCAAAAAAACTACTAAACCAGCAGAAATATCCGATTTAATATACTTGAAATTAAAGTTTTTCATAATATAATTTAAAAAGACATGCAAATATCCTAAAACAGCAAACGGTATGAAATCGAGATTATTGGAAAAACTGAAAAACAAACGTATTAGCCATTAAAGGCAGTATTTACTGTCAATTTTGGAGTAAAATGATTTGATTAAAAGAGAGATAAAAGAGATTATCGTTTCGGAGGAGGAGCATCTATGACCCGAAATGGATTTGTGATGCTTGTAGAAGCTTCATCACATACGATGTTCTCTGTCAGGATATGACTAATAATAAATTGAAAATATAAACTTTCAACGAGATATTTTTCGATTGAAACTTCTTTTGAAGTATCCTCTGTCTCATTATTATCTTCAATATCTTGTACTTCAACTTTATGCTTGCAATCAGAAAAACACTCCCTTACAGTCGAAAACTCAACCATCATTAAAAGTATTAATACTAAGATTCGCTGGAGCATCAATAAGTTATTTTTATAAAAATAATAAGTATTGTTAATGCAAAAGTAATAATTAAACCTTAATACCCTATAAATGATTCCAAGAATTCTACTATTAACCATTTATTATCGACAAAGAAGCTTTTTTGGAGTAAAAAATTTCATCAAGGCCTTTGAATCCAAGAATAAACATTATTAATTCCCATTTTTAATTATCAATTAATTCTATAATTTCTTTCGCCAAATTTTCCGATAAAGTCGGAGCTAAAGCCACACCCATTCCATTCATTCTAAGACTTAATGAAATATGGGGGTTTAAGCATTTACTTAGAGGTGTTTTAGTTTCATCAAAAGCCATAATTCCGCTCCAACGCTGGTCAATTTTTATGTTTTTGTGTTTCGGAATAATATTTTCGTAAAGAAGTTGTTCAAGACGATTCTGCACTAAATCGGTCAAGGCAAATTCATCGGTGTTTTCAGACTGAAAATCTAAATTTCGTCCACCTCCAAATAAAACCCTATTTCGATAATTTCTGAAATAATAATAGCCTTTATCGAAATGAAAAGTTCCTCTCCAGTTGAGTCCTTCAATGGGTTCAGTTATAAAAACCTGTCCACGTCCAGCGTATAAATCAACTTCTGGCAAAAGCTGTTTTGTGAAAGCATTAGTTGTGATACTCAAATGTTTGGCTTCAAAAACCAAACCATTTTCGGCGTAAATTTTCACGCTATTACCTTCATTTTCAAACCTTTGCACTTTAACACCATTAAACAAGCGTACTTTCATGGCTTGCACAGTTTCAGTCATCGCACTGATGAGTTTGCCACTGTGAATTGAACCTTCAACCGTATTTTTGATGGCATACTCAAAACCCGAAAAACCTGCGTTTTGAATGACACTTTCATCGACAAAAAAATGGTCATCGTTTCCTACAATACTCTTTATAGATTGATTTAGGGCATTTAACTGCTCTATTGTATCTTCAAAAATTGCTTTATCACTGAATAACTCAATACCTCCACAATCGTCATATTCGATCTCCGAACCGAAATATTGGCTAATCATCTTGATTCCTTTATAACGTTTTTCAGCCCAAAACATCGCTTGGTCAAGCCCCATAACTTCGATATTTTCAATCAGTTCGGTTGGGCTTCCAAAACATGCAAAACCTGCATTTTTGGTACTTGCTCCAGTTGGTAAAACCCCAGCTTCGAGAATAGCAATTTCAATTTTTGGTTGATATTTTTTCAAAAAATAAGCTAACCAAAGCCCCGAAAACCCTGCTCCAACTACAATGACATCATATTTTTTCAAAAAAACATCCTTTTCCCAAAAACTAAGCATAATATTGTGGTTTCTAATTGAGCAAAATTAGAATTAAGAAAGGAGAATCAAGAATGATGAATGAAATTAATTTCATTTGCCCATAATAATGTTAGAAAAACTACAACAAGCCAGCCAAATTGCCCAGCAAATTCAAGAAACTGAGATTCAGAAATACATTTTAAAGAATCCTCAAAAATTAGATGCAGAAATGTTGCGTTTGGTGGCAGACCAGTGGCTTGCTCGACAAAAAGCTAAACACAAATTGCCATCCTGGTTTGCTAACGAGAAAGTTATTTTCCCACCCCCGCTTTCGGTCGAACAGGCTTCTTCTGAGATTACAGCCATTTATAAAGCCGAGATTTTTGCAAGAAATTTCGGAAACGAAAAATGTGTCGACCTTACAGGCGGTATGGGGCTTGATAGTTGGGCTTTAGCAAAAGTAACTGATTCTGTAACATATATTGAACAAAACACCACTCTATCACTCGTAGCAAAGTATAATTTTGAGGTTTTAGCACAAAACAACATTGAAGTATTGAATGAAAATGCAACACAACTCAATCATTCATTCATTCAACCATTCAAAACTTTTTACATCGACCCACACCGCCGAGATGATGCTAAAAATAAAGTTTTTAAAATAGAAGATTGTGAGCCTAATCTATTAGAAATCAAGCATTTATTACCCAATTTTATGGTAAAATTTTCACCTATGCTTGATATAAAACTGGCCATTGAACAAATTCAAAACATTGCGGAAGTGCATATTGTGGCTATTGAAAATGAGGTAAAAGAATTACTTTTTGTGAGTAAAAAGCCAAGTACCTTGATAATAAATAAAACGGTCATTCATTGTATCAACTTTGCCTCGAATAATGTACAACAAGTTTTCGAGTTTGACTTCGAAGCTGAAGAAAAAAGTACAGTAAAATATTCAAAACCAAGTACTTACATCTACGAACCCAATGCCACAATTCTGAAAGCCGGTGCTTTTAAGAGCATTGCCACACACTTTAATTTAGCCAAAATTGCACCTAATAGTCATTTATATACTTCTGAAAGTTTGGTTGAAAACTTTGTAGGTCGGAGTTTTATTTGTGAAGCAGTTTGTAAATTTGATAAGAAAGAAATACTTTCAAAACTACCAAGCCCCAAGGTTAATATCAGCACACGCAACTTTCCGATGAAGCCCGAAGAAATAAAAAAGAAATTGGGTTTGCAAGATGGCGGCGAATACTATTTATTTGCTACTGAAAGCTCTGAAAAACAAAAGATTGTGTTGATTTGCAGAAAAATTGGTCAGGCATGATTTTTTTGATTTTAAACACGTTACAATTTTCCATTCACAGCGTCATAAACAGACAATTTAAAATTATTATTATGAGAAAAGTACTTTTGACAGGCATTTTGTTAGTAGCCAGCGTTGCAAGTTTTGCACAAACGATTTTGAGTGGCTCAGAGGTTTTCGGCAAAGACCGTAAAGAAGGATTCTACATGACGCTCAATATTGAGAAAAAATTTATTGAGAAAGAATGGTCGCTTTTTATTTCAAAATATGGTGGTGTAGCACAAAACAGAGAAACTTTCAATATTGCAGCTGCAAATATTTCAGAAGTATCATCTGACCCGATTAATCTAATGACTAAAATTACCTCTGACCAAAAAGTGAAAACTAAGGTTTTTGCATCGTTTGACTTAGGCGGCGGAAATATGGTTTCTGACAATAACAAAGAGTTTAAAGGTGTAGAAAAAATCCTAAAAGATTTTTATGCTTTTGCAATGCAAAACGAAGATGTAAGATTGGCCGAGCGTGATGCCGAAGAATCTCAGAAAAACCTCGACCGAGTAAATAAAACAGGAGACAGAATTGCCCGTGACATCGAAAAAAATAAGCGAGAAAAAGAAAAACTTTTAAAGGAAATCGAAGAAAACAGAGTAGAACTCGAAAAACTTTTGAAAGACCAGACAAGCAATAAGCAAGACCAAGAAAATGCCCGCATTGCTCTCGAAGAAAAACAAAAAGCAGCAAGCGTAGTAAAAACTCGCATTAAGTAAGTAGAATAAATCTATGTCTATTTGAGCCTCTCGATTAGCTTCGAGCGGCTCTTTTTATTTTCATAGAATTTAATATCATTATTTCAATAACTTTTATTACTATTATAAGCGATTCATTAATTCAACTTTCATCGTTTATTATTTTTCATATTTTTGCGAATAACCTGTTTACAACTTTAACTAAAATTATATTGAGCTTATTATCAGGTGAAATAGATTGATTAGAGTTGAGCAAAATACTTATAACCTAAACCTTTTAGATTAGATATTACGAGTATGACCGAGATAAAAGAAAAGATTCGCCTTAGCGAAAGGAAAGACAATAAAGGATGGAAAAAATGGGGACCTTACTTATCGGAAAGACAGTGGGGAACGGTAAGGGAAGATTATAGTGTATATGGAAATGCTTGGGACTACGTACCGCATGATATGGCTCGTTCTCGTGCTTATCGTTGGGGGGAAGATGGTATCGGTGGAATTTCTGACAATAAACAACATATCTGTTTTGCGGTTTCATTTTGGAATCATAAAGACAAAATCATCAAGGAACGCCTTTTCGGGCTTGCTGGCTCAGAAGGAAATCATGGCGAAGATGTAAAAGAACTTTACTATTACCTTGATAGCACACCTACGCACTCTTATATGAAGATGCTTTACAAGTATCCTCAAAATGAGTTCCCCTACCGCCAAATTGTTGAGGAAAATCAAAAACGTAACCGCCAACACACGGAATTTGAAATTGAACAAACAGGAGTTTTTGACAATAATGAATATTTCGATATTTTTATCGAGTACGCCAAAGCTGACGAAAACGACATATTGATAAAAATTACGGCACATAACCGTAATAAAAAAGCCGCAATCCTGACGATGCTTCCTACACTTTGGTTTAGAAATACTTGGAGTTGGGGCTACGAAGCATATAAGAAAAGTCCAATGATGACTGGCATTGCCAACAATCAAATTGAAGTTTCGCATCAGCTTTTGGGCAAATACAAACTATATGTTGAGGGTGCTGACGAACTCGTTTTTTGCGAAAATGAAACCAATATGGAGCGTATTTTCGGGAAACCTAATACAGCCATGTTCGTAAAGGATGGAATCAGCAATTATGTATTGACAGGCAAGCCAACAACGATAAATCCAAACAAAATAGGCACGAAAGCCTCGGCACGCTATACCAAAAAGATTGATGGCGGTGAAAGCCAAACAATAAGGCTTCGATTCAGTCAGAACTCACAAAACCACAAGGCATTTGTTGATTTCGACGAAATTTTTGATTTAAGAATCAAAGAAGCCAATGAATTTTACGACCATATTCAGC
Organism: Emticicia sp. W12TSBA100-4; assembly: GCF_040253585.1. Classification (NCBI taxonomy): domain Bacteria; kingdom Pseudomonadati; phylum Bacteroidota; class Cytophagia; order Cytophagales; family Leadbetterellaceae; genus Emticicia; species Emticicia sp. W12TSBA100-4. Next base: position 234,595 of record NZ_JBELAU010000005.1, read on the forward strand.
AAGATATAAAGTCAGAAGAGCAACGCAACATTCAGCGACAAGCATTTGCTGGAATGATGTGGAATAAGCAATTCTACTACTATAATATCAACGAATGGCTCAAAGGCGACCCAAAAATGCCTTTTGAGTTTAAAGGAAGGGCTTTCCCCAGAAATAATACTTGGAAACACGCCTACATGGCCAATATTTTGTCGATGCCCGATAAGTGGGAATATCCGTGGTTTGCGGCATGGGATTTAGCTTTTCATACGCTCACACTCGCCCGCATTGATGCCGATTTTGCGAAACGGCAATTGGCGGTTGTTCTTCGAGAATATTACATGCACCCCAACGGACAAATTCCTGCTTATGAATGGAATTTTTCTGATGTAAACCCGCCCGTACACGCTTGGGCCACTTGGAAAGTATATGAAATTGACAAGAAAAACAATAATGGTGTTGGTGATTTAGCTTTCTTAGAAAAAATCTTCCATAAATTACTTATTAACTTCACATGGTGGGTCAATCAGAAAGATGAAGAAGGAAACAATATTTTTGGCGGTGGATTCTTGGGGCTTGATAATATTGGCGTCTTTGACAGAAATGCACAGATTCCAGGCGTAAAACTCGAACAAGCAGATGCAACAGGTTGGATGGCGATGTACACACTCAATATGCTACGTATTGCGTGCGAGATTTCGATTGAAAAACCAGTATATCAAGATATGGCATCGAAATTCTTTGAGCATTTCTTGCATATTGCGGCTGCCATTAATAAGCCAATCAAAGGTAATGATTTAGGGTTGTGGGACGAGGCAGACCAGTTTTATTATGATAAACTTCACGCACCTAATGGCGAAACCATCTTTATGAAGATTCGCTCTTATGTGGGCTTAATTCCACTTTTTGCGGTTGAAGTGATTGATGATGAAATGCTTTCAAAATTACCTGATTTCAAACGTCGTCTGGAATGGGTACTTACCAATCGACCAGATTTGGCATCTTTGATTTCTCGTTGGAATGAACCTGGTAAAGGTGAAACCCATCTACTTTCATTGCTACGTGGCCACCGTATGAAGATGGTTATCAAGCGAATGTTTGATGAAGCTGAGTTTTTATCTGATTATGGTATTCGTTCACTATCAAAATCTCATAAAGATACACCTTACCAGTTTAATCTTCACGGCGAAATTATGAGTGTAAAATATACGCCAGCTGAATCTGACTTAAGTATTATGGGAGGAAATTCAAACTGGCGTGGGCCAATTTGGTTTCCGATTAATTTCTTGCTAATCGACTCATTATTAAAGTTTTATGGATATTATGGCGATGATTTTGAAGTAGAATATCCAACAAATTCGGGAAATGTGATGTCAATCAAAGAAGCCGCTCTTTTAGTAGCCGAACGTTTGATTAATATTTTTGAGATAAATGCCGAAAATCGCAGACCTAATACAGGCGATTTCGAGAAATTTGATGCCGACCCGCATTTCAAAGATTTGCATCTTTTCTATGAATATTTCAATGGTGATACGGGTGAAGGACTCGGTGCTTCTCATCAATGCGGCTGGACTGGCTTGGTAGCTGACTTGATTCAATATACAAATGAAAAGTAGCTTTTGGTATAAAAGTCTCTGATTAAAAATCAAGTTTTAATCAGAGAACTAAAACCCTAACTAAACCTATACTGGAGAATTAAAACCTTGTCATAAAAAAAGCTCTGGTTAATTAGAAACCAGAGCTTTAAAACCTAAAATTCCTTTATGAAAATTCACTATTACTGTTTCTTGACATAAAAATAGATATATTACCTTGATGGTATCTTAAAATTAAATTAAATAGTGATTAAATTTAACTTTTCGTCTCAAAAACTTCGTAATAATCACATTATAAGTATCTAAAAAAATCATTCTCTTAGTATATATCCCATACCAACAATTGTATGAATGAGTTTTGGGCTAAAATCTTTGTCCACTTTTTTTCTTAGAAAATTAATATACGTATCAATCGTATTGCTGGCAGGGTCAAGGTCGATATCCCATATTTTTTCAGCAATATCTACTCTCGAAAGCACCCTATTATGATTAATCATGAGGTATTCGAGTAAGGCATATTCCTTGGCAGTTAATTGTATATTTTTTCCAGCTCTACTAACGATACGGGCGGTCAAATCAAGTTCTAAATCGGCCACTTTCATACTATTCCGTTTTAATTGGTGCTGTACTAAAGCACTCCTGCGATGCAAGGCATTTAGCCGCATAAGTAATTCCTGAAACTGAAAGGGTTTGACCAAAAAATCATCAATTCCTGCATCAAAACCAGATGCTTTATCGTTGAGTGTTCCCATAGCCGTAAGCATCAGAATCGGGGTATTCTGATTTTCGTTTCTAATTGATTGCGTTACGTCATAACCATTCATTTTCGGCATATTCACATCCATAATTATGACGTCATATTCATTATCAAAAGCCATTTTTAGGCCTATTTCACCATCTTTTGCAATCTCTACTAAATGTGCATGTTCTTCAAGACCACGTCTTATAAATTCAGCTAATCGAAGTTCGTCCTCTACTATCAGTATCTTCATAACTTAAAAATAAACGAAGCAAGGTACATGCGACATACCTTGCTCTGGGTTTTGTGAGCTAACAACAAAGTTAATCAACAAAAAACGTATTCGTGTGTTTGCTTTATTTCTTTTGTTGCTTTGCGGCTACATGACGAGTATTGTTTTCTTCTTTTTGGGAAGCCTTATGCTCTTTCTTCACTTCCATAACAGCTTGATGTTTCGTGATACGGTCTTCTTTTTTAGCAAGTTTTGCTGCTTTTTTAGAAGTTTCGGGAGTAGTTTGTGCAAATGCGGTTGTAGCGAAAATGGCTATCATTGCTGCCAACAAAATTTTCTTTTTCATACCTTTAAAAGTTTAAAAATTCTTTCGTCCAAACACCTGTTTGGCTTTCTGATTTAAAGGTATTTTATGATGCTTAAAAGAATTTCAAACCCAAATTAAAACGCTGTTAAAGTTCAATAGATAGTTTTTGTGGGAAACTCTACCGTAAATATCGAGCCAAAGCCTTCCTGTGATTGAACCGTGATTGTGCCAGAATGAATCTCTACAATTCGCTGTGTGAGTGGTAGGCCGATTCCATGTCCTGATATTTCTTTTGTTTTTTCGGTTCGATAAAATGCCTCAAAAATATGTTCAGTTTCTTGTTTTGACATTCCTACACCATTGTCGATAAAATCTATTTTGACTTTATTATTATTAAACGAAATCTTGGTTTCTACCCTATTATCGCTGCTGTATTTACAGGCATTTTCCATTAAATTTCTAAAAACCAACACTAATAGTTCGGCATTTCCGCTGACAATCATCAATTCATCATTCTCGGGAATTTCATGAAACTCGATAGAAATATGGTAATCGGGTTGGTTCTTTTTTACCAAATCAGATGCTGCCCAAAGCACATCATCAACCCTGAGTTCGGCAAAAGGCACAGATTGAGCATCGGCGTTCATTCGAGCCAGTTCAAGCAAGCTGTTTACTAAACTTATCATATTATTGATATCCACTTGAAAATTCTCGACGGTTTGTATATACTCATCCACGCTTCGCTCTTTCATAAGAGTTACTTGGGCATTTCCGAGCAGGATTGATAAGGGTGTACGAAGTTCGTGTGTGACATAAGAAACAAAATTTCGTTGTTGTTTGTAAGCATAATCAAGGCGGTCGAGCAAATCGTTGAATGTATGTGCCATTTGGCCAATTTCATTATCTAAATTAGATTCTGGAATACGGGATTGAAGATTTTTACTCGAAATTTTCTTCATACGTTTGGCAATTTGTCCAATCGGATACAAGTCTTTGCGAATATAAAAACGAGTAATGAGTGTGATGAGCGTGATGAGCAGCCCTGAACTGATGATTAAAATATATAAGAGATTTCGTTGTTTATTAAACCCCGACAAATCGTAGCCAGCCGCTTCTATGATTAATAATTGCTTATTTTTATTATTTCTACTTAAAAACAAAGTTCGCTCGTAACCATCTTTTTTAAATTCTATTTCGTGCTTAAAAAGCTCTTTTCGTATTTTATCAGTTAGATGAGTAACGGCATACCTCGATTTGAAAATTATCGCTCCTGTCGAATCATAGATAATAAATTGCTCTTGGGTATAGATGTTTTCTTTCATATCATCTAAAGTCTGAACATCTTCGCCGCTCAGACCTTTGTCGATAATCATTTTTTCTAAGGTAATGGCGTTGTTTCGGAGATAAAGATAAAACTCGTTTTCTCGGAAATTACTATAAAAAAGATAGATATTGGCCGAAAATATAATGAGGGCAACACTCAAAATAGATGGAATTCGGATGGTTTGTTTATCAACAATTTTCATAGAGCTGTTTTATAAATCAAATCAAGCGATACTTCGCAGTGATATACTACAAAGTAAATAAACTTAACGGCTATTTACAATAAACACCAAGAACACTAAAAAGGATACAAAGTTTCCAAATTTATAGTTGTGAACTTTGTAAACCTTCATTGGTGTTCTCGGTGGTAAAACTCATCTTTTCTTTAAATGAAACGATGAAGCAACAGGCACATTAATTCCAGCCTCCGCCTAAAGCTCGGTAAGTATTTACAACGGCGTTCAATTGTTTCATCCGAGTTTCGACCAGTTCCATTCTCGATTCAAGCACATCCCGTTGAGTTAATAATACTTCCATATAATCTGCACGAGCCGCTTTGAAAAGCTTTAATGAAATATCGGTCGATTTTGTTAAGGCATCAACTTGATTATTCTTCATCGCATAACTATTTTCGAGGTTTTGAATATTTGATAATTGATTTGTGACTTCAATATAGGCATTCAACACCGTTTTTTCATAGTCATATACTGCTTGAATTTGCTTAGCATTCGCATTTTTGTAAGTAGCCATGATTGCATTTTTATTAATCAGAGGCCCTGCTAAATCGCCTGCTAATGACATTATCAACGATTGCGGAATATTGGCCAGCAAAAGAGGATTGAATGAACGAATTCCCAACGAAGCCGATAAACCCAAAGATGGATAAAAATTGGCTTTTGCCACACTTACATTGAGTTTAGCGGCTTCGATACTAAGTTCGGCTCGGCGAATATCTGGTCGTTTTTCTAAAAGTTGAGCAGGAAGTCCCGCTGATATTTTTGTTGGAATGAGCGTGGCAAATTGCTGCGAACTTCTCTGAACGGGTCTTGGAAAACGCCCAACTAAGAAATTAATTCGATTTTCGGTTTCAACAATTTTTTGCTGAATTTCGTATTGAAGCGTTTTTGTCTTAAATACCTCAGCCTCAAAGCGTTGAACTGGTAACTCAGTCACTTTTGCAGCTTCTTTTTCCTGCTTGATAATCAATAAAGCTGAATTCAGAATTTCGATATTCTTTTTCACAATATCCAATTGCGTATCCAATGCCATCAATTCATAATACGAGTTGGCTATTTCGGCTACGATATTGGTTACCAAAAAGTTTTTTCCTTCAATCGTGCCTAAATAATTGGCAGCAGCGGCCTTTTGAGCATTCCGCAATTTATGCCAGATATCCACCTCCCAACTTGCAAAAGCACCAAGATAAGAATCGGGTAAAACTACTGGCGTATGCTTGCCAGGTTTTATTTCAGTAATTTCATCGCTTGCTCCTTTACTCGTAAAACGAGAAACTTTATCTACACCCGTGCCACCACCTAATCTTACGAAGGGTAGGTACTCTCCTCTTCGTGCCATGATTTCGTTTTTCGACATTTCGATTTCTTGCATCGTGATGTTTAGCTCTTGATTATTTTGAAGAGCAGTATCAATGAGTGCATTCAGATTGGGGTCATCAAAGAAAACTTTCCATTTTTTTTGAGCCGAATTTATGGTGTCTTGCGTAGCCGAATAACTCGCAGGTAAGCCATTTTTTGCATTTTTCCCAACAATGGCAGGTGTTTTACAAGCATTGAAAACTAATGGAGAAATGGCCAAAACTATATACAGAATATGCCTTTTTATGTTAGTTCGTCTCATCTTCGTCGCTTCGGTTTAATAGTTTCTTCAATTTTTCATTCGCTTTTCTGATATTCTTCAAGATTCTGTTGTTTTCTTCGCTGGCTTCAACAAAACTTTCAGAGAGTGGAGAGTCATCTTCGTCTTTAATTAAATGCTTACCATCTGACAAAGTGCCAAAAATGTAATAAAGCCCTGGAATAATCATTACCCCGAAAATAGTTCCGAAAAGCATACCGCCCATTGCCGAACCACCGATGGTCTTATTACCGATTGCCCCAGCACCGTGAGAAAGTACCAACGGAATAAGCCCCGCCACAAAAGCAAACGATGTCATTAAGATTGGTCGGAAACGTACTTTCGCACCTTCAATGGCAGCATCGAGGATAGACATACCTTTTTGTCGCTGTTGCACAGCAAACTCAACAATTAATACAGCATTTTTTCCTAAAAGTCCTACCAACATGATTAGACCTACTTGTGCATATACATCGTTGGCCATGCCCATTGCTTTAAGCAAGAAAAACGAACCAAATACACCCACTGGAAGCGAGAAGATTACCGCCATTGGTAACAAGAAACTTTCGTATTGAGCTGCCAAAACGAAGTAAACAAATATCAATACGACCACAAAAACATAAATGGACTCATTGCCACGTCGGGCTTCATCATAAGACAATCCTTCCCATGCAATATCATAGCCTTTTGGTAGTGTTTTTGCTACTTCTTGTATGGCCTTAATGGCATCGGCAGTGGTGTAACCTTTGGCCGGCTGCCCTTGAATAGACGATGAATTATACATATTATAGCGTGTAATTTCATTCGGCCCTTGTTTTTTCACTAATTTCATAAAGGCCGAATAAGGTACCATTTCACCGTGGTCGTTCTTCACAAACATATTCATGATGTCGGACGGAAGTCGTCTAAACTCTGGCGAAGACTGTACATAAACTTTGAAGAATCGCCCGAAACGGATAAAGCCTTGTTCGTATGTACTACCAATCATGATATTTAGGTTTTCCATGGCTTTGCCGATAGAAACACCTTTTTGCATCGCTGCACTATTATCAATCTCCAGTTCATATTGCGGATAATTGGCCGCAAAGAAAGTAAACAAACCTGTTAGCTCTTTACGCTTGCTCAAAGCAGCCATAAATTCTTTATTCACTTTGTCAAACTCCTGATAATCAGTCGTATTATTTTTATCAAGCATACGCATCGAAAAACCAGCCGATGAACCAAAACCTGGTACGGCAGGTGGTTCGAAGTATTCGACGATTGCCCCTAAATCTTTTGTTTTTTCTTCTAATTCTTCGATTATTTCATGTACGTCTTTGTCTCTATCCGACCAGTTTTTTAGGTTAATCAGACATGTTCCTGCATTTGAGCCACGGCCTTCCGTCATGATTTCATAACCAGCTAACGATGAAACCGACTCTACACCCTCTACTTCTTTACAAATTTTCTGTAATTCTTTTGACACCTCATTGGTTCTTTCGAGTGTCGAGCCTGGCGGAGTTTGAATGATAGCATAGATAGTTCCTTGGTCTTCGCTTGGAATAAAACCTGCGGGTAGAATTTTATTTTCGAAAACAATGCCCACGCCAAAAACAACTAAGATTAAAAATGTGAGTAATCTTTTGTTGACGATTAATCTTAAAAGACTTACATATCTACCTGTCAGTTTATCAAATCCTTTATTAAATTGGTCAATTACCCAGTCAATTGGCGATTTTTTACGTGGTTTTCCGTGATTGTTTTTGAGAATCATACCACAAAGCACAGGGGTAAGCGTTAGAGCTACCACGGCCGAAAGGATGATTGAACTTGCCATCGTAATTGAAAACTGACGATAAAAAGTACCCACAGGCCCTGACATGAAAGCAATGGGTAAGAATACCGACACCATGACGAGCGTAATGGCAATGATTGCTCCACTGATTTCGCCCATTACTTTTTTAACCGCCTTGAATGGGGAGAGGTGTTCTTCTTCCATCTTGGCGTGAACAGCTTCGACTACCACGATGGCATCATCGACCACAATACCAATTGCTAAAACCAATGCAAAAAGCGTGATTAAGTTGATAGAAAGGCCGAAAAGTTGCATGACGAAGAAAGACCCAATTAAAGAAACTGGCACAGCAATAATCGGAATGAGGGTCGAACGCCAATCGCCCAAGAAAAGGAATACAACCAATGCCACCAAGATAAAGGCATCTCTCAGCGTATGAAGCACTTGCTCAATAGAAGCATCCAAAAATTTAGATACATCGTAGCTTAATTTGTATTCAACCCCTGGAGGGAAAGTTGCTTTCAATTCCTCCATTTTATCTTTTACCTGTTGAATTACTTCGCTGGCATTACTTCCAACGTTTTGTTTTAAAACGATTGCCGCCGAAGGATGTCCATCAAGATTTGAATATATATCGAAGAATTCACTGCCCAATTCTACTTTGGCTACATCTTTTAGGTGAATACTTTCACCCGCAGGGTTTGCTCGTAATATCACATTTTCATACTCTTCGGGTTTGTTGTAGCGTCCTTTGTAGGTCAAAACATATTCTAACGATTGAGCCTCAATACCCGAACTTTGTCCGATACGCCCAGGACGGCCAATGATACTTTGCTCGGCCAAAGCCTTCATGACATCTTCTGCCGAAATATTATAGGCACGCATACGGTCAGGATTCAACCACACACGCATGGCATATTGGCGGCTACCCAAAATTTGAGTTCTGGCAACTCCGTTGATACGGTTGATTTCGGGCAGAAGATTGACGTTGGCATAGTTGTACAAAAACTTTTCATCAAAATTTTTACCTGTTCCGTAAAGGTTAATATACATCAACATACTTGGCTGAATAGGAGTAATCACAACACCTTCTCGCTGAACAAGTTCGGGAAGCAGAGGCATTACTTGGTCAACCCGTGTTTTTACCCTAATTACGGCCTGATTGGGGTCAGTTCCAGGTTCAAAAATCACACGAAGGGTTGCTTCACCCGCACTGGTAGCATCAGTGGCGAGATAACGCATTCCCTGAACACCATTAATGGCATTTTCGAGAGTAACGAGTGTCGATTTTACAAGTACATCGGCACTTGAACCTGGATAGGCAATAAAAATATTAACGGTGGTCGGAGCAATTTCGGGAAACTGCGATGTTGGCAGTTGCTTAATGGCTAACGTACCTGTAAAGACTATCAATACCGAAATAACAATAGCTAAAACGGGTCGTTTTATGATATTACTAAACATAGATTTCTGGGGTTTTGGTGGATAAAAACTATTCGGCGTATAAGCTGAGGTGAGAAATCACCTGCGAAGGTTCTTCAAATTTGTATTCAATCTTTTGGTTTTCTTTGACCTTTCTTAAACCTTCCAAAAGAATTTTATCACCAGCTGAAAGCCCCGAAGAAATGGCATATAAATGCGGTAATTCGGAAGCAATTGTCACTGGGCGAGACCTTACGATATTGTCTTTATCAATCACATAAACGTATATTTTATCAAGCACTTCAAATGTTGCTTTTTGTGGAATAAGCAAGGCATTTTTAACAGGGACGGTCACTTGAATATTTCCTGTTTCGCCGTGTCTGAGGAGACCTTCGGGGTTCGGGAATGTTGCTCTGAAAGCAATATTTCCTGTTTCGTTATCAAATTCACCTTCAATGGTTTCAACAATACCTGTATGTTTAAACAGTTCATTATTGGCCATTTTGAGCTTTACTTGATACATACTATTATTAGTACTGGCGTGTGTTTTAAAATTCAAATATTGTGCTTCTGGCACATTGAAATAAACCCACATTTTACTATTATCCGATAAAGTAGTAAGCAAATCTCCTTCATCTACGAGGCTTCCTTTTCTTACCTTGAGTCGGTCCATGATACCATCGAATGGAGCTCGAATTTCGGTGAAACCTAAATGTACTTTCGTTAGAGAAAGTTCGGCTAAGGCCTTATCAAGTTTTGCTTTTGCCAATGCCAACTCATTGGCCGAAACAACATTCCCATCAGCCAACGATTTGGTGTTTTTGTATTCAATTTCAGCATAATTGGCTTCTGCTTCTGCTTTTTTCATTTCTGCCTGATAGAGGTTCGGCATAACCTGAAACATCAATTGGCCTTTTTTTACGTACTTCCCTTCATCAACAAAAATGCCTTGTAGATACCCTTTTTCTAAGGCACGGAGTTCGATGTTGTTGATGGAGCGAATCTGACAAACGTAGTCAGTCGTAATTAATGTATCTTTACGGATAGGCGAAGTAACAACCAACTTACCCTCTTCTTTTTTTTCTTCTTTTTCCTCTGACTTGCAACTTGCGTTGAATAGCAAAACAGTCAAACCCAGAAACATGAGTGATTTTTTCATAATGAGATTTCTTCGGATTAAAATTTATATGGTCGAAGTGCTATTGAAAATCGGGCAAAGCGATGCCAATTAGGCCGAAAAGCCTATTCCAAGAGCATAAAATTTTGCGTTTGATTATAATTCTGAATGAACGAGATATTCAGCAAAATATACTGAATCTCTATTTAGACAGGTTCGAGAATGCAATAAAGTATAAACTATCTCATAGCAGATAGACACAGTTTAGTATATACTTCTTGTTGTCTTTAAGATTTTGATAAAATAAATAATAGTAGATGGAATTTGACAGCAAGTCAGCGTGGCTGAAGGATGGTTTATAATTTTGTGTTTGTGTGGAATAATGTATTTTTTTTGATTCTAATTCTTCAATTTCATCTTCAATATTTTCGAAAAAAAACTCGATTGCACATAAATTATCGTTGTGTGTGCAGGATGTCGTTACATCAGACAAATGCTCAACAATGATGTTTCTTTCAGAAGATGCAACTATCGGACGTTCATTCTGTATAAATTCATTCGCTCGACTATCAACACCCAATAAAAGAATCCACACCAATAGTAGATATTTTATGATTATATTTCTCATTATTCTTTCAAAAATACTCTAATAAAGCTTTAAAACTTTGATTAAAAACAGCAGAATTAGCGTCAATAAGTAGTTGTTACTCAAGCTTAAAACTAAAGGCATTTAATAATTAACCCTTCAGCATATAGCCTCTACCTACTACCGTATAAATGAGTTTAATGGGGAAGTTTTGGTCGATTTTCTTGCGTAAAAAATTCACATACACATCAATGGTATTTGTACCAGTATCAAAATTAAGATTCCAAACTTTCTCGGCTATCTCCGTTCTCGAAACTACCTTTCCATTATTACGTATAAAAAACTCAAGCAACATAAATTCTTTGGAAGTAAGCGGAATCAGTTGTCCATCTCGACGAGCATTTTTTTCGTTGAGGTCTAACACTAAATCTGCCACCTGAAGATTCCGCTTTAATTCGGCACTCTCATGTGAGCGACGATACAGTGCATTAAGCCGAGCAATCAGCTCTAAGAAGTCGAAGGGTTTCACTAAATAATCATCTGCCCCCGAATCAAAACCCAGCAATTTATCTTGGGTTGTTCCCATGGCGGTCAGAATCATAATAGGGGTCTTGATTTGTTCACCACGCAGTTTTTTTGTTAAATCAATACCACTGATTTTAGGAAGATTTACATCAAAAACCATTAAATCATAGATATTCGATAAAGCCATACTTCTGCCAACTTGCCCATCATAGGCTACATCAACTGCAAAACCGCTTTCCTCTAAGCCTTTTTTTACGTATTCTGCCAATCGTAATTCATCTTCAACCAATAAAACTTTAATTGCTGCCATTTTAAAAACATTTAATCTAACCTATACTTTTCAAGTGCAAAATTGAAAAACAGAGTATAGCCTGTTTTAAAAATAAGATTAAATTTTGATTAAAAACAACCGCAAACTAACGAATTCCATTCCAGCGTCTTCGTTTATTTCTTTTCTTGAGAATATCTCGCAAATTATCTCGGATTGTAGTCTTTTGCTCAACATAACAAGCATTTGGAGCATCTGGAAGCTTTCTGAAAATTGGCAGAAATAATCCAAAGTAAGTACTAATTCCTTTTGGATTTCCAATATTTAAGACTCCACCTAAATTTTCAGTTCCGATAAAGAATGGGCCTGCCCTTCCTGTAAGTCCAATTGTTAGATTTCGATACCCATTTTGTAACGCAATTGGTACAGCCACATCAAACATTTTCGACTCATAGCGAGGCGTAACTGCAAACATCGAAGGCTGATTCATTCCAATTGCTTTTGGGTTTCTCAAACTCTGAATCCAAGTAGCATTAAAGTAGATTTTTTCAGAAAACTTATAATCAAAATTGGTAGAAAGAGCCATCGGTAGAGCCGATCTGAATGACTGCTGATAATCTGCATCATTCAAATTAAAAGCAACATTCATTTGATTATATAATCTATCGGGCGAATCAATTTTATTGAAAGTTCCTGGCTGAACCAATATATTTGTTTGATTAATCTGGGCAATACTTACATAATTAGGATTGTTGTAATTAATATTTCCAACATCAATTAAAGCTACTCCGATTCGGTATAAATACTTATTTTTAGTGCCGTCCATTCTCAACTTCCCATTCATTTTCATATCATATTTATCAAATTCAGGGCGAAATTCGTAAACTGCTCCAATATCGAAACCGTAGCCAGTGCCAGCTGCTAAATTTCCAAATATCCAATCAGTACTAAAACTTGCCGAACGAATTGCATCGCTTGTTGTAGTTCCATAAGTACCACTGGCAGTTCTGAAAAAAACATCTTGGCGAAGTGGTCTTACGGCATTCGCATCAACTGTAAAGTCTAAATTTTCGCCCTTGTAATGAATATTCAATAAACCATTCAGGCGTTTAACAGTCAGGCCCACTTTAAAAAAATCTTGATCTTGTTCTCTTACAACTGCTCCAAGTGTAAACCCCAGTTCTGTATAGCCATTAAGGTTTAACAATAAATTATTATTGTCTTGCGTAATTCCATATAAATCAGGTATGACAGTTCCTTTGACCATAATATGAGCAACATCAGAGCTTGTATTATCTAAGTTCGTTAGTACACGCACACGAGAAGTAAAACCGATTGCAAATTTTACTTTCTCAAAAGTATATATCATTGAAGGTCCTTTTACATCAGCTGCCGCAAAAGCAACACTGTTTGTTTTTCCTATTGCTTCCTTAATATAGCTTGGTCGAAAACCCGGCAAGCCATTGGGAGCTCTATAACGGTTGGGGACTGTATTTGTAGTCAATCCAATAAAAGAATATGGTGCGGCCCAAGCAGCATAATTATTTATAAATTCAGTATTTACTCCTGCAACATTTAAGAAAAATTTATAGCGAGAATCAGCAATATTAGCAGGATTTGCCGCAATAGTATAAGTTCCTGCGTAATTACTCGTTGAGATTCCGAGCCATTGTTGTGCAGTGGAAAGAAAAGGGATAAAAAAAAGAGAAAAAAGTATTCGCATTTTTTTGTAGAAAAGGACAGTTTAGGATTAGGCTCACTCAATTAAAATAAACGGCCTACAAAAGTAAATAATTATACTCAATTGCTTTTGTTTTTAAAGAGATTAATCCTATTTTAGAATTTCATTTACTCAAAGACCAAAGAAAACACATGAATTACAATTTTAGTACCTACAAAACCGATAATTTCTTCGATGAGATGATTACTCCTGATGCTAATGCACGTACAGGAAATCAAGTACTTAAAAACACAATAGAAAGTCTTGCTTTTGAGAATCTGAAGAATAAACAAAAAGCGGCAGAACGTTCGATGGTCTCGGCGGGTATTACATTCAATGTTTACTCAGAAGATGGCGGAACAGAGCGAATCATTCCGATTGATATTGTGCCAAGAGTAATTGACTCTCAAGAATGGGACAATCTTGAAAAAGGCTTAGTACAGCGAATTACTGCACTCAATATGTTTTTACAAGATGTTTATAATGAGCAGAAAATTATTCGTGATGGCATCGTTCCTCGTGAAATCATTGAATCAAGCAAAGGATTTTTGCCTGAATGTAAAGGACTAACTCCGCCAAAAGGTGTATGGATTCATATAACAGGAACTGACCTTATCAGAGATAATAATGGCGTTTTTACAGTTCTTGAAGATAACCTCCGTTGTCCTTCGGGAGTTTCATATATGCTTGAAAACCGTGAATTATCCAAACAAACCTTTCCTGATGTGCTTTCACAAACTAATGTTAGAGCAATTTCAGAATATCCAGCAAAATTACTTGAAGTCTTGCGTTATACCTCTGGGCGACCTGACCCAACTGTGGCAGTTTTAACACCAGGGATTTATAATTCAGCTTACTTTGAGCATTCATATTTAGCTCAGCAAATGGGTGTTGAATTAGTAGATTACCGTGATTTGGTTGTAGTTGGCGATTATCTAAAAATGCGAACAACTAAAGGTTTTAAAACTATTGATGTTCTATACAGAAGAATTGATGATACATTCCTCGACCCAAAAACATTTAATCCTCACTCGTTGATTGGTATCCCAGGGTTGTTTGATGTTTACAGAAAAGGAAATATTGGATTGGCTAATGCCCCTGGTACTGGTGTGGCTGATGACAAAGTAGTCTATGCTTACGTTCCAAGAATCATCAAGTATTATTTAGGAGAAGAAGCCATCATTCCAAACGTAGAAACCTACCTTTGCGGTGAACCAGATTCGATGAAGTATGTTCTTGAAAATATCGAGAAATTAGTTGTAAAAGAAGCCAACGAAGCAGGTGGTTACGGAATGTTGATTGGCCCGAAAGCCAGCAAAGAAGAACATGACAAATTTAGGGGTTTGATTCAGGCAAATCCAAGAAATTATATTGCACAACCAACTATCTCTCTTTCACGCAGCCCTTGCTTGGTTGAAGATGGACTCGAAGGTCGCCACGTTGACTTACGCCCTTACATCCTCTATGGAGATGGAATTCACGTAACCCCAGGTGGACTTACTCGTGTTGCCTTGAAAAAAGGCTCATTAGTAGTAAATTCTTCGCAAGGTGGTGGAAGTAAAGATACTTGGGTCTTAAAATAATGATGAATTATTAATGATGAATGGTTAATGAGTTGTATTTTTGCATTAAATTTCATTCTACCAACTTTTTAATTAATTCATCATTAAGCAATTAACATTAGGCATTATAACATGAATATTACACGTTTTTCAACATTAGTGGCAATTGTGGTTTTGGCAGCTTTGTCGAGATTTATTCCACACCCATTTAATTTTACACCAATTGCAGCTATTGCATTATTTGGTGGTGCATATTTTACTAATCGTTGGCAAGCAATTGCAGTTCCTATGGGTGCAATGCTTTTGAGCGATACTATTATCGAATTACAAGGTAAAATGGGCTTCCACTCAGGTACAGTAATGGTCTATGGAGCTTTTGCAATTGTAGCTATTCTGGGAATGGTAGCTTTGAAAAAGGTTAGTCCATTGAAAGTAATTTCAACTGCATTGGCAAGTTCATTGGTTTTCTTTTTGATTACTAATTGTGCTTTTTTCTACCCAGTACCAGAAGTTATCGACCCAACAATGATTTCGTATCCTCATACATTTGAAGGCTTAATGTCTTCATATACAGCAGGTTTGCCATTCTTGAAAAACCAAATCTTAGGTGATTTATTTTTTTCGGGAGTATTGTTTGGTGGATTTGCTTTATTACAAAAACGTTTTGAAGCTTTGAAAATGGCCTAAAATCAGAAACGTTCTACAAAAAACGAGCGTGTTATCAATGATAGCACGCTCGTTTTTTGTAGAACAATTCTCTGAATTGTTCATCCTATTTCTTCAATTTTTTAAGTGAATCTTTCATCGAAATAAAATCTGAAAGAATAAAAATTATCGTCAAAAAAGCGATGATTACTTCCATCAAAACTAAGATTTTAGCAGGAACTGTGGCGGGCATTAAATCGCCGTAGCCGAAAAATGTGAAGTTCAGTACACTAAAATAAAAAAACTCAAAAGCTTTTTCAAAAGTGCCAAATTCGGGCATTACACCAACAAAGCTACGTGTATCAACTTCATACAAACAGAAAAAATCTACGGCAAAAGAAAGCGTCATTTGTCCGATATTGTAGGTCATTAGAAACAAAAATCGGTGATAGGCAATATCTTCAGAAGTGGCAATGAGCAATTGGGTAGAATTTTCAAAAATGAAGTAAATACTCTTCAAAAATGCCCAAATTGTGATAAAAACAGCAAGTGTTTGCACAGAAAACCATGCCTGTGCAAACACTATTTTGAATAAAAAGGCTACCACAAAAAGTGTAGCAAATTCGGCTATTTCACGCTTGGGGAATGTCATTTTTATTCTCAATCATAATTCAAAACTGGAGCGAGCCATTTTTCAACTTCATCGAGTGGCATATTTTTGCGTTTGGCATAATCAACCACTTGGTCTTTGGCAATTTTCCCGATGGTAAAATACTTACTTTCTGGATGAGCAAAATACCAACCACTCACTGAACTTGCTGGGTACATTGCAAAGCTTTCAGTCAGTTCTATTCCAATGCGGCCTGCATCTAATAAATTGAATAAAGCTGTTTTTTCGGTATGGTCTGGGCAAGCAGGATAACCTGGTGCTGGACGAATACCTTGGTATTTTTCTGCAATTAATTCTTCGTTGCTCAATGTTTCGTCTGAAACATAGCCCCAAAACTCTTTTCTCACACGCTCGTGCATCAATTCGGTAAATGCTTCGGCCAAACGGTCGGCGATAGCTTTGAGCATGATTGAATTATAATCATCGTGTTCTTTTTCGTACTGTTCGAGCAATGCTTCGATACCTAAACCTGCTGTTACAGCAAAACCGCCAATGTAATCATGCCCTGTCTCTGCGGGTGCGATATAATCTGACAAACAAAGGTTTGGCAAATTCTGTGCCTTTAAATTTTGTTGACGAAGGTGATGCAAGATAGCCAAAGGAGGGTTTTCTACCAATTCACCAGTTTCTGAAACAGCCGTTTCGCTCAAAATTCTGTACCCAGTATTTTTCAACGCTCCTTGTCCAGCAGCATCGTATTCGTAGGCTTCAAAATTATGTAAAACAATGTCATCACCTACCGAATTGGCTGGATAAAAACCAACAACTGCTTTAGCCTGTAATGATTTTTCGGTAATTACTTTTTTGAGCATTGCTTGGGCATCATCGTATAATTTTTTAGCTTCAGCTCCTACGGTTTCATCATCAAAAATCTTTGGATATTTTCCTGATAACTGCCAAGTTTGGAAGAATGGTGTCCAGTCGATGTATTTGGCAATTTCGGCTAAATCATAATCTTCAAAAACTTTTGTACCCAAAAACTTAGGTTTCTTAGCTTTATAATTCGACCAATCAATTTTTACATGATTTTCTCTGGCTTTCTCAATAGGAATAAAGTTTTTATCTTTCTGACGGCTGGCATGGTCGATTCTTAATTGAGCATATTGAGCCTTGATTTCATCAAAAATCTCTTGATTGGTTTGCTCATTTTGCATCAAACGTCCAGCTACTGGCACACTTTTCGAGGCATCCAAAACGTGAATTACTGGTCCAGAATAATGTGGGTCGATTTTCACCGCCGTGTGAATACGTGAGGTAGTTGCTCCACCTATCAACAATGGAATTTTAAAACCTTGACGCTCCATTTCTTTGGCTACGCCAACCATTTCATCAAGACTTGGGGTAATCAAACCACTCAAACCGATAATATCAACGTTGTGCTTTTTGGCTTCTTCCAAAATCTTATTGGTCGGAACCATCACACCCAAATCAATGATTTCGTAGTTATTACAAGCCAAAACTACGCCTACGATATTTTTACCGATGTCATGCACATCACCTTTTACCGTAGCCAATAAGATTTTACCAGCATTCGATGAAGTTTCGGCGTCACCTTCAACTCTATTTTGTAATTTTTCTTCTTCAATAAATGGTAATAAATAGGCAACGGCTTTTTTCATTACCCTTGCTGATTTTACTACTTGCGGCAAAAACATTTTTCCTTCGCCAAATAAATCTCCGACCACGTTCATACCGTCCATCAAAGGACCTTCGATAACCTGCAAAGGCTTTTCAAATCCTTGACGAGCTTCTTCTACATCTTCGTCAATAAACTCGGTCAAACCTTTAATGAGGGCGTGTTCCAAACGTTTTCCAACTGGCAATTCTCTCCACGAATTATCTATTACTTGTTCTTTTCCTTTCGATTTTACGGTTTCGGCAAAAGTTACCAATCGCTCAGTAGCATCAGGGCGACGATTGAGCAATACATCTTCGCAAAGCTCCAACATATCTTTCGGGATGTCATCATAAACGCCCAGTTGTCCAGCATTTACGATTCCCATATCCATACCTGCTTTGATGGCGTGGTATAAGAAAATCGTGTGCATGGCCTCACGAACAGGCTCGTTTCCTCTGAAACTGAAAGATATATTTGAAACCCCACCCGAAACTTTAGCGTAAGGAAGGTTTTCCTTTATCCAACGAGTAGCATTGATAAAATCAACGGCATAATTATTATGTTCTTCCAAACCAGTCGCAACGGTCAGGATATTTGGGTCGAAAATGATGTCTTGCGGAGGGAAATTAACTTCGTTTACTAAAATATCGTACGCTCTTTTACAGATTTCAATTCTACGTTCATAAGAATCCGCCTGTCCAACTTCATCAAAAGCCATCACGACCGTTGCGGCACCGTAACGTTTTACTTTTTCGGCCGATTCCTTAAACTTCGCTTCACCTTCTTTCAATGAAATCGAGTTTACGATTGATTTTCCTTGCACACATTTCAAACCTGCCTCAATCACTTCCCATTTCGAAGAGTCAATCATGATTGGCAAGCGAGAAATATCTGGCTCGGCAGCAATCAAATTCAAGAAAGTTGTCATGGCTTCAACGCCGTCAATCATACCTTCGTCAAGGTTGACGTCGATGATTTGAGCCCCATTTTCAACCTGATTTCGAGCAACCGAAAGGGCATCATCGTATTTCCCTTCACGAATCAAACGAGCAAAAGCCTTTGAACCTGTTACATTACAGCGTTCGCCAACATTCACAAAATTTGTTTCTTTTGTCATTTTCAAAGGCTCTAAACCCGATACTTTTTGAATCGGTTCGAATGTTGGAATGACACGAGGTTTGTATTTTGAAGCAACTTCGGCAATTGCTTTGATGTGGGCTGGCGTTGTTCCGCAACACCCACCAATAATATTCATGAAGCCATTTTGTAGGAAATCTTCAACAATTACAGCCATTTCGGCTGGCGACTGGTCGTATTCACCCATTTCGTTTGGCAAACCAGCATTTGGGTGAGCCGAAACCATGAATGGTGCTTCGTTGGCCAAAATTTGTACGTACGGACGCATCAAATCGGCTCCCAAAGCACAGTTTAACCCAATCGACAATAAATCTATATGAGAAACCGAAGTCAAGAAGGCTTCAGTTGTTTGTCCCGAAAGCGTACGCCCAGAAGCATCGGTGATTGTTCCCGAAACCATTACAGGAATATTATTTTGCACGAATTCCGATAAATTTGCTCTCGTTTGTTTCGGTATCGAGCCACTTTGTAATGGTCGAACCGTACCGTTTTTTACATCATGAGCAAACAAATCAATAGCATATAAAGCCGCCTTAGCGTTTAGAGTATCGAAAATAGTTTCTACCAAAAGAACATCGGCACCACCATCAACCAAACCTTGAATTTGCTCGTAGTAAGCATCTACGAGTTCGTCGAAAGTAATGGCACGAAAACCTGGGTCATTTACATCGGGCGATAACGAAAGCGTACGATTCGTTGGCCCGATTGAACCAGCAACAAAACGAGGCTTGTGCGGAACGCCGCCCGCAGTATTTTTGGCTGTAAATTCATCAGCTACTTCACGAGCAATTTTGGCAGATTGATAATTCAATTCATACACATAATCTTCCATGTGATAATCAGCCATGGCGATTGATGTTCCCGAAAAAGTGTTAGTTTCGGCAATATCGGCCCCAGCTTCAAAGTACTTGGCATGTATTTCTTTAATAACCTCTGGCTTCGTGATAGAAAGCATATCGTTATTACCTTTCACTTCATGCGGGAAATCTTTGAAACGCTCGCCACGATAATCTGCATCAGATAATTTGTATTCTTGAATCAACGAACCCATTGCACCATCAAGCACAAGGATTCTATCTTTTAGTATTTCTCGGATGTTAGCCACTTCTTAACCTTATTTTTTGGTGATAATAATTTTGCAATTTAGAAAATTGCGGCACTGTCAAACAACAAAATTTATCTTACAAAAGTACGATTTAAAGATTGATTTTTTAAATAATTTACAAAAAATAGATAAATTATCTAAAACTTGATTGTTTGATACGGTTTTTATTTTTAATTTTGACATAAATATTTGATAAAAACGACATTTTATCTATGCAAAAATTAGATAGTACTGACCGTGAAATTTTGAAGTCGCTTCAAGAAAATGCACACCTGACCACTAAAGAACTGGCCTCTCGATTAAATCTTTCACCCACGCCCGTGTACGAGCGTGTGCGAAGACTCGAAAATGAGGGAGTGATAAAGAAATACGTAGCCCTCATCGACCGTGAGAAAGTGGGCAAAGATTTGATGGTTTTTTGTAATATCCGTCTGAAAGAACACGCCCAAGAGGCAGGCAAGAAATTTGTGCAGGAAATTGTGAAGTTAGATGAGGTGATTGAATGCCACAATATTTCGGGCGAATACGATTTTATGATAAAAGTAGTGGTGGAAGATATGCGTGAATACCAAAGTTTCTTGATGAACAAATTGGCTTCACTCGAAAACATCGGCAGCACTCACAGCACTTTTGTGATGAGCGAGATTAAGAACGAAACGAGGTTGGATATTTAGATATGAGATACTGGATATGAGATTCGAGAAAAGTTTTAAGAAAAAATCTCGAATCCCATATCTCAAATCTCGTATCTAAAATCACAAATCAAACTTAATCCCTTGAGCGAGAGGTAGTTGAGTGCTATAATTGATAGTATTTGTTTGACGACGCATGTAGTTTCTCCACGCATCTGAACCACTTTCACGGCCTCCGCCTGTTTCTTTTTCTCCACCGAAAGCTCCACCAATTTCTGCTCCCGATGTACCAATATTTACATTGGCAATTCCGCAATCTGAACCGGCATAAGATAAAAACTGCTCTGCTTCACGCATATTGAGTGTAAAGATTGAAGAAGAAAGTCCTTGCGGAACGGCGTTTTGTAGTTCGATGGCTTCATCAAGGGTTGAAAACTTCTTAACGTAAAGAATCGGTGCAAATGTTTCGTGACAAACCGTTGGGCTTTGGTTTTCTACTTCCACAATCGTTGGTTTTACATAACAACCGGATTCATAGCCAGTTCCTGCTAAAACTTCGTTTCCATAAAGCACCTTGCCACCTTCATTTTGAATATTGGCGACGGCAGTTTTATAGTTGTTTACGGCATCGACATCAATCAATGGCCCAACGTGGTTATTGACATCGAGTGGGTCGCCGATGCGGAGTTGAGCATAGATTTTAACTAAACGATTTTTCACTTCTTCATACATACTTTCGTGCAAGAATAAGCGACGAGTTGTAGTGCAACGTTGCCCTGCCGTGCCGACTGCTCCAAAAACTACCGCAGGAATAACTACCTCTAAATCAGCATTTTGTGTAACAATAATCGCATTATTTCCGCCCAACTCTAACAAACTTTTACCAAAACGAGCTGCCACTGCTTGGCCAACGGCTTTACCCATGCGAGTAGAACCCGTGGCCGAAACCAAAGCAACATTCGTATCATTCGATAGCCACTCTCCTACTTTTCTATCTCCCACAATTAGGCAAGAAACGCCTTCGGGAATATCATTTTTGCGTAGTACATCCTGAATGATATTTTGGCAAGCAATGGCAGTTAAAGGTGTTTTTTCGGAAGGTTTCCAAACACAAACATCGCCACAAACCCATGCCAACATACTATTCCACGACCAAACGGCAACTGGAAAATTGAATGCTGAAATGATTCCGACAATACCCAGCGGGTGCCATTGCTCGTACATACGGTGTTGCGGACGCTCTGAGTGCATGGTAAGGCCATATAATTGACGAGAAAGTCCAACCGCAAAATCGCAAATATCAATCATTTCTTGTACTTCTCCCCAGCCTTCTTGTAGGCTTTTGCCCATTTCGTAGCTAACTAAGCGACCTAAAGCATCTTTGTTGGCACGCAGAGCATCACCCATTTGTCGCACAATTTCGCCACGTTTTGGTGCAGGCACTGCTCGCCAAACTTTAAAAGCTGCATTGGCACTTTCTATTACTTTATCATAATCTTCACGGTTTGCCTGACGTACTTTTCCAATCAATTGCCCATCAACAGGCGAATAGGAACTAAGCACTTTTCCGCCTCCTGCCCAGCTTTCAACACCCGTGCTAACGCCATTGTTCAGTGACTTGATTTTAAGTGTTTTTAATACTTGTTTCATTGGTTTTGTTGTTTTTTTGAAGTGTATTTATTACTTGGACTCTCGAATGCTTATATCATTTATAACTCTTTGAGTAAACTGTTTAAAATCAGCATATGAACTCCTCACAGCTCCCAAATGAGCCCCTATTGCTCCATCTGAAGGCTTTAATAAAAAAATAGGTTTTCGTGCTTCCATAGCCATTGGTATCAGACTATGATAGTGTTTTAATAATGCAATACAATTATCATCATGTTCAACTGTTATACTATTGGTAGTTGACTCCTTTAAAACATATTGTCTAAATATCTTTGGAATTCGATTTGCCCAATTTAAGTATGAAATTACAGGTCGACTCTCTTTTATTCCATGTTGCATTACGATGTAGCCAAGAGGTGCCATTTTGCCATCTGGTAAAATTAATGAAGGCTCTGGATTACGATTAACCCTATATTCCCACTCAGAATGCCAATTTTCCAATCTATTGCCTAAGTTTTTCAGCCCCTGCAAAGCGAATAAATCAGTGGACATAGGAACAATTACATAATCTGCAGCAATTAATGTAGCTCTATTAATTGCTCCAAAGTTTGGTCCAATGTCTATTATATTGTAATCGGCATTAAATCTTTTGCTTGCTTCGCTTATTATTCTTGAAAACGAGGAAACTATTCTAAATGCAGCTTCATCTCTATTCAAACAATTTTCCCAACTACTACTCAATTTGTCTTCAAACAATGATAACTCTAAATCACCTGCAATGAGGCCAATATTATCATTTATTCTTTCTACATGTGCTGGTAAAATATCACTTATTCCTTTATTTAGTGGCTTAATTGCTTCTAAAATAGTTGGTCTTGAGTTTTCATTATCATAGATATCTTCCAACCTTTCATCAGTTAGAAACATCGAAGTTAAATTAGCTTGTGGGTCTAAATCTACTGCTAAACAACGATGTCCAAGTTCAGCAAGCATGTATGTAAAATGATAAACTAAAGTTGTTTTTCCAACCCCTCCTTTATTATTAAAAAATGCAATAGTTTTCATATTATTTTTTGTAGATTATAACTCCAAAACTGGTTGGTTGGTCAATTATGAAGGTGGGTTCTGGATTCCCATTTTTCAACAATGCGGCTATCGCTCTTTTTACACCGACATTAAAACTATTAATAAATCCCAAATTTTTAGCTGCCTCTGCTAAGGTTGGATTTCTATAATCATTTTTATTGGGGAAGTTCTCTGGTCTTGCATCACCAAATAAGCCACCTGAGTTTGTAATTTCGATTCTATCACTAAACTCATAAAACTTAATTGGAGCATTTGATTGATAATCACGATGAATGATAGCATTGAAAAGAAGTTCTTTTATTGCAGATAGCGGATACGAATACTGATACTCTTCGCTAAGATTATATTGAACTTTCTTAATAATTTGAGACTTTATGAACTCTTCCATAACTGACATTTGAGTAGTCAAATCTCCTTCAAATCTATGCTCATATTCAAAATTACTTATTTCATCTTCACCAACAAATCTGACAAACTGTACATACGCACCAGCCATATAAAATCTTGGATTTTTGCCAAACATCAATATTCCTGCATTTGTCGGACAGTCGGCAGATAAATCATAAAATTTTAGTGATGATAATTGTGACTTAATTTCTCGACCATTAGCAATTAAGGTTTCTTCATCAATTGCGGTAGGCAAATATATAATTTTAAAAATATCTAAACTTAAATCATTTAAGTTGCTTCCATAACATGGTTGAGTATCGAATGACCTTGCAAATGTTGAGCGTTTCTCACTTAATATTCTTTCTTCCGCTTCATTGGCAATATCAGCCCTCAAACCTACTCTTACACATACTTTACCTTTGAATCGTACAGGAGGAACTCTTGATGGTTGAACTTCAACCACTGCAACTTCTCCTTCTGGAAAAACGATTTTTTCTACAACCATTGCTGGAGGAGGCACAATTCGGCCATCAGTTCTAAAAGATAAAAGTTTCTGCAAAAAGTCTTCGTCAAAAGTAGAACCATTCAATGAACCATTATCATTTACACCAATTAATAAATATCCAGGTCGTCCTTTAGCTGGTAAATCATTGGAAAAAGCACAAATCGCGTCCCCCAATTTATTGGTATCTGTTTTTGATATTGTTTTTTCAACGCTTTCTGTTTCAATAGTAGAAAGCATTTTCGTGAGTTGTTCTTGTGTAATCATTTCTAAATGTTACTCTTTATTTTTAGATATATGATTTTATATCTATTAAACATATCCACAAATATAAAGAAACCAACCCAAGCCACAAACTCTCGGTTGTTTATGATAAGAATTTGCTATATTTAGGCATAAAATCTATTCAAAAACCTTATGAACGCTACCGAATTATCTTGGAAAACCTCCGATGGACTCAATATTTACGGCAAAAAGTGGGAAACCAGTATGCCCACAAAAGCTGTCATTTGCCTCATGCACGGCATGGGCGAGCATATCAATCGCTATAACCATGTGGCGGAAATGTTTACGACCAATGGCTATTCCGTGATTGGCTGCGACCAACGTGGACATGGAAAATCTGAAGGGAAACGTGGGCATTTTTCCGATTTTGATACTTTCTTGAATGATGTAGATGCACTTTTGAAAGCAGTCTCCACTCATTTTCCTGATGCGAAACAAATTCTTTACGGCCATAGCATGGGTGGAAATTTGGTATCAAATTACCTGCTTCGTCGTCAACCTAAAATAGCTGGAGCAATTCTTTCATCTCCCTATTTTCAACTGGCTTTTCAACCTTCACCAATTACGCTTACTATTGGTCGAATGATGAAAGGGATTTTTCCTTCGTTGAGTTTGAGCAGTGGCTTAGATTCTTCGGCTATTTCTCGTGATGTAGAAGAAGTAAAAAAATACAACGAAGACCCACTCGTACATGACAAAGTTTCTGCCAAAATGGGCATAGAAATGATAGAAACAGGCCAATGGGCAATTGATAATGCTGATAAATTAAGTATTCCGACGCTACTTTATCACGGCACGGCCGACCGACTTACTTCGCATCATGGTAGCGAGCTTTTTGCCGAAAAAGCAGGTAAGCTCGTGACCTTTATTTCTCTCGAAGGCTTATATCACGAAACACACAACGAACCCGAAAAACGTGAAGTTTTCAAGAAAATCATTCTTTGGTTGAATAATTTAGCATAATTTATTTCTTCTTGGGGCGTAGTTGCTTACGCCCATTCCTTCTTTCCTCAGTCTCATTTTCCTTATGAACAAGTTTGAAACTTGTTCTATTCCCTGCGTTTAATTCAATCAATCAAAAAAATAATCATATTTTAATTGTCATAACAAATATTATTTATAATTTTGTATGCTTAACAATAGTTAGTACAACAAATATATTATTCGTTAATCTATGCCTATTTATCATAAACTCGGAAAGATTCCAGCAAAACGCCATATTCAATTTGAAAAACCTGAGGGTGGTTTGTATTATGAGCAGCTTTTTGGAACAATTGGCTTCGATGGTATGGCATCGTTGATGTATCACATTCATCGCCCTACGCAGGTAATGCAAGTTCTTGAAAGCCAAGACCTTACACCAAAATCGGCCAATGCTCATAATATGATGATGCGGAAGTTTATTGGTTTTGATGTGGAGCCAAAAGATGATTTTCTGGAAAGTAGAGTACCGATGATGTTCAATAAAGATTGTATTATTGGTGTGGCCGCACCTAAGCAATCCTTGCGAGAATATTTTTATAAAAATGCCGATTCTGATGAACTATTGTTTATTCACAAAGGCTCAGGAACGCTTCGCACACAACTTGGAAATATTAGTTTTGAATATGGCGATTATTTGGTGATTCCAAGAGGCATGATTTACCAAATTGATTTTGACACAGATGATAATCGGATTTTTTATGTAGAATCTCATTCGCCGATATATACGCCCAAACGCTACCGAAATCATTTCGGACAATTACTCGAAAGTTCGCCTTACTGCGAAAGAGATTATAAACTTCCCGAAATTTTAGAAACTTACGACCAAAAAGGCGAGTTTCTGATAAAAATAAAAAAGCAACATCAACTTCATCAATTAATCTATCAATATCACCCTTTTGATGTCGTCGGGTTTGATGGCTACAATTATCCATGGGGGTTTTCGATTCATAATTTTGAACCAATCACTGGCCGAATCCACCAGCCGCCGCCTGTTCATCAGACTTTCCAAACCGATACTTTTGTGGTTTGCTCATTTTGCCCAAGACTTTATGATTATCATCCAAAAGCTATTCCAGCACCATATAATCATTCAAATATCGACTCCGACGAAGTTATTTACTACGTTGATGGCGATTTTATGAGCCGAAATGATATTGCAAAAGGCCACATCACGCTCCACCCTGGCGGAATTCCACACGGTCCGCATCCTGGGGCAATGGAACGCAGTATTGGAAAAACCGAAACACACGAATTGGCAGTAATGGTCGATACTTTCCGTCCATTGATGATTACAGAAAATGCTTTAAAATACGACGATGGAAAATATTTTCAGAGTTGGAAAGAGTAGTCGGTCACCACTAAGACACTAAGAACAGGTAGTTTCACTTAGCGGTGCATAGAATATTACATCAACATTCAAAAAATACAACAATGTTACTTCAAGAAACACAAAATATTATCGAACAAAAAAATGACTTCCTACCAATCAATGGCACAGATTACATTGAATTATACGTAGGAAATTGCAAACAAGCAGCACATTATTATCAAACTGCTTTTGGTTTTCAGCCGCTGGCTTATGCTGGTCTTGAAACTGGTCTGCGTGACCGTGAAAGTTATGTTGTTCAACAAGGAAAAATCCGTTTGATACTCACTTCACCACTTCATGGAGGCACAGAAATTGGTTGTCACATCGACCAGCACGGCGATGGTGTAAAAGTAGTAGCTCTTTGGGTTGATGATGCCCGTGATGCTTATTACGAAACCATTTCTCGTGGAGCAAAACCATATTTCGAGCCAATTGAAGAAGAAGACGAATTCGGAAAAGTGGTGCGTTCGGGCATTCATACTTACGGTGATACAGTGCATATTTTTGTAGAAAGAAGCAATTACAAAGGCGTTTTCTTGCCAAATTTCCGTGCTTGGAACCCTGCCTACAAACCTGCACCCGTTGGCTTGAAATACATTGACCATATTGTAGGAAATGTGGGTTGGAACGGCATGAATGAATGGGTAAATTTCTACGGTAAAGTAATGGGTTTCAATCAGTTAGTAAGTTTCGATGATAAAGATATTTCGACTGAATATACGGCTCTAATGAGTAAGGTGATGTCGAATGGAAACGGACGAATAAAATTCCCAATCAACGAGCCAGCCGAAGGTAAAAAACGCTCACAAGTTGAAGAATACCTTGATTTTTATGGCGGTGCGGGCGTGCAGCATTTGGCAGTAGCTACCGACGATATCATTACAACCGTAACGCACTTGCGTAATCACGGAGTTGAGTTTTTGCAAGTTCCAGACAGCTACTACGAAGATTTAAAAGAGCGTGTTGGTGATATTGAAGAAGAAATCGAACAATTACGCCCACTCGGCATTTTGGTTGACCGTGACGAAGAAGGCTATTTGCTTCAAATTTTCACAAAACCAATCGAACCTCGTCCGACTATGTTTTTTGAGATTATTCAAAGAAAAGGAGCAAAATCATTCGGAAAAGGCAATTTCAAAGCTCTTTTTGAAGCAATAGAACGTGAACAAGTTTTGAGAGGAACGCTCTGAATTAATTTTCAATGATAGAATGAGTGAATGATAAAGTAATAAATCATTCACTCATTCTATCAATCTCTCATTCAATCATTAATTCCATGAATCAAAACTATAACATATACACACTTGCCGACCATGAAGTTTGGCAGGTGCTTTTTGAGCGGCAAATGCAGAAGTTACCTGCAATTGCCAGTGAGGCTTATCTGGAAGGGATTGAAAAAGCTGGTTTTGTGGCTGACCACATTCCAGATTTTGAGAGGGAAACTAACCATCGCTTGCAGGAACTGACGGGCTGGTCGGTGGTAGCTTGTGAGGGTTTAGTACCAATCAAAGAGTTTTTTGAACTTTTAGCTGACAAAAAATTCCCTGCCTCAACTTGGCTTCGCACGATGGAACAATTAGAGTATTTAGAAGAACCTGATATGTTTCATGATACTTTCGGACATGTGCCGTTGCTAACCAATCAATCTTTTTGTGATTTTTTGGCAGAGTTTAGTATAATTTCTCTCAAATATATCAACGATGAAGAGGCGGTAAAATTCCTACAAAAACTTTATTGGTTTACAGTTGAATTTGGATTGATTCGTGAAAGAAATAAACTAAAAATTTATGGTGGAGGAATCATTTCTTCAAGTGGCGAAAGTGTTTATAGTCTTTGTAGTGGAATACCCGAACGAGTGCCGTATTCAATCGAAGAAATCCTGAAAACCGAAGTAAAAATTGATGCCTATCAGAAAAAATATTTTGTAATAGAATCTTACGAACAGCTCTTTCAATCACTCAAAAATTTTGAAGAA
The DNA here is from genome assembly GCF_040253585.1 of Emticicia sp. W12TSBA100-4. NCBI lineage: Bacteria > Pseudomonadati > Bacteroidota > Cytophagia > Cytophagales > Leadbetterellaceae > Emticicia > Emticicia sp. W12TSBA100-4. The sequence continues at coordinate 263,604 of NZ_JBELAU010000005.1, forward strand.
ATTTTAGAACGTCAATTATTAGTGTATCAATAATTGAAGGTTTTTTCTACTTTTGTAATATAAAAGCTTTTAGCTGTTGGCTAATAGCTTTTAGCATCAGATAAATTTGGCATTCTTTTCTTTTATCAATAAAATTCTGTTGATAATTCACCTGAATATAGAATCCATTTTTTTTCAAAATTCTTTTGCTAAAAGCTAATAGCCAATTGCTAACCGCTCAAAAAAGTAGATAAAGACTGAATTTTAAATAAATGACACACTTAGATAAACGTTCGTACTATTTCAAGATTGATACTACAATCAAGCGTATTCGCAGTTTTATGCAAAAAGGCTTGACCGATGGCGGTATCGACCTAACTGTTGACCAGTGGGTGGTCATTGACCACATCAAACCGAAAGCAGGAATTAGTCAGAATGATTTGGCGGTTGATACCGCAAAAGATGCCCCAACCATCACCCGAATCTTAGATTTATTGGTAGAAAAAGGCTTAGTCAGACGCCAAATGGCCGACGAAGACCGCCGAAAATTTAATATTTATCTGACCGAAGAAGGCGAAAAACTCCACGAAAATGCCTTGGTAGTAATTGCCGAAATTCGTCGTAAATCGTGGGGTAGTTTGACCGATGAAGACTACGACCATTTGGTCAGAATCATGGATACGATTCACAAAAATGTGAGCGACAAATAATTGATGGTTTGCAAAATCAGTTTACAGCACTGTACTTTGTAAACCATTTTTGCAAACCAAAATTAAAATGAATACTTGGCTTGAAATAGCAGAAAATAGCGATTTTTCGATATATAATCTTCCATTCGGAATTTTTAGTACACACAAAAAAAAGCAACAAGTGGGTGTCAGAATCGGTAATTATGTCATCGATTTAGAACAAACTCGAAAGCTGGGCTTACTGAATATTCCTCAAAATATTTGTAATCAGTCGAGCCTAAATCCGTTTATCGGACTTGGCAAAAAACGGACAAATACAGTTCGGCTTCAATTACAAGAGTGGCTAACACAAGAAAATTCCCCATTAAAAAAGCATTTTGACCACATTTTTCATAAAATTGAGAATGTAAAAATGCACTTACCCGTAAAAATTGGCGATTATACCGATTTTTATTCAAGCATCGAACATGCAACTAATGCAGGAAAAATCTTCCGCCCCGACAACCCACTTTATCCAAACTGGAAACACATTCCAATTGCTTATCATGGTCGAGCAAGTTCGATTGTAGTTTCGGGTACTCTAATTCATCGCCCACAAGGGCAATTCAAACCTTCGGACTCGCAAAATCCAGTTTTTGGTTTCACCAAAGAATTAGATTTTGAATTAGAAATTGGTGCTATCATCGGTAAAAATTCGGAACATGGAAAATGTGTAAACACCTCAGAAGCCGAAGAGTATGTTTTCGGATTGGTACTTTTCAATGATTGGTCGGCACGAGATATTCAACGTTGGGAAACGTTACCACTTGGGCCTTTTTTGGGCAAAAACTTTGCTTCTTCTATTTCTCCGTGGGTCGTTACGCTCGAAGCTTTGGAGACATTCAGAGTGCAAGGCCCAACACAAGACCCTCAGCCGTTGCCCTATTTGCAAGTTGAGGGAATTAGAAATTTTGATATTCAACTTTCGGCCAAACTTAACGAAACGACAATTACCAATACAAATTTCAAGTATATGTACTGGAATATCGCCCAGCAAGTTGCCCACCACACAGTCAACGGTTGTAACCTTAAAATCGGTGATATTTTGGCATCGGGAACAATAAGCGGCTCGGAAGTTGGTTCTTATGGCTCTCTTTTAGAACTTACTTGGGCAGGAAAAAATCAAATTACACTCAAAAACGGAGATACCCGCACTTACCTCGAAAATGGAGATACTCTAACTTTAGCTGGTTTCTGTGAAAAAGATGGAAAAAAAGTTGGTTTTGGCGAGGTTACTGGAATGATTGTCTAAACTTTGATTTAAATGATTTTTAGATTTTTATGATTGTAAAAACTCTTTTTTTAATTGTTTATTTTACATTCTTCATTATATAAGATGCTAACACTCAATCCCAAAGAATTAGACTCAAGAGTTTTTTATAGTTATCTGACTGGTACAGTTGCTCCTCGACCGATTGCTTTTGCGAGTACAGTTGATAAACTGGGCAATGTAAATCTCAGCCCATTTAGCTTTTTCAATATCATGGGTATTAATCCTCCAATTTTGGTTTTTGCACCCAATAATCGAGGGCGAGATGGCTCAAAAAAAGATACGACTCTCAATTTAGAAGAAGTGCCAGAAGTAGTCATCAATATGGTAGATTACGCAATGGTGCAACAAATGTCGCTTTCGAGTGTGGAGTTTCCACGCGGCACGAATGAATTTATCAAGGCGGGTTTTACGGAAGAAAAATCTGTTTTTGTGGAACCTTCGAGAGTGAAAGAATCAAAAGCACAATTTGAATGTAAAGTTCTTGAAATCAAGCAGTTTGGCTCAATGAATCTGGCAATTTGCGAGGTTATTTTGGCTCATTTTTCGGAAGAAATTATCGGAGAAAATGGAAAAATAGACCAACAAAAAACCGATTGGGTCGCACGCATGGGCGGAGATTGGTATGTTCGGGCAAATGAAATTTCAATGTTTGAAGTAGAAAAACCTACAACAAAAATCGGTATTGGTTATGATGCTATTCCTGGAAGTATTCGTTTATCTAAAATATTGACTGGTAATCATTTAGGCCAACTCGGCAATGTAGAAAACCTACCAACACAAGCAGAAATTGAAGCATATCAAGCAACGCCAACAATGCAAAAAATCATCGAACAAGTAATGTATGGTTGTGCATTTCTTGATAATCTTTTGCACGCTGAAGCCGCTAAATTATTGAATGAAAATAAAGTAAAGGAGGCTTGGTTGGTGCTTTTGCAGTCGTTTTGACATCCCCCTGCCCCCTTCGGATTTTGCACGGGCTAACGCACAAGGGGGATTTTCTCATTCTTAATTCTTAATTCTTAATTCCCATTAGGTGTTGGTCGCCATTTAAAAGACTGATTATCAATGGCTCGCATGGTGCAAAGGATGCCATCGAGATGGTCGTATTCGTGTTGGAGAAGTTCGGAAATGGCATCTTCCACTTGCCAAGTTTGTGGTTGCCAGTTTTCGTCTAAGTATTTGATTGTTAGTTGTTTATGGCGTTTAACTTTTACCAGTAAATTAGGAAACGACATACAATCATCCCACAATTCAAACATTTCCTCACTGAGATTTTCAAAAACTGGATTGATAATTATAATCGGACGGTCGAGATTCAAATATATCAAGCGTTTCATTACTCCGAGTTGTGGGGCGGCAATTCCTCGTCCAAATTGATATTTTGCCCGAATTTCTTCCATTACATTGTGTAAATCAGCTACCCATTCTTTTACTTGAGGCAATTCATGCTCATACACAGGCTCACAAACTTCGTATAACCGAGGGTCGCCGAGTTGGAGTAAGTCGTTTAGTTTTTTCATCGAAATTGATTTAACAAAAATTAACACCCACAAATAAACTAAAAAATACCTACATTCGTTTTTTCGGTGCAATAAAATCGAATTTTAAACACAATGAAAAACTTATTCATAACAATCTTTACACTATCTTTTTTGAATACTTTTGGTCAGTTAATCACAAAAATGCCCGAAATAGACGACCAAACGAGCTACGAAACTGATATTACGAAGGTCGAAATTCGTGGCAGTTATACCATTGTTTCGTTTAGTTATCAAGTTGCTCAGCAGAGAAACAATTCTTATCAATTTCAATTTCCATTCCCTAATCAAAGTCAACCAAGCTCAAATTACACGATTTCATTTAACCCAAAAAGTTATTTGAATGGAAACGGTAAACGCTTCAAATATATTAAATGTACCGGTATTCCAGAACTTCCCGAAGAAAAGCAAGTATTTCCAGGTGAAAAATACCGTTTTACGGTTTATTTCGAAAAACTCGATGCTGGTATCGAAACTTTCAATTTGATTGAAGGGAAAAATCGCCCCGAAGAACGCCATAAATATTGGAATTTCTACGGTGTTCATATCAACAATCCACTAACGCCTCCGCCAGCAGTTGCTAAGAAAAATGTAGAACCAGAAAAAGAAGCGGAAATATTGGTTACAATTAAAGGTAAATTAATTGATGCGAAAACTAATAAACCAATCGCAGGAAAAGTTTTATATCGTTTTGATTTTGATGTACAAAAAGCTGATTCAGTAAAAACCAGTGCAACAGGCGAGTATTCGTTCAAGATTAAACCAGAAGCCTATACTTTTGTGGCATCAGCTAAAGGCTATGAGAATGCTCAAGAAAGCATGGATTTATCTAAAATAGGCAAAAGCCAACAGTTTTCGCAGAGCATTTATCTGAATCCAGTTGAAAAAGTAGTCAAAAAACCAGAGCCTGTAAAAGAAGAAGCTCCGAAGTCAGAACCAAAAATTGAGGTTACGAAAGAAGAACCCAAAGAAAGTAGTCCTGTAAAAATTGAAGAAAATAAATTTAGACTTGATAAAGTTTTGTTTGAAATTGGTGAATCGAAACTTTTACCAGATTCGTACGAACAACTCGATGGGCTTTTGAAATTGTTGAAAGAAGACCCTAAAATGACTATTGTTGTAGAAGGTCATACTGACAATGTAGGCGACCCCACTCAAAATAAACGTCTTTCGCTTGAGCGTGCCTATAATGTGCGTGAGTATTTGATTAGCAAGGGAATTGCAGGTTTCAGAATTCAATTCAAAGGCTATGGCGATACTAAACCGATTGCCGATAATAATACAGAAGAAGGTCGCAAGATGAATCGTAGAGTTGAGTTTGTGATTTTGTAGAAAAATATCATAATTATGTATAAAGACATCTCGAAATACTTATTTTCGTGATGTCTTTATATTTTTACACTCATGAAACTCTGCTCTGCTCAAATACAACCCATTAAAGGCGATATTGAAAGCAATATCCAAAAACATATTGTTTTCATTAATTTTGCTCTCGAAAATGGTGCAGACCTGATTTTCTTTCCTGAATTGTCATTGACTGGCTACGAACCTGCTTTGGCAAATGAGTTGGCTACTACTCAAGAAGATACCCGACTCGCTATTTTTCAAGAAATGAGCGATTCCAAAAAGATTATCATTTGCGTTGGAATTCCAACTCAATACAAAGAGGACATTTGTATCAGTATGGTAATTTTCCAGCCGCACACTTCAAAGCAAACTTATTCAAAGCAAATTCTTCATGCTGATGAATATCCGTATTTTGTGAATGGAGAACAGCAAGTTTTTATTTCATACAAAAACCACAAAATTGCTCCAGCAATTTGTTATGAATCTCTACAAATTGAACATTCAACAAATGCCAATACTAATGGAGCAAATATATACTTGGCAAGTGTAGCAAAATCTGCAAAAGGCGTTGAAAAAGCTAATTTTCATTACCCTACAATTGCCAAAAATCTAAATATGATAGTGTTGATGGCAAATTCGGTTGGCCCTGCTGATGATTTTGTAAGTACAGGAAACTCTGCTGTTTGGAATAACAAAGGACAAATGATGATACAACTTGATAATAAAGTTGAGGGATTTATTATTTTCGATACAGAAACCTGCAATGCTAAAACCTACATTCTTTAATTTGTATCTTTGATAAACTGTGAAGCCTGTTCTTTATTAAAATCTAATATTCTCAATAATATCGCTGGCCATCATGCTTGTCATGCCAAATTTTTCGGCGGCACGGTCGCCTGCCACTCCGTGTTGATAAACGCCTAATATTGCTGCTTCTTTTGGTTCATAACCTTGTGCCAATAACGCCGTTATTATTCCAGTAAGCACATCACCACTGCCTGCGGTAGCCATTCCTGCATTTCCTGAAGAATTAAAATGAATTGTTCCTTCGGGCATGGCAACGGCAGTATTTGCTCCTTTCAAACAAACAATTAGCTTATTTCTTACAGAAAACTCTCGTAAAAATTCTAACTTTTCATAATCGTCTTTCCAAGATTTACCAATAAGATTTCTAAATTCTTTTGGGTGTGGAGTTAGAATTGAATTTTCTGGAATTTTCTTCATTGCTGACCGCCCTTTCTCAGTCGAAAAATTATTAAGAGCATCAGCATCTAACACCATCGGAATTGCTAAATCTCGACAAATTTCGCATAACTTTTCTAAACACGTTCTAATGATTCCGTTAACTCCAATCCCTGGCCCAACTCCAACTGCTTGAAAATGATTACTAAAATCATCAACGTGAAAGTTGGTAGCAATAAAATCAGCACTTTTGTTATTCCAAGCCTCCCAATACATCGCTTCGGGCAAAAGCGTTTGCATAATTGGCAAGCCCGATTTTACAGAGTGTACGGTAAGTTTCCCGACACCCGAACGCATACATGCACGAGCTGCAAGTACAGCCGCACCCATCATTCCGTGACTTCCTGCAATCAACAAAGCATGACCAAATCTTCCTTTATGAGAAAATTTCTTCCGTGGCTTTATCAACTTCTCAACTTCTTTTGGTGTTGAAAAATAAAATTGCGTTTCAGTACTTTGAATAAAATTTGGGTGCAAACCAATATCAACAATGTACCAATCACCTACAAATTCTTCATTTTGTGGCAACATGAAAGCTAATTTTGGTAATTGAAAAGCCACTGTGTAAGTAGCTTTAATAATAGCATCGGTTGAATCATTTGACTTATCTGCAAACAAACCAGAAGGCGTATCAACCGAAATGATAGTCGTTTCACTACAATTTATTTTTTCAATTACTGATTTCAGCAAACCCTCAATCGAACGAGAAAGTCCAGAGCCTAAAAGTGCATCAATAATTATATCATTTTCAGCAAAACCGAACATAAATTGTTCATTTTCAATATAATTAATCGTTAATTGGCTTTCTAAACGTTTTACATTAGTCTGAAAGTTTTCAGAAGATTTCTCGGAATATTTTACCACAAAAACTTCCAAGTCATAACCCAAAGGTTGAAGCATTCGGGCAATTGCCAAGCCATCTCCCCCATTATCACCGAGTCCACAAAAGATTTTTACTTTGAAGTTTCCAGTTTCAAAATGCTTACAAAACCAATTGACAAATGCTCTTGAAGCTCGTTCCATCAAATCAATCGAAGCGATTGGTTCGTGCTGAATCGTGTAAGCATCAGCCGCTCTAACTTGTTCAACCGATAATATTTTCATGGATTTCCTTTCTTAAAATCTTAAAATGTATTTAATTCGTAAATATCGTAATTAACTTTTTTGTTTGTTACATAAACCATTTTCAAAACATTGAAAATAAGCGTTATCATACCAACTTTCAATGAAGCTGACAATATAGCTTGCCTCATCGAAACCCTAAAAAATTTCGGAGACTCAAATCTGCATGAAATCATAATTGTTGATTCTCCAAATTCAACCGATAATACCAATGAAATTGCTCAAAATTTAAGTACAATTTCAATAAAATCTCCACAAAAAGGCAGAGCAGCTCAAATGAATTTTGGGGCTTCAGTTGCAACGGGTGATATTCTTTATTTTGTTCATGCCGATACAAAAGTAAATCCTGATTATTGTTCAGATATTGCGAAGGCAATTTCCACAGGTTATGATTTTGGCTGTTATCGCTATCAGTTTGATGCCGATGATTGGCTATTAAAAGTCAATGCTTTCTTTACACGCCTACCATTTATTTGGTGCAGGGGTGGCGACCAAACACTTTTTATTCGCAAAGAAGATTTCATGAAAGTTGGAAAATTCAGAGAAGATTACCAAATCATGGAAGATTATGAATTTATTATCCGAGCAAATAAAGTGCTGAAATTTAAGATTATTCCTAAAAATGTAATCGTTTCTGCCCGAAAATACAAAACTAATTCCTATCTTCGGGTTCAGAAAGCAAATTTTAAGGTCATGCGAATGTTTCTGAGTGGAAAGGCTTCTCAGCAAGAAATGACAGAAACATACCGCAAAATGTTAGATTACCGATGATGAAATATGATATGTGTAGGGGAAATTTACTCTCAGGATGTCATAGAGTAAAAATCATTAAAAACTCCTATTTAATATTTTATGTCAGAATTGATTAGTGGAATTCAGCAAGTTGGAATTGGTGTGCGAAATGCCCAAGAAGCATTTAGTTGGTATAATAAAACTCTGGGGCTGAATGTTCCTCTCTTTGATGATGTTGCAGAAGCAACCCTCATGACTCGCTACACAAAAGGCAATATTCGCCAACGTCGAGCAATTTTAGCACTCAATATGGCTGGTGGTGGTGGTGCCGAAATCTGGCAATCGAATCGCCCCGAACCATTAGCAGCAGATTTCGAACCACAAATTGGAGATTTGGGTATTTTTGCCGTAAAAATCAAATGTTCTGATGTAAAGCAATTTGCTGGTAGTCAGAAAATCTCAACAACACAATCGCCCGAAGGTAAACCAACCGCTTGGCTCAAAGATAGCTACGGCAATCAACTCCAAATTGTTCAAGATGATTCATGGTTTAAACCCAAAGAGAGTATCACGGGTGGAGTTTTGGGCGTAATCATTGGCGTGAGCGATATTGACAAAGCTCTCAAATTATATAGAGATGTATTGGAAATAAATGAGTTAGCTTATGATAAAACTGGCACATTTGAAGATTTGAAAGAACTAAATGCCGATAAAAAGCAATTTCGCAGGGTTTTACTGAAAAAGTCTATGAATAATACTGGTGCATTTAGTAGATTACTCGGAAACGTTGAAATTGAATTAGTACAAGCACTCGAAGGCACAACAAATACGATATTTGAAGGTAGAAGTTGGGGCGATTTAGGTTTCATTCACGTGTGTTTTGATACACTTGACATGAATATTTTGAAAGAAAAATGTGCAAAAAGTGGTTTTCCATTTACTGTTGATAGTAATGATAATGGTGAAACTTTCGATATGGGCGAAGCAGGCGGACGTTTTACTTATTTAGAAGACCCCGATGGCACCTTGATTGAATTTGTAGAAACACACCGAGTACCGATTTTGAAGAAAATTGGTTGGTATCTGAACCTCAAAAAACGTAAAACTCAAAAACCTCTACCCGATTGGATGGTTTCGACGATGGGTTGGGGAAAAGTAAAAGCATAAAATAAATAAAGCAAAAACGCCCAAAATTGGGCGTTTTTTGTATAGATAATAAAAAAATGGCAATAATATATCATATCACGACAAAAAAATGGTGGGCAAAATTTGAAGATTTAGATTATTATGAAAGTCCAACTTTCAATGAAGAAACCTTCATTCATCTAAGTACGGTCGATCAAGTTTCGGGAGTTTTGGAAAGATACTATTCTGGGCAAACTGATTTACTAAAACTTCATGTAGATACTGAAAAGCTTTCAGCTGAGTTGAAGTATGAACAGGCTACAAATAATGAATACTTCCCTCATTTATTTGGTAGATTGAATAAAAGTGCGGTTTTGGAGGTTGAGGAGATTGGAAAATAAATTCTCTTAAACGCCTCAATAATTCTTAGTAATTTTTGAGGCGTCTTTTTTTAAATTCCTTTATTTCATAACTTTGAGGCATAAAATCAATCCAACTGTTTATGAAATTAAAATCTACACTTTTTCTGTTATTATTTATCGTATCAAGTTCTCTCCTTGCCCAAACTTCTTCACCTAATTCTTTTGCAAAATTCTATTCTATTGACAATACCTCCCTTATTTGCGGTGGTAATGTAATAATAGGACATTTGTATGATGGCAATAATTTCAATCAAACACATAACGAAACTATTATTTATGGCGAAGATAATAAGTTTTTTCTTGAAATTGCTACGGATGATTCCAGTAACTATGTAAGAATTCAGGCTCAGAAAATCGACATTGCAGTATCGGGCAAAGCACAGTTTCTATTACCAGACACCCTAAAAATAGGACGTAACTATTTGTTACGAATGAGTTCTACAAATCCAGCTTTGGTTTCACGAACACCTTACAAGCTAAAATTTGGTATAGGTTTAGTGCCATATACCGTAAATTTTAGTCAAGAAAAGACCTTTTTTCAGTCCTCTCCACAAGTCTCACTTTCGTATGAAATAAACTTAAAAAGTGGTAGTGGTGCTACTAATCTCTACATTGAAAACGGCATTGGGTATCAGATAAAAACATCAAATGGTATAAATGATAACATATACATCTACAATTTGCCCACAAATGCTGGATTTTCTGTAGTACCTCAGGATTCGGTAAACGTTTATAGACTTACTGAAATAGTTAATTCATGCGGAACTAAAGGAGAAATAATTGGCGAAGCAAAAGTGACTCGTAAAGAATTTATTGACATGCTGAATATTTCGTTAACAGCTAATGTACCTACTGTATGCGATGGTTCACAATTGAGTATTGATGTAACTTCAAAATCATTGACATCAAAGACAACTTTTGAAGTAGAATTCTCAAAGAATTATGACTTTACTTCTGGCGTTGTTTCTACAAATGCAACGCTCACTCACAACAATAAAATTATAGTGAGTTTACCTTCAATCGTAAAAACAGGTGAATCTGTCTATTTTAGAGTAAAAACAGAAGCTCCCAAAATGGTTAGCAAAGTTTTGTTTATTTATGCTACCGAAAAAACAACGATGGTTATTCCGAGGCTTATACAAGATACTGCTGATGAACTCTACATTTCATTTGAACAATATAATGCGAACAATATTAACTATACAACTTATCTCTCTCAGGTAATTGTCAACGGCAAAGATATTAGTCATGAGATAAGTGGTGCGAGTTGGAGATTTCCTTTTCCCAAAAAAGATACCGTACTAACGTTCAGTAAAATTAGTAATTCGTGCGGGAATTTATCAATAACTAACCCTTCAGTCAGTATTAAAGCAGAAAATTTTATTTTTATTAACTTTCAGAATAAACTCGAAGCTACCTGCCAAGGCAAAACGGCTGAAATTAGTTATACTATCTCAAATCCTATTAAGGCAAATGATGTTGCATTTTACGCCTATATATCGGCAAATGGATTAGAGTATGTCCAAGCTAACAATAGTTTTTCGGGAGCTTATGTAACAGCCTATGTTTACAATTTAAAAACTTTAATCAACCAAGATAAGAAGACAGTCTCGGTAACAATACCGAGCGATTTAGATGAACAACTTCAAAAACAATTTGGTAATCGTAGAGTAAACATACAAGAACTAAGCCTTAAAATGTATGCTTATCGAAGTGGCAACTCATCTTTATCAGTTGGTTCTAATTTCAGTTCTTCTCCATTAAAACTCATTCCGAAGCTAACCCTAACTGCTCCTAAAATTGAAGTTGATGGCGGCGGTGGATATGTAGATATTCCCGTAAAATTTACTGGGGGAAGTGAAATTAGTTATACACTTTCTAATGGGCAAACTGGAGTTATCAACCATCAAAGGAGTACCTGTTATAGCTGTTCACCATTAAATGGGGGCGAAACATCAATAAGAGTTTTGGCTGATCAAAATAGTTTAATCAGAATAGTAACAGCCGAAAATACTTGTGCTTTGGCATCACTCAAGGGTGAAACATCTATCATTGTAAATACTGATAGGCCAGCACTATTAATTGATGAAAGTAAAACTGCTAAAAGAGCCTGTAAAGGAAGTACAATAAATGTCACTTTTCAAAAACTTGGAAAGTGGAACAGCGAGCCAAACCTCAGACTACAAAGCAAAGTTTACTACTATGGTAGTGGAAGCTATGATTTAAGTCCGCAAGTTATTACAGGTTCGACTGTTTCAATAATAGCTTCAAACAAAGTTTATGATGCGAAAATGGAAGTTTGGGTTGAAGCCGTAGGAACAAATATTAAATCGAATAGTATTATTATTGATTTGGAAAAATTGCCTTATGGCTTCAAAATAAATGCAAGTACAAATGAGAAATCAGTAACCTACACAAATAATGAAGAAACGGTTTACTTATTAAATACAACCGATGCCTCTCTCTACTTTTCTGGATATGGTGGAAATTTAGACTTTACGATAGATGGAAAGAAGATTACAAATGTCTATAAATCAGGCAACTACTCGGAAACGTCTATTACTCTAAATAGAAAAAACGACAGCCTTTTTACAATCAATTCTTACTCAAATATCTGTGGTCTTGTAGAATTAAATAGAAAAGTAAAGGTAGTGAGAGTACCTACCATCCTTACAGGAAATGATAATACAACCGAACAGTATTTCATAAAAAAGTCTCAATGTGTCGGCACAAAAAGAATTATTACTTATAGTTATCTTGGATTAGCTCCAAGCAAAGATTCTTTGGTTGTTCAACTCGCCAAATATGACGATATAGATAGCATTGACTTCACAAAATTATCTTTTTTTGATGTGCCAGCAATAAGAAACGAAACCGCTTTAACATTTACTATTCCTGACACCCTTTTTGGTTACTATGCCTATCGTATAAAATCCTTAGTGAACAACCTGACTTCAAATATAAATTATGATGGTTACGATTATTATTTTTATCAAAAACCTAATGTAAAACTTAGTACCGCAACGGGTAAAGATGTAATTGGCTTACCGGGTGCCAATCTTTATTTAATTTCCAACTTTGAAAAAAGTACAGAGTTTAATATCGTAATGAATGACGGCACAAAGCATAATTCATATAACTTCGGTCTATATTATGATGCTTTTCTTGATAATAATGGTAGTGTACAACGAAAGGTTAAGAATCTTGGAAAAGAGTTTCAACCCAACCAAACAACCACTTACTCGCTAAAATCAGCGTATAATACCTGCGGTTTGGGTACAGTTGAAGGAAATGCTACAATTAATATCCCACCTTCGATTAAAAACCAAATTTCAGCAAGTACTATTAGTCAATCATTTTGTAATGGTGATAGCTTAACCATAGATTTGAGTTATTTAGGAGCATTCCCGACAGATACACTCATGGGCATTTACTTACATTCATACACTAAAGCGTCATTAAACCAAGAATTAATTACCTTCAAAAATAAACCAAACAAAATTTCAATCAAACTTCCGAGCGATATCAATTCAGGTTATTACTACATTCAAACTCGTAAAAAAAGTAGAAGTAAAATTTACACGAAAGGTTATTTCCATGAATTAGACTCACTAACAAAAACCAATGCCAGACTTAATTTAGATGCAGAGCCTATTACAATAAGTATCACAACTCCTCTAATGTTAAATTTAAGCGGAAATTCCGAAATATTTGTGGGAGACTCGACAAACTTAACAGTCAAACTCTTAAATCAAAAAGGAGAAGATCCAAAAATATCTCAAGATACGATTTCCTTTATTTACGGCGTAACTAATTATTTTACACTCAGTGATGGCAATACTTACAGCAGTAATTATGCGTCACTGATAGTATCACCACTTAAAACCGAAACATTTACAATCACAAACACCAAAAATGCTTGTGGAGTAGGAAAAGCCACAGGCAATGCCACAGTAGTAGTTTATCCAAAATCAGATAAAAGAATTAAAACTATTGGATATAGTAGAAAGCGAAGCGAAAACAACTCTTACCTTGAGGATTACTTGTATGCTTGTTCAGGCACAAAAGATTCATTAGACATTAGGCTATTTGGTATTGATAGCAAAAGTGATTTTTCAAAATACAAAGTACTCTTATCTGATAAAGATGGAAAGAACTATGCACCTATAAAAACAACTAAGTTTAAACTATCATCAGACCTTGAGGAATACAAGATTCTCCGTTTATGGTATGAATTACCAGAAAGCATCGTTGCAGGAACAAACTATTTGATTAAAGGAGTAGCCGATGATGCAAGCATTATTAGTACACCACTGAATACTCCTGGTATTATTAACGAATTACCTACTGCATCATTAACAGGTAATACAACCTTTACAAACGGTGAAAAGATAAACGCTGTCGTAAAACTCACTGGCAATGCTCCTTGGGCGATTTCGGTTATTGATAAAGATGGAAATTTTGCTTATAATGGATTACCAACTAAAATCGATAGTACTGAGAATTTTACAAACTATAAGCCTAAATTAATTTACACAAACGAATTTAATTTAGAACTCAAGCCAGAAAAATCAAATGTTTATAGAATTTCAAAGGTATTTAATGAGGCATGCGAGTTTGGAAAAGTAATCGCTGGTGAATTCACCGTTGATTTAATCTTAGCCAACGAAAACCCCATTCAAAATTTCATTCAAATCTATCCAAACCCAACCGCTAAGCAATTAAATATTGATTTAACAAGTCTAAACACCTCAACAGTCGTAGAAACTTATAATAGTATGGGCCAACTACTCGATAGTAGAACTTATACGCAAAGCCAAACACAGCAAAAACAAAGTTTAGATTTTAGCCAATATCATTCCGGTGTTTATTTAATAAAAATCAATACCGATAAGTTTTCCCAAACCTATCGAATTGTAAAACACTGAAATAAAAATGGGCGTTACATTTTGTAACGCCCATTTTTATTTCTCAAAAACTGAACTCATAAATTCATCTTCTTTAACTCCTCTACCGCATAATTAGCCGCTCGTGCCGAAAGAGCCATATAAGTCAAAGATGGGTTCTGACAAGGCGAAGATGACATGGCAGCACCATCGGTACAAAAAACATTCTTCACGGCATGATGTTGGTTAAATTTATTAAAAACTGAGGTCTTTGGGTCATTTCCCATACGTGCAGTTCCCATTTCATGAATACTTAATCCAATCGTAGCTTTAGCATCAAAGCCTTCAATATTCTTAAAACCAGCCGATTCCATCATCGCAACTGCTTGTTCTTGGGCATCTTTTCGCATCGCAAGTTCATTGTCTCGATGTTGGGCATCAAATTTCAAAACAGGTTGCCCCCACTTATCTTTTTTCTCATCAGTCAACGAAACTTTGTTTTCGTAATAAGGCAGACATTCGCCAAAAGCATCTAAAATCATCTTCCAGTTGCCAAATTGGGTATTTTGTTCTTTAAAATTTACCCCAAAACCTTCCATTTCGGCGGCACTTCCCCAACCTTCTCGCCAAGTATAAACCTCAAATCCATAACCACGCTTGAAACTTTGCTTATCACCATTCACATTTCTGAAACGTGGTATATAAAGCCCCGCTGGATGACGGCCGTAATAAACCTTATCTAAATCGCCATCATAATCGCCATTTGCTCCTACATGAAAATGATGGTCCATTAAATTATGGCCAAGTTGCCCACTGTCATCCATACCATTCGGGAAACGATTAGATTTTGAATTCATCAAAATAAAGGTCGAACCTAAAGCCGAAGCATTCAAGAAAATCACTTTTGCATCAAACTCCAACCATTCGTTAGTTTGCTCATCAATCACCCTTACGCCCGAAGCTTTCCCTGTCTTTTCATCATAAATTATCGAATTTACTATCGAATGTGGGCGAATTGTCAAATTTCCAGTCTTGCGAGCCGCAGGAATAGTAGCCGACTGACTACTAAAATAAGCTCCAAACGGACACCCTCTCATACAAAGATTTCGGTATTGACATTTTGCACGTCCTAAAGCCAACTGTTCTTCGGTTGGAGCAGTCAAATGTGCTGCTCGTGCCGAAATCACTTTTCTATCATTAAATTTACCATTAATTGTACCTCTAAAATGGCTTTCGATACAATTATCAGGCATTGCTGGCTGGAAAATCCCATCGGGTAATTGTGGCAAACCATCACGGTTTCCTGCAATTCCTGCAAAACGCTCCACATGATCATACCAGGGTGCAATATCTTTATATCTAATTGGCCAATCTACGCCAACGCCTTCTTTGGCATTTGCCTCAAAGTCTAAATCCGAAAAACGAAACGAGTATCTTCCCCACATCAACGAACGTCCGCCAACATGATAGCCACGAATCCAATCAAAAGGCTTTTCTTCTATGTATGGGTTTTCCAAATCATTCACAAAATGATGAGCAGTGGCTTCCGTCACAGCAAAACCTGTGCGGTTTTGAACTGGATATTTTTCTAATTCTTTATCAGACATCTTTAAATTATGATGCGGAAACTCCCACGGAGGTGTCATAGCCGTGTGATAATCTTTCACGTGTTCAATCATACGGCCACGCTCAAGCATCAAAACTTTGAGTCCATTCTCTGATAATTCTTTTGCCGACCAGCCCCCCGAAATTCCCGAACCTACCACAATCGCATCATAGAACATTTTCTCTTTTGCTTTTCCTTGAATATTCATTTTCAGTCGTTAGTTTGTTGCACTGCTTATATTATTTTTATCCGTGAATATACGAATATATCATCTCGTCCCAAAAACATTTTCCCAGCTTCGCATTAAACTTAAAAATCAAGTAAAAACCCCTATTGATTAAAGTATTTTAACGCTATGCAAGTTCATTAAAAGCCACTAACTTTGTAATTACTAAGCAGCCATGAAATAAGTAAGTACCAAAAGTCGGCTCTGCGGAGTCGGCTTTTACTTGAATAAGTCTCAAGCATATTAAAGATAAAAAGTTAAAAAATTCATTAGTTTAGGGTTAGTGAAAAAAGCATAGCACACCTCTATCTTAGGGAGTGTGCTATTTTTGTTTCTGAAAATTATAGCCGTACTTTGTTCAAAAATTGAGCGTATGCAAGAAAAAGGAAAGCAAAAAGAGCAAAAGCCAAAAGATTCAACCGAAAAATCAGGACTTCATCCACGAAATCCACACCGTTTTCGCTATGATTTCAAAGCTTTGATTGCTTCATGTTCCGATTTAGAGAAATTTGTTTCAGTCAATAGATTTGGCGATGAAAGCATTGATTTTGCCAACCCTGATGCCGTAAAAATGCTCAACCGAGCCATTCTAAAGCATTTTTATCAAATTTCTCTTTGGGATATTCCTCGAAACTACCTTTGTCCACCAATTCCAGGGCGTGCTGATTATATCCATTACATCGCCGATTTATTGGCCGATGAAAATCAAAAGCAAATTCCAATTGGCGAAAAAATAAAGATTTTAGATATTGGTGTTGGAGCAAATTGTGTTTATCCAATCATTGGTTCACAAGCCTACGGCTGGGATTTTGTTGGAACTGATATTGACCCAATTGCCATCAAATCTGCTCAAAATATCATTAAAAGCAATAGCGTTCTAAGCGACAAGATTGAATGTAGATTGCAGCCTTCAAACAAACATATTTTTGAGGGTATTTTAAAACCCAATGAATTTTTCGATGTTTCGATTTGCAATCCGCCATTCCATACCTCTGCTGAAGAAGCTGCGGCTGGAAGCCAAAGAAAAATTAAAAATTTAGGTCTGAAAGACAAAAACAAACTCAATTTTGGAGGACAAAATGCTGAACTTTGGTGTGAAGGTGGAGAAGTAGCATTCGTCAGAAATATGATTTTTGAAAGTAAAGAAATTGGTCAGCAAATTACATGGTTTACAAGCCTCATTGCCAAAAAAGAACATTTGCCGAGTATTTATTATTACCTAAAAAAAGTAAATGCAGTTGAAGTAAAAACCATAAATATGGCACAAGGGCAAAAAATTAGCAGAATTGTGGCTTGGACATTTAAAAGCGAACCTAAACGTCAGAAATAGAAAATAAAGATATTAGTTATATGGAATGAATAAAGCTCTTATTAATTCTAAAAAGATTGAGATAACTTATACTAAAAAAGAGAAATCGTAAATTTCTCTTTTTTAATTAAAAACTATATCGTAATATTGCAATATAAAAATATACTTTCAAATGGGGCTTACAAAAACCGACCTTTTTACCGAAAACCAAAATGAAATAGCGATGCTTGCTAAAGCTATCGCTCACCCAGCTCGTGTAGCGATAATTGAATATTTATTGAAAGTAAATGCTTGTATATGTAACGATATCGTTAACGAACTACCATTGGCACAACCAACCATATCGCAGCATTTGAAAGAATTAAAAAACGCAGGAATCATCAAAGGTAATATCGAAGGAAATGCCATTTGCTACTGCATCAATGAGCCAATTTTTAGTAAAATCAAAGGCTTATTTGGTCCAATGCAGCCTATTCAAAATAATTGTTGTTAATCAAACTTAAATCTCAAATACAATGAAACTTTCAGAAGTAAAATCACTACTCCCAACACTCGATAGCGTAAATTTTGAACTCGAAAATGGTTCACAAGTTCCAGAACACTTTCATGTAACCGAAGTTGGTGTAATTACCAAACATTTTATTGATTGTGGTGGAACCGTTCGCAACGAAAAAGTAGCTAACTTCCAGTTATGGAATGCCAATGATACCGAACACCGCCTCAAACCCAAGAAATTGCTCGACATCATCGCACTTTCAGAAAAAGTTTTAGGAATGGAAGACCTTGAAATCGAAGTAGAATATCAAGCTGAAACAATCGGAAAATACGAACTGGGCTTTAATGGCAAAGATTTCATGCTTTTGAGCAAACAAACTGCCTGCTTGGCACAAGATTCGTGCGGTATTCCTGCCGAAAAATTAAAAGTAAACCTTTCGCAAGTAGCGGCTGCGAGTGCTTGTTGCACGCCAGGTGGTGGATGTTGCTAATCTTTTGACCCAAAATTCAAATATGTATCAATCAATTAGAAGTTTATTAAAAAATATTGAGCAAGATTTTGCGACAATTCCAGACGCAAGAAAGGAGTTATTACAAAAAATAAGCAATTACATTCAAGCAAGATACGATAAAAATGAACCTATCAATCTTGTTTATATCTGCACCCACAACTCTCGACGAAGCCATTTTGGGCAAGTAGCGGCAGCCATTGCAGCGGCTTATTATAATATTGATAAAGTGGCTACTTTTTCGGGAGGAACGGAAGCAACGGCCTTCAATCCGAATGCCATTAATGCACTAAAAACACTTGGTTTCAATATAATTTCTGATGAAAAAGAGGTGAATCCAACTTACCAAGTTAAGTTCGGGAACAATCTAAGTACAACTTGTTTTTCAAAAGTTTACGACCACGAAGCCAATCCAAAAGCTGATTTTGCAGCCATTATGACTTGCTCAGATGCCGAACAAAATTGTCCTTTTATTGCTGGAGTTGCTTTACGAATTGGTACAACCTACGAAGACCCAAAGAAATCGGATGGAACTCCGCAACAAGATGAAACTTATCTAACAAGATTCAAACAAATTGCCACTGAAACGCTTTACGCTTTTTCGTTGGTGAAATAAACTAAGAGCAAAGACATGAAAACCAAAACAGCAATTTTACTCGAATTATGGATAGAGGCCCGCACTCGATTCTCGAATCAGTTACAAAATCTAACATCAGAAGATTTAACAAAAAAACTAAATCCTTCGCCCAATAGTATTGGTTTTCTGATTCGACACATAGGTGATGTGGAATTGCTTTTTGCAAAAAATGTCTTTGGCGATAGAACAGTAAAAGTCACTGCAAAAACAGTTATCGACAAAAAAGATACTGGTGAATGGACAAATTTGACAGAGTTAGTTGATTACGTCAATCAATCATTCGCAACATTAAAATCAATCATCGAAAAACAAAGCAATGAAGATTGGGAAACGAGTATTTCGACTCAAGAATTTGGAACAAAAACCAAAGCCGAAGCTTTTGGTCGGATTGTCTCGCATACAACTTACCATGCAGGACAAATGGCAATTATAAAAAAATACGGACAATAAAAAACATTATGAGTGCAAATAATTGTAACCCAACGCAGAGAAAAAAACTCAGCTTTCTCGACCGATTTCTTACACTTTGGATATTTCTGGCTATGTTTATTGGTGTCGGTATTGGCTATTTTATACCAGATTCTTCTGCATTCATCAATTCATTTTCCAGCGGAACAACAAATATTCCGTTGGCAATTGGACTAATTCTGATGATGTACCCACCATTGGCAAAAGTGCGTTACGAACAAATGGGTGAAGTTTTCAAAAACACCAAAATATTATCCGTTTCGCTCTTACTTAATTGGGTAATTGGGCCAATTTTGATGTTTTTCTTAGCGATAATCTTCTTTCGTGACCAGCCCGAATACATGATAGGATTAATTCTGATTGGTATTGCTCGCTGCATTGCAATGGTCATTGTTTGGAACGAACTCGCCGACGGCAACCGAGAATATGCAGCAGGTTTAGTGGCCCTAAACAGTATTTTTCAAATCTTATTTTATAGCGTTTATGCCTATTTGTTCATTTCGGTTTTACCCCCTTTTTTTGGCATAAAAAGCACCGAAATCAATATCACGATTGGTCAAATAGCAGAAAGTGTGCTTATTTATCTCGGAATTCCTTTTTTCGCGGGCATCGTCAGTCGGTACTCTTTAATTAAATGGAAAGGTTTAGAATGGTTCAATACCAGATATATTTCATTTATTTCGCCGATTACGCTCATTGCCTTGCTTTTTACAATTGTGTTGATGTTTAGCTTAAAAGGTGAGTTAATCGTGCAAATTCCTTTCGATGTACTCAAAATTGCAGTGCCTTTAGTTATTTACTTTTTGATAATGTTTGTGGTAAGTTTTTTTCTTGGCAAAAAACTCGGAGCAGATTATTCAAAAAATACAGCCATTTCGTTTACAGCAACAGGCAATAATTTTGAACTGGCGATAGCTGTTGCCATCGGTATTTTTGGCATTAATAGCGG
This sequence comes from Emticicia sp. W12TSBA100-4, assembly GCF_040253585.1. Classification (NCBI taxonomy): domain Bacteria; kingdom Pseudomonadati; phylum Bacteroidota; class Cytophagia; order Cytophagales; family Leadbetterellaceae; genus Emticicia; species Emticicia sp. W12TSBA100-4. The sequence continues at coordinate 284,197 of NZ_JBELAU010000005.1, forward strand.
ACAAGCCTTTACGGGTGTAATCGGTCCGTTGGTCGAAGTACCTGCTCTAATCTTATTAGTCAATGTGGCTTTTTGGTTCAAGAAAAGATGGTATGCAGGCGAATCGTTGACTGAATAAAAATATTTTCGTAAATTTTACAATAAAACTTTACAAGTAAATATTTTTTTTATACTTTAGTCACGGCAAATACAACAAACGAAAATTTCATTCGTTGTTTGGGATTTACGATTAAGATTTATTAACTTTGCAGTCCGATTAGGAGAATGCTGGGCTTTGTACGGTTCAGCCGCTTCACTAACCGTATAAACATTTGATAATCAAGTAAATAACAAACCAATGGATTTGATTAAGTTAGTCGAAGCAGAATTTGCTGGCAAGAGACAAACACAGCCTGAATTTAAGGCTGGAGATACAATTAGCGTTCACGTTAAAATTGTTGAAGGAAATAAAGAACGTATTCAGGTTTATACTGGTACTGTAATTCAACGTCGTAACGTTGGTACAAACGGAGAATCTTTTACAGTTCGTAAAATCTCTAACGGTGTTGGTGTTGAGCGTATTTTCCCTGTTCTTTCACCAAGCGTTGATAAAATCGAAGTAGTGCGTTACGGTAAAGTACGTCGTGCAAGATTGTTCTACTTACGTGGAAAACAAGGTAAAGCAGCACGTATCAAGGAATTAAAGAAAAAATAAGAACATTTTGAAAAAAAAGTTATACAAAAAATTAACTTTTTACTCTCAAAATTGTCTAAAGATAAAAGTAATAGCTTTTTCATAATTTTGTGTAGGAAAAGGCCGCCCCATTGGAGCGGCTTTTTTTATATCTACACAACCCGATTCACTAATAACAAGTAACCAATTTCTAATCACTACTTGGAATGAACAACATAAAATTCTATAAATATCAAGGCACTGGCAATGACTTCGTGATGATTGATAACCGTGACGGTGGTTTTCCTGCCAGCCAAGAATACATTGAGCACCTTTGCCATCGCCGATTTGGAATTGGAGCTGATGGACTAATTTTACTGCAAAATGATGCTGAATATGATTTCCGAATGGTTTATTACAACGCTGATGGTCGTGAAGGAAGTATGTGCGGAAATGGTGGACGTTGCACCGTTCGTTTTGCCGAAGATTTAGGTGTTTTTAAAGAAACTACAAAATTTATAGCTGTCGATGGCGAACATACTGCCCAAACCAGTAAAAAAGTAATTTCTTTGAAAATGGGCGAAGTTCACAGCCTTGAGCGTCATGAAGCTTATGATTTTATGAATACAGGTTCGCCGCATTATGTGGCGTATGTATCGGATATTGAGAAGTTTGATGTCTTTACAGCAGGAAAAAAAATCCGATATTCGGCCGAATGGGTAGCTCGTGGTGGTACAAACGTAAACTTTGTAGAAATCTTGAGTGATGACACAATTTATGTGCGAACTTATGAGCGTGGCGTAGAAGACGAAACATATTCGTGTGGTACAGGAGTTACAGCCTCTGCCCTATCAGCTTACTTGCGTCATGGTATGAAAAGTCCCGTAAATGTGATTACGAAAGGTGGGAATTTACAAGTTTCTTTCAACGAAGATTTTACAGATGTGCATCTAATAGGGCCAGCCATAAAGGTTTTTGATGGCATCTTGTAAGAATAACCAATAAAATGCCAGCCCAAAAAGCCCCGACTTAGATTCATAAGTTGGGGCTTTTTTCTTGCAATCAAAACATTTACTACAAAAACATTGCATATTCAATCGGGAGTTTATAAATTCGGTAACCTAACAAAAAAACGAAAATACGATGACCGAATTTGTTTTAGCGATTGAATGGCAAGGGTTTGAAAAAGATAAGTATGTTCACACTGTTTTAGAAGATAATATTCTCCCTCCATATATTGCTCAATGTCGTTGGTTTGCGGGAAAAGCTCGTCAAATCAAACAATTAAAAGTAAAAGATGCAGTACATTTAGAAGATTTTATCTTCATGACTTTTGAAGCAAAATACGAAGAAGGTGATAACGAACTATATCTTTTGCCGCTCTCATTTGTAGAAGAAGGTACACAAGAAATTCTATCGAAAGGAATTTTGAGTAAAGCCAGCATGGATGATAAAATCGGGCATTTGATAGATGCTATTTATGATGTCAATTTCAGAAATACTTTATTTTCAAGCATTTACCATAAAAAATCTTACAATCAAATCAATGATGATAAGCTTGTTTTCTTCAACGGTAAAGCTTTCATAGCTGAATCTGATGTTATTGATTCATTTTTGCCCAATATTGACTCTTCAAATTCGGCAATGATTTTTGGAGGCAAGTATTTCCTCAAACTCTACCGTAAACTTTTCACCGAAACAAATCCAGAGGCTGAAATGGTTGAGTTTATGACTCAACATTCTGACTTCCGAAATATACCGAGATTTGCGGGTAGTATCACTTGGAAACGTGCCGATATTTCTGAAATTACGTTTGCCGTGATGGTAGAAGTTATCAAGAGCGAAAAGGACGATTGGAGTATGACGGGAGATTATCTGAATGACTTCTTGCTGGCTTTTGTCGATGGAAATTTTCAGATTAAAGAATCGGTTTTCGGGAAAGTTGCTTTGCTTGCCCACCGAACAGCCGAAATGCACAAAGCTCTTTTTGCCTTGCGAGGAGCGGATGCCTTCAATGCTGAACCTTTCGACCGCCAATATCGGAGATTTTTGCACCAAAAAATGGAAAACCTGCTCGAACGTCGATATAACTTATTGACTGACAACTATCTACGTCTCGACGAGCAGGCCCAAACTTTGGCGTGGAAATTTATGGAAGCTAAAGATTTGATTCTTGATTTCGTTGATCAAGTGCTTACCCGTCCACTTTTTTCATACCGTACTCGTATTCATGGCGATTATCACTTAGGACAAGTTTTGGCAACCGAAAACGATTTAGTTATCATAGATTTTGAAGGAGAGCCAGAAAGTACAATTTCTGAGCGGAAAATAAAACATTCGCCACTGAAAGACGTAGCAGGTATGATTCGCTCCTATCACTATGCTGTTTCTGCAAAACTTTATAACTCAGCCGAAACCAGCGAAATAGATGAGCTACAACTCCAACGTGCAGCCGACCGTTGGTATAAATTGATTAAAGATACATATCTCGAAGAATATCTGTCTGTTTTCGGTAATCCACACCCGCTATTTAAGGATAATAATGAAATCAACTATCTTTTACTCTTCCATTTACTCGAAAAAGCAGTTTATGAAATTGGCTATGAAGTAAATTATCGCCCAAGTTGGGTAAAAATTCCGCTCAAAGGCATTGCTGAAGTCTTGGTCGAAGTAGAAAAATTAAGAAGATAAAAGTAGTTTGTAGTCGATGGTGGGCGGCGTTCTGCTCAACAGTCAACAGCTTTTGATTTGTTAGACAATAAATTTTAGATGAAAGAATATTTTAAACAAATTTTTGAGCATGAACATTGGGCAAATCTAAAAGTACTTGAAAGTATGATTTGTGCTTCTGAAATTCCACAACGTGTGATTGAGATCTTTTCGCACACAATTGCAGCTCAACGCATTTGGCTTGATCGAATAAATGGTAATGTGACTGAATTAAAAGTTTGGGAAGTTTTTGACACAAAAATTATGCTTGAACTTTTGGAAATCAATTATGCCGACATTAATAAAATCATTAATAATCAAGACTTTGAGCAATTGATTGCTTACCAAAATTCAACTGGTCAACATTTTACGAGTACAGTCAACCAAATTCTAAGCCATTTGGCTCTGCACGCTTCCTATCATCGAGGACAAGTAGTTTTACTGCTTAAAGGTAAAATAGAAGAATTACCAACAACCGATTTTATTCTTTACGTAAGATAAATTTTTAACGCTAAAGAAAAACAATTCAACAAATATGAATCATATCCCAAGCCTTGACGACATCAAAGAAGTTCACGAACGTATTAAACCGTTTATTCATCAAACTCCTGTTCTAACTTCAACAAGTATCAACCAACTGGCAGGTTGCGAGATTTTTTTTAAGTGCGAAAACTTTCAAAAAATTGGAGCATTTAAAGCTCGTGGTGGTATGAATGCTGTTTTGTCTTTATCGAAAGCAGAGCAAGAAAAGGGCATCACAACTCACTCTTCGGGCAATCATGCTCAAGCGATTGCTTTGGCAGCTAAAACGGTCGGAACAAAAGCTTATATTGTGATGCCAAGCAATGCACCTATTATCAAAAAAAATGGTGTAAAAGCTCTTGATGGTAAAATTATTGAGTGCGAACCAACACTTGAGGCACGTGAATCAACAGTTCAACAAGTAATTGACCGCACTGGAGCAACGTTTGTTCACCCATTCAATAATTATGATGTAATTGCTGGACAAGCAACTGCGACAGTTGAATTGATTGCTGAAATTCCGAATTTGCAAGTAATAATGGCTCCAGTTGGTGGAGGTGGACTTTTGAGTGGAACAGCTCTTGCAACGCATTATCTATTACCTAATGCTGAAGTAATTGCAGGTGAGCCCGAAGGAGCGGCCGATGCAATTTTATCATTTAAGAGTGGTAAAATTGAGAAAGCACCGTATATAAATACCATTGCTGATGGCTTGATGACAAATCTGGGCGACAAAACGCTGGAAATTATCAGAATGTATGTGAAAGATATTATTTTAGTAAGTGATGATGAAATAATTGCAGCAATGAGATTAATTTGGGAACGCCTAAAGATTGTTATTGAGCCATCGTGTGCTGTTCCATTTGCAGCTTTGCTGAAACAAAAAGAAAGATTTGCAGGAAAAAAAGTAGGTATTATTCTAACAGGTGGAAATATTGATTTAGGGAAACTTCCTTTTTAAATAGACACAAAAATAGGTAAGTCTGTGAAACTTACCTATTTTTGTTATTATTCAAATAAATCTATAAACTCAAATTTTTCTCCATCAAAAAGCCCTAAATCGCTGATTTTGAGAGCAGGAATTACTAACAAAGCCATAAATGATAGGCTCATAAATGGAGAAATAAGTGTGCTACCGAGCTGCTCTTTCACAAATCGGTCAATCATGGTATAGCTCTCTGCTACTTTATAACCATCATCACTACTCATCAGGCCAGCTACAGGTAAACCTAATACACCACGTTTAGTATTGCTTACGGCAGAAACTCCCCCCTTTTCTCTGATAATCAGGTTAATCGCTTCACAAATAGAAAAATCATCCACTCCAACCGCTATAATATTATGAGAATCATGGCCAACTGAAGAAGCGATTGCACCTTCTTTTAAGCCATAATTATTGATAAAAGCGATGGCTGGTGGAGCAGTTTTATAGCGATTCAGAACAACTATCTTTAATATATCTTTTTCTAAATCAGGTACTACAAAACCATTCTCTATTTTAGGTTCTACAAAAATTTCATTCGTAATCAATTGTCCATCAATGGTTTGTATTACACGCATCCGATGAACATTTTCTGGAGCAACAATTTCAATTTGCTTGGGCTGAATCAGTTCACAATCAAAATTATTGATTATTTCGCTTTGTAGATTTTCAATCAACGAAATACCATTTTCTGCTACTTTTTGACCATTTATATACGTCGTTTCGACATTGAAATCTTCCAAATTATCAACCAAAATAAAGTCACCCCAATCACCTTCTCTCAATAAACCAATATTCATTCGATAATGCAAAATCGGATTAATAGTTGCCATCCGAAGTACTTTAAATCTATCTATTCCATTGGCTATTGCTCTTTTAACAAGTTGATTGATATGACCTTCAACCAAATTATCTGGATGTTTATCGTCGGAGCAAAACATCATATTGGCAAAATGTTCATCAGCTAATGGAATCAATTCTTCAAAGTTTTTGGCAGCACTACCTTCTCGAATCAATATTTTCATGCCGAGTTTAAGCTTTTCTAATGCTTCACTCTTTGTAAAACATTCGTGGTCAGTTTCTATACCTGCTTCAATATATTTTTTTGCTGCCGCACCTCTTAATCCAGGTGCATGACCATCAACAGGTTTATTGAATGCTTGTGCCAAAGTAATTTTCTGCATTACCAATGGGTCTTCATGCAAAACCCCAGGAAAATTCATCATTTCGGCCAAATAACCAACCTCCTTATATGTAAATAAATGAGCAATATCCTTTGCTGTAATTTCGGCCCCAGCGGTTTCAAAGCCTGTTGCTGGTACACAAGATGGAGCTCCAAAGCAAAATTTGAAAGGTACTCGTCGCCCGTCCTCAATCATAAACTCTACGCCTTTTACCCCTAAAACATTGGCAATTTCGTGAGGGTCAGAAACGGTACCGACAGTACCGTGAACAACTGCTAATCGAGCAAACTGTGCGGGTGTAAGCATAGAGCTTTCCACATGTACGTGAGCATCAATCAGACCCGGTAGGATATATTTTTCTCCTTCTCTTTCTGCTCCTTGTAGATTTATTTGATGGATTCTTCCATTTTCAATAACCAACGTTCCATAGGAAACAGTACCATCAAACACATTTACTATATTAGCACTTAAATTTATCATTGATGAAATTTTGGGATTCTCATATTTTTTGGTAAAATAAACCTTTTTTTGTAAAAAATATCAGTTTCGTTTCAAATATTGTATAAAACGAGTTAAAATAAACAAATTGAAAAAAATAATTAATGAATTGTGACCGAAGCAACGCTTTCGGAGTCTAAAGTTAGAAGTCACCTAAAATGATAGTTTGGAAAAGTGAACCTTTTAATTCAACAAATTACTGAGTGATTTCGAGGACTTCGCGGGGAGCAATCTCATCAGAGTTTTTTAGCTCAATATGCCATAAAAATAAAAAAGTCATCCAATAATATCAGATGACTTTAAGTCTATTGAGTGAACCTTTTTGAATATTTTTGTAATAACAGCTAAGTGTTTTCTTACGCTATTATTTATCTGTGTGCATCTTTTGCGAACACTTAACTTAAACCAAAATCGTGCCAAATAGCTACTGAATGGATAATTTTTAAATTCGCTACATTTTCATATCATATCAATCAGTTATCAATCAATTTTAATTTAAACCATTTTTTGGCATAGATTTTGTTAGTACACCCACTGTTTTTTGAATATTTTCCAATATTTATTCAAATTTTGCGACTTTTGGCACTGTTTTAGACCTTTCATAAAATTCTTCATAAAAATTGATACTTTTTAGTTCAATTAACGTTTAATACAATGAATGAAAAAACACCCTTCATTCGCATCAACAATGACAAATAACAGTGATAACGTTTCACAGAGTTTCGATGAAAAAAAAAGTAAAGATTTAATGGCAAGTTTGGCTATTGATGCTTTAGGGATGGTAACCTATCTCATTCCTGCATTGGGCGAAGCAGCCGATGTGGTAATTGCACCGATTATTTCGGTTTTAATTTATGCAGTTCATCGAACTACATTTGGTGCTATTGCAGGTTTCTTAGAAGAAATAATTCCATTCACAGACATTATTCCGAGTGCTACCATTATTTGGTTTTATCGCTATTTCTTGAAAAGAGAAAGTACGTTTAATGAATTTATGGAGAGATTTAATAAAAAAAATCCAATTATTATTAATAGTAAATAAGAGATTTTCTAAGTTAGAATAAAGAAAAAAGCGTCCAAAAAATAATTCTTGAGACGCTTTTTATATTTAGAGTAATTCTGTTTAGAAATGTCTTTCGCCAGGTTCACGCTTAGCCAGCATCACAGCACCAGCCATTGCCACCAAAAACAATACAGATATAAGCTCAAACGGCAATAAGTATTCACCATAAAGAGACTGTCCTAAAATTTCAACCATACCAGTTTGTGAATTAAAACTCGTAGCATCTATTTTCTCTTTTCCTGCTCTTCTTAGGAAAATAATCAAAATTCCTCCCAACAAAAGAGCTGTCACGATAGCAGTTGTAATCAATTTATTATTCTTCATTTCATCCGTTTCCTGTTTCATATTCAAGAACATAATCACGAATAGAAATAATACCATGATAGCACCTGCATAAACAATGATATTTACCGCTGCTAAAAATTGGGCATTTAATAAGATATAGTGAGCCGAAATTGAAAAGAATGTCACAATTAAATAAATGACACTATGCACTGGATTTTTCGACATTATAGTACCTAAAGCTCCAAAAAGAGTTAATACTGATAATATGGCGAATGTATAAAAAATTGGAGGTAAACTAAGTATATTTTGCATATTCTGGTTAAAATCTAAGGCTTAAAAAAATTACTTCCAAAGCTTCATGGCATCTTCTTTGGTCCAAGCATCTCTCTGGTAGCGTTGATTCATGTCTTCTACCAATTGGTCTTTCCCATAAATTACATCTGAACGGTCAGTAAATACTGGCACAAATTTATCATGACGTAAATAAACAGCTTGTTTTGGACAAGCCTCTTCACAAAGACCACAGAAAATACAACGTAGCATATTGATTTCATAAACCGCCGCATATTTTTCTTCACGATAAAGATGTTCTTCACCTTTCACACGCTCTTGTGCAACCATCGAAATCGCTTCAGCAGGACACGCTACTGCACAAAGCCCACAAGCTGTACAACGCTCACGTCCTTCTTCGTCTCTTTTTAAGATATGATGTCCACGAAAAACTGGCCCCAAATAACGTTTTTGTTCAGGATATTCGATTGTAGGTTTCGCTTGAAAAAAGTGTTTAATCGTAATACCTAAACCTGTAGCAAGAGAAGGTAAATAACTTCTCTCAAACAAACTTAATTCGGATTTATCAGTTTTTTTTGCTCTATTAGTTAACTGCATAGTTTTAATGAGTGAATGAGTGAATGAGCGAATGAGCTTATCTTAACTCATTGTTCAAAATCTCTCATTAATTGATAATTGTTAATTGATTTACGCTCCCATAATAGCGTTTTTCTTTTTCGGACGCATTGACCAGCCTACTGAAATAAGCACAACCATTAATGCTAATCCAATCCAAATTCCAACTAATTTATAACCTGAGAGAATAGCACCTGCCGTTACTACCAAATTACCAACAGCCAATGGAATTAAGCCTTTCCAACCAAGATTCATTAGTTGGTCATAACGGAAACGTGGAACCGTCCAACGAACCCACATGAAGAAGAAAATACCAAATAAGATTTTTGTAAACATTGAGCCAATTCCTACCAAAGTTGCTACGTTATGACCAGCATTTGCTCCAAGAGCAGATATTAACTGACTTTCAACAAAGTCCATTCCTGGGTAGTTATATCCACCGAAAAACAAACAAGCTGTTACTGCTGAAGAAGCAAACATATTGATGTATTCTGCAAAAAGATAAAACCCTAATTTCATTGAGCTATATTCTGTGTGATATCCACCCACTAACTCTGTTTCACACTCTGGTAAATCAAAAGGTGTTCGGTTACATTCAGCAAAAGCACAAACGGTAAATATTAAAAATCCGAGCGGTTGATAGAATACATTCCAGTTTCCACCGTGTTGTTGAGCGACAATTTCACGAAGAGATAATGTACCTGACATCATCAAGATTGCAATGATTGACATGCCCATAGCTAATTCGTAACTAATGTTTTGTGAAGCAGCACGAATAGCACCTAACAGCGAGAATTTGTTGTTAGAAGCCCAACCACCAATCATTACTCCATAAACTCCGAGTGAAACAACTCCGAAAACGTATAAAATTCCAATATTGATTTCGATAGCTTGAACGAAAACTTCTTTACCTCCAATAATAAATGAATTGCCAAAAGGTACAACAGCACTTGACATCAAAGCAGTGAACATTGACAAACAAGGCCCTAATATAAATAACCATCTATCGGCTTGTGCTGGAATAAAATCTTCCTTGAAAAACATTTTTCCAGCATCGGCGAGCGGTTGTAATAAACCACCCCAACCAGCACGATTCGGACCACGACGGTCTTGAATGTAAGCGGCAACTTTACGTTCAGCCCACGTTGAATATGCTGCAATACCAAGTGTAATTGCAAAAATTACGATAATAATAAGAGCTTTCCAAAGAAACATACTTTCGGTCAGCCATTGTACAAAAGAACTCATAGTAAATTATTTACGATTTACGAAATACGAACCTTTATCAAAGAAATAATATTTCGATTTCATTACCAATAAATCAATAGTCAATTAAATTATTCCAAATTACTTTTTGAAATAACTTTCATTTTTTTGCTGTAATGCTTTGTAATCTTCAGATTGCTTGATTTCGGCCATTTCATTGACGTACGGACGAGAATCATCAATCTTTTTAAATTGAGATTCAGCAAGTTTCAAGGCAAAATCTGGCTTTTTAATCAAATTTGCTCCATATTTATTTGCCGAAATAACCGAAGCACGATTTACTTTCGTTGGCCCTTCAATTACCCAATCACTTGTTTTCTTCTTTTCGAATCGACAAGTATTACAAATGAATTCTTTCACCTCACCCCACTCATTTTTGCGGGCTGTTACACGAATTACTTCGTCTCCACGATACCATAATTGCACGTTTCCACTACATTTATCACAGTCACAATGTGCATCAACTGGTTTTGAGAACCAAACACGGTTTTTGAAACGGTAAGTTTTATCGGTCAAAGCACCTACTGGACATACATCAATCACATTTCCTGAGAAATCATTATCAATGGCACGACCAATGTAAGTTGAAATTTCGGCATGGTCACCCCTTCCCATCACCCCATGCACACGACCATCAGTGATTTGGTCAGCCGTGTAAACGCAACGATAGCACAACACACAACGTGTCATGTGAAGTTGTACATACGGACCAATATCCTCTTTCTCGAATGTACGACGCTCTTCTTGATAACGTGTAGTGCTCGTTCCATTTTCAAAAGCGAAGTCTTGCAAATGACACTCACCTGCTTGGTCACACACCGGGCAGTCAAGTGGGTGATTGAGTAATAAAAACTCAACTACTCCTTTGCGAGCCTCTACTACTTGTGAATTGGTGAAGTTTTCAACCACCATACCATCTTGTACATGTGTGATACACGAAGCAACCAATTTAGGCATCGGACGTGGGTCTTTTGCTGAACCAGCCGCAACTTTCACCAAACAAGCACGGCATTTTCCACCCGAACCTTTGAGTGGTTCGTAGTAGCACATGGCTGGTGGAGCCACTTCTGGGCCAATCTGGCGAGCAGCCTGCATAATAGTTGTTCCTGGAGCAACTTCTACTTCCACACCATCAACAGTGACTTTAAACATTACTGGTTTTATATCTTCCATCAGTTTTTCTGATAATAAACTTCTTTTCTACTAAAAATAAACTGCTTTGGTTATCGAATTAGACTAAAACTGCACCTGCATAAACAGCACCTGCTTTAGTAGCTTCTATTGGATGTTTTATATGCCATTCAAACTCATCACGGAAGTGACGAATTGCACTGGCAACTGGCCAAGCGGCTGCATCGCCCAGTGGACAAATGGTATTTCCTTCAATTTTTTTCGATACATCAACTAATAAATCAATATCACTCATAGAACCTTTACCATGTTCGATACGATTTAATACTTTTTGCATCCAGCCTGTTCCTTCACGACATGGTGAACATTGCCCGCAAGATTCATGCTCATAAAACCTTGAAAAATTCCAAGTATTACGAACGATACAAGCGGTTTCGTCAAAAGCGATGAAACCTCCTGAACCTAACATAGTACCAGTTGCGAAACCACCATCTGACAAAGATTCATAAGACATTAATCTATCTTCACCATTCGCATTTTTCAAGAATAATGCACCTGGAACTATTGGCACTGATGAACCACCAGCAACAACCGCTTTCAAACGGTGACCTGTGCGAACACCGCCACAATATTCATCAGAGTTTAAGAATTCATCACAAGAAAGTCCGAGTTCGATTTCATAAACACCTGGTTTGTTTATATGACCTGATGCTGAGATTAATTTTGTGCCAGTACTTTTGCCCACACCGACAGCGGCATAAGCCTCGCCACCGTTATTAACAATCCAAGATACCGTTGAGATCGATTCAACGTTATTTACTACGGTTGGACTTTGGTATAGCCCTTTTACAGCTGGGAAAGGTGGCTTATTTCTTGGGTTTCCACGCTTTCCTTCGAGTGATTCTAAAAGGGCAGTTTCTTCTCCACAAATATATGCACCACCACCTGGTTGTACTACTAATTCTAAATCATAACCACTTCCAAGTATATTCTTACCTAAGAAACCAGCAGCTTTTGCTTCTTCGATGGCTTTTTCAAGAATACGAATTACGTACATCAACTCACCTCTCACGTAGATGAATGACTTATTTGCACCAAGAGCATAGCTTGAAATAATCATCCCCTCAACTAATAAGTGAGGAATGGTTTTCATCAAATAATGGTCTTTGAATGTACCTGGCTCAGATTCGTCAGCGTTACAAACTAAATAACGTGGCACACCCTCTGGTTTAGCTAAAAACGACCACTTCATTCCCATTGGGAAACCTGCACCACCACGGCCACGAACGCCAGATTTCTTGACTTCTTCTACAACCTCATCAGGAGTCATTTTTTTCAAGGCTTTCTCAACGGCGGTATAACCGCCTTTCTTACGATAAACTTCAAAAGTCTCAATTCCTGGTGTACTACAATGTTCGGTTAATATTTTTAGTGACATATCTCTTTGTTACTTAGAAAGTTCTTCAATAATTTCATCAACTTTCTGGTTGTTCAAGTGCATATAATATTTTTCACGAATTTGGAAACATGGTCCCCAACCACAAGCAGCCAAACATTCTACCTCTTTCAAAGTGAAAAGACCGTCGGCCGTTGTTTCACCCTTCTTAATACCCAATTTCTGTTGAAGGTGTCCGAATACTTCTTCTCCACCCATTAATACACACGGACCTGTACGACAATATTCGATTACATGCTTACCAACTGGTTCTAAATGAAACATCGTATAAAACGATGCAACTTCATATACTTCAACTGGTTTTATAGACAATAAACTTGCTACATAATCCATTACACCTTGACTCATCCAGGCAAATTGTTCTTGAGCTAAATGCAAAACGGGTAACAAGGCTGATTTTTGTCTTCCTTCTGGATATCGTGCTATTATTTCTTGTACTTTCGCCAGTCTTTCGGGCGTAAAAACTATATTATTATTCTCAGTCATTGTATAATCTTTTATTAAGCATCTAACTCTCCAGCAATTACATTTAAGCTACTCATAATTACGATGGCATCAGAAATCGACACGCCTTTGCACATTTCTGGGTATGCTTGATAATAAATAAAGCTCGGACGACGGAAGTGTAAACGATATGGAGCTCGACCGCCATCACTTACCAAATAAAAGCCAAGTTCACCATTCCCACCTTCTACTGCATGATAAACTTCACCCGCAGGAGCATCAATTTCACCCATTACAATTTTAAAATGGTAAATCAAGGCTTCCATATTTTTGTAAACATCTTGCTTTGGAGGCAAATAATAATGATTTTCGTTGGCGTAGTATGGTCCTTCTGGAAGGTTTTCAAGTGCCTGACGAATAATCTTCATACTTTCCCACATTTCTTGGTTACGCACCATGAATCGGTCATAAGTATCTCCATTGTGACCAACTGGAATATCAAACTCAAAATCTTGGTACGAAGAATAAGGCTCCATCACACGAACATCATAATCAACACCAGCAGCACGTAAGTTTGGCCCAGTAAAACCATACTCTAATGCTCTTTCGCCAGTAATTGCTCCAACATTTACAATTCTATCAACAAAAATACGATTACGATTGAAAAGCTTTTCAAACTCAGTCAATACTTTTGGTAAACTATTGTAAATCAAATCCTTAATCTTAGCGATTGCTGTTGGAGATAAATCTCTTTCCATTCCGCCTATTCTACCCATATTGGTTGTTAGACGAGCACCGCACATTTCTTCATAGATTTCATATATTTTTTCACGTTCTTGGAAAACATATAAGAAACCAGAATAAGCACCTGTATCAACACCTAAGATTGAATTACAAATAATGTGGTCAGCAATACGAGCCAACTCCATCATAATTACACGAATATATTCTGCCCTTTTTGGTACGGTGACGCCCAAAAGTTTTTCTACTGTCATGTGCCATCCCATGTTATTGATGGGCGACGAACAGTAGTTCATTCGGTCAGTAAGAGTTGTAATTTGGTAGAAAGGGCGACGTTCGGCAATTTTTTCAAACGCACGGTGAATATAACCGATTGTTTGTTCGCCCGAAACGATTTTCTCACCATCCATCTTCAGAATATTCTGAAAAATACCGTGAGTAGCTGGGTGAGTTGGCCCTAGGTTTAATGTAGTAAATTCGGTATCCTCAACTATTGGTCTATTTAAGGCCAAAGCATCAGATGTATTTTTTGGTATTAGTAAGTCTTCCATAAAACCCCTATCTCCTGAATGAGACTAATAATGAAAAGTATTTATTTTTGTATATTACCCATTAACTGGGGGTGTGTTATCTTCCAAATAAAGCATCAATCTTATCTTCACGAGTGGCATCTTCGAGCGGATATTCTTTACGCATTGGGAAGTAGTCCATTTCTTCGATGTTCAAAATTCTGATAAGTTTCGGGTGGCCATCGAAAAGAATTCCGAAGAAATCATAAGTTTCTCTTTCCATCCAATTGGCTGTTGGCCAAAGAGTAGTGGCAGTTGGGATATGTAAATCATCTTGCGATAAGAAAACTTTAATACGGATTCGTACATTGTTTTCGAGGCTATGCAAGTGATAAATCACTCCAAACTCAGCTCCTTGATTATCTGGCAAATGAATACCCGTTAAGTCTGTCAAGAAGTTAAAACGAAAAGTTTCGTGCTTTTTTAAATACTCAAGAAGCGAGATAATATTCTGACGATTGGTAGTAAATGTGAGTAAACCCCAAGGCTCTTCAAAAGAGTGGGTATTTTCTCCAAACTTTGCTACTATATCTTCAGCTATTTGTTGATTAGTCATTCTAATTCTAAAATTTAAACTTTCTTCAATAAGAAATCTATACTTTACTGAATGTTGTAAGATTCTAATAAAGCTTGATATTCGGAAGTATTTCTTCTGCGAAGTGACTCATTGACAGCCAATTCTTGAATTTGCATTAATCCATCTAAGATTTGTTCTGGACGTGGTGGGCAACCTGGAACATATACATCTACCGGTATTACACGGTCAATGCCCTGCAACACTGAATATGTATCAAAAACTCCGCCACTGGAAGCACAAGCACCAACAGCTATCACCCAACGAGGTTCTGCCATTTGCAAGTAAACTTGCTTTAGAACAGGTGCCATTTTTTTGGCAATTGTTCCCATAACCATCAATAAATCGGCTTGGCGTGGTGAAAAACTTGGACGCTCAGAACCAAAACGAGAAATATCGTAGTGAGCACCCATTGTTGCCATAAACTCAATTCCGCAACAAGAAGTTGCGAATGGCAGTGGCCATAATGATTTACTACGGGCAATTCCGATTACTTTTTCAAATGAAGTTGCAAAAAAGCCAGAACCTTCAAATCCTTCGGGAGCTTCTATTGTTTTTATTTGATTACTCATGTTTTCTGATTATCAATAGTATAATTGTAGTCCTACAATTGCTATTATTTCAACTATGTGTTAAGTTAATTTGTTTTAGTAAAAACAAATTATTAATCTCTTTCCCAGCTTAATACGCCTTTGCGAATGATATAGTAAAAACCAGCCATCAAAAGTGTTAGGAATACAACCATTTCGGTAAAGCCAAACCAGCCGAGTTTTTTAAAATTTACTGCCCAAGGATACATAAAGATCACTTCAACATCGAAAAGTACAAACAAAATGGCAGTAAGGAAATATTTGATTGAAATCGGTGTACGGGCATCTCCTTCGGAGTCAATACCACACTCAAACGGAGCATCTTTTAATTCACTGTTTCTTTTTGGGCCAATTGCGTGGGTTACAATCATCGTTGTGACAATAAACCCGATAGCTGCTATGATAAGCACCAAAATTGGGAGGAAATCTGAAGGCAAATATTCTTTCATAAATCAATAATTAACAGTAGTCAAAGGTTTTCAAAATTTGTTATTAACGGCTTTTTACTACTTCCCATCTTTTATGTTCCAAAATTACTATTGTTATGCTTAGAAACAAAATAAAAAAGGGGCGAAAATATTTTCACCCCCGTTTTTATTTAATGATTACTCGTAAAGATGCTTCATAAGAACCACTTACCAAACGAATGATATAAATACCTTTTTCTAAATGTCGTAAATCAAGCGGGCGTTTTTCTTTTAAATCGCTGATTATCCCCGAATACACTTTTTGCCCTGTAAGTGTAAAGACCGCTATTTCGGCATTTGGGTTGTCAGCAATTGTCTCAATTGTAAATTGTCCATTGGAGTTCGGATTTGGATAAGCTCGGAATCCTTTATCGAGATAAGGGACGAATACATTTACAGGATTTGAAAATTGTGAATAGCATACTAATTCTTTATTATTTGCTAACGAATATTTCATTGCCATCCGAACAGAATAATTTCCAGATGTACTGGCTTTTAAAATGGCTGAAACCGTAGAAAGGTCTTCGTTATCTTTCTTCCAATTGAAAAACTGGGCTGAATTATTATTTTGCGAAGTCGCTAAAAGTTGAAAAGTACCATCAATACTAATACTTGGCACCGGAGGCGTTGCTTTGACTGTCACCTCAAATGATGTTGGTTTAGACAAACAATTTTTATCGTCTTTTATACGTAGAGTATATATCCCTGCTTTATCAACAGCAATACCTTTTGAAATAGCACCTGTACTCCATGTATATGCTACGGCATCATTCGCAATTAAGGATAAACTTGTACCTTCACAAATCGTACTAATTCCATCACTTGTTGAAATTATTGCAATTGGAGATGGAATATGACTTAATTTAATTGTATCAGGAGAGGATTCACACCCATTTCTATCTCTAATAGATAAGCTATATATACCTTCTTTTACAACAAATATTTCTCTTGTTGATTCTCCAGTACTCCATCGGTAGCCTTGAGCTGACTCAACCTGAGGAGATAAACCTACAACATTACCTTCACAAAATTTATCAACTCCATCAGCTTTAATCTTCACTATTGGGAGTGCATTTACAGTAATTTTCTTCGAAATCAATTCCGAACTGCAACCAAAACTATCTTTCACACGCAATGTATATATACCATCTGTACGTACATTGATTGTTTTGCTTGTAGCACCCGTACTCCATAGGTAAGAAGGAAAGTCATTTTCAGGAAAAATGTTCACACTCTTTCCGAGACAAAAAGTTGTCTCACCATCTGCTACAATTGATGAAGACGGGCGTGGACGAAAATTTATATCAATGAAAGATTGTGATTCACATCCATTTTGTCCTCTTATGCGTAGGTTATATGAGCCTGCTTTATTTACTGTTATACGTTTTGTGTTTTCATTTGTACTCCATTGATAGGAAATACCATCATTATTTGTTGTAAAGAGTTCTACCGATTCATCGGGACAAATAGGTAAAGATTTACTTACACTAATGACATTAAAGGGTGATGGCAAAACATTCACGTTCACAGGATTAGACGCTGGTGAAACACAACCGTTGATTGAATAATTTACTACGGTGTAATTTCCTGCCCCACGGACAACAATTGATTGTCCCCTTTCTCCATTACTCCAGAGGTTTCCTCCATTTACATTTGAAGTCAGAACAACCCCTTGTCCATCACAGAAAGTAGTATTTCCATTCGCAGTAATAGTAGGTTGACTTACATTATTATTGGTTGAAAGGGTGATAGGCTGTGAAAAAACGGTATTCCCAACATCATCTTGAGCTTTAAATGAAAATGTTCCATTCGTGACAGTTATAAAATTTGCAGTGCCACCATTACTCCACTTATAAGCAGAATAACCACTTGTTGTGACAGTAAACTTATTAATAGTAGTATTTGGGTTACAAATAATATTGACAGGTGGTAGATTTCTTGGAGCCAACGGTTGTGAATTAGCAAAGAAATTACCATCTAAAGAGTTATTCCAATAATCTGCGGCCGACCATAATCCGTCATTATGAAAATGTATGCCATCTGCTCTTTGATTTGAACCAACAATTTCGTCGGTCATGGGGCCAGCAAATACATTTGCTACACGTTGAATTGTTAAGTTCTGTCCTTCAATAACTGTTGGTAAAAGTGTAGGATTTCTTGAAGAACGAGCAACGACCCAAGCTAAATCTCCTTTTTTTGAGTCAGATCTACTTTTTTCGATAACAGTCCGTAAATTATTATAATAATTTTCTGCACTTGAATTACCATCACTCTCGCCTTGTTGCCATAAAATACCTCTTACTCCTGTTCGTGTTGCAAAGTGCTGAAGTGCAGCTTTCATACCTCTATAGGGCATACCTTCTACTCTTACAAATGTAGGTAATTCGGTTCTTAAATCTTGCCCATCAGCAGAGCGTCGCCAAACCTCACAGCTCAACCCTCCTAAAGCAGCACCATAAAATAAAACGGGGACATTAAGCTTTTGCACAAGTTTATCGCCAAGTTTGGCCCAAAACCATGGAACATAGTTATAAGGAGCCATCTTGGTATTATTACCCATCTGAGAAAATTGAAAAGGTAGTGCCTCTTCATTCAGATTTGGGTCATAATAGTTAATAACCGAAACTCTATCATCTGATGCTCCGATTGTTGCACCTGAGTAAGACTGGTCTCCTTGGGCATTAGACTGCCCAGCTACAATAAAAACTTCTCCAATCCCAACTCGTTCGAGCGTTGTACTCGTCACTACATTACCATTGAGAAACCCTCTAACTTCAATATTATACCAACCGCCACTTAGCTGAAGAGTTCCACTAAAAATACCATTATTACGAAAATCTTGAACAGCGTTCCAGCCAGTCTCAGAGCCTTGCCCTCCCCAAACTGGTACTGCTCTTGCCTCTATCCTATCAAGTTGTTGGAAATAACTGCCAGCTATGTTGATATTGGCTTGATTCTGGTTATTTCTTTGGAAAACTATGCGTGAAACGGGGAAGGTAATTTGTATTTGTGAATAAGAATCTAAAAGAACAATATTCATCAACAAAATTAACCAATTCCTTAAATAATTCATTCTTAAACGGATTAAGGTTCATTGCCTTTACAAATTTACAACAGACAACAGCTATAATCAATATGGATTAGATAATCTTGAATAAAAAAATTATTTAATGGCAAAAATCTACGTTTTATTCAATATAAACTCGTTTAATTACATTAAAATTATCGGCTTTAACGTTAATCAACATTCCCCCTCTTTGCATTTCTGACAAATCGAAAGTTTTTCTGGTTTCAAAACTTGTTACATCAAAGCTTTTCAATTTCACACCTTTCAAATCATAAATATCTACTACTGCATCTTTCAAGTCTTCTTGGGTCTCTATATTGATTATAGACTTTGGTGCTGGATTCGGAAAGACACTCATTCCTTGCATTGATGGGTCTATCTTGAATCGATAGGTATTCGAAAGAGGTGAAAAACATCGGAGGGTTCTTCCACCACCTAATTGATATAAAATCGAACCTTTTACCGCATAAATACCATCAGTTTTTGCTTTTAAGGTACGATTTGAGTTTTGAAGTAATACATTATCCTTATACCACTCAAACTTGACATCGAAAAGGCCACTTGCCAGTGCTTCAAGTGTAAAAGTGCCTGTCTGCAAAACACTAATTCCTATCGGTGATGGCTTAACTACTACTTCCATCTCATCTGATGGAGGTGATACACAGCCATTTTGATCAACCGTTTTTACTGTAAAAAAGCCAGAAGATGAAATTGTTTGCTCTTTTGAGGTCTTAGCATTACTCCATTGGTATCCTTGACTTTCAGGAGCGGAAAGGCTTACATTATCTCCATCACAAAAAATAGTTGGACCACTTGCCATTATTGTTGGCTTGGGCGGCAGAGGATTTACTTTTATTGGAATAATATTTGACGATGCCTGACATCCAAATTCATTTCGTGCAGTGACAAAATATTCACCTGACTTACTTACCTGCAAATTAAAATTTTTATCGCCAGTATTCCATGTTATGTTGTTTGTTATATCTGATGTAAGCCTAACCGATTTATCAGAACAAAATACAATAGGTCCGTTTGGAATGATAACTGGTTTTGCTGGAGAAGGATTTACAGTTATTTTTATACTTGGTGAAATTCCCTCACAACCAAATTCATTTTTTGCACGGGCAAAGTAATCTCCAGCTTGATTGACGGTTATTGTTGTATTTGTTTCACCATTACTCCATATTAGATTATTATTCACATTTGAAGTAAGTTTTACTGACCTATCAGCACAGAATGTGGTTTCTCCTTCCGCTGAAATACGCACATCTGGTTTTGGCAAAATATTAACTGAAACTCCATCAGACTGTACAAAACAACCTAAGTAATTTACCTGACTTACCGTATAAAAACCATTTTGACTCACATTAATTGATTTAGAACTTGCTCCTGTACTCCAGAAAATATCTTGTTCAACATTTGAAGTTAGTCGAACACTCCCTCCTTCACAGAAACTGGTCGCTCCTTCTACTCGAATGTTTGGTCTACTATTAATTGAAAGTGAAGAGTAATTAGCCAAAGGAGTATAATAAACATTTCCAAGATAATCGACTGCTCGTCCACGATAAAAGCCAGTTGAAGTTTCAAGGGCAATATTATTTGATAAATCACTAAAACCATTTGTCCAATAATATTCCTTAAACCCATTTGGCATGAATATTCTGAGCGGATTCTGGGAGTTTTCTACATTACATCTTAAATCAAAATACAGCGGACTCGATGGAGGTATTGGTGTTGCCTTTGAAAAGAAGTTCAAATCCAGTTTTGTATTCCAAGCTTGGGCCAATTCTACCAAACCACTTCCAAAAAAATGTACCCCATCAGTTCTACCACCAATCTGGTCTGTATCAGGGCCTTCAAAAGTATTTGGAAAATTTTGTATTACTTGATTTTGAGCATCAATCACAGGCTGGTAAGTTCCCGAACTCACTCGGCTAACTCTACAAACCATCCAGTTAATATTTTTTCCAGTGTCACTTCTACTTTTTGAAATTACATACTCCAAATATTCACGATACTTCTGAGTTGTTGTGCGTTTGTCATTATCTGTTTCGCCTTGATGCCACAAAACTGTTCGCACACCAAACATATTGGCGTAATAATGTAGTGATTTTTTTAGATTCTCATACGGATAACCGGGCAGAGCAAAATTTCCAGAATAAAA
This sequence comes from Emticicia sp. W12TSBA100-4, assembly GCF_040253585.1. Taxonomy (NCBI): domain Bacteria; kingdom Pseudomonadati; phylum Bacteroidota; class Cytophagia; order Cytophagales; family Leadbetterellaceae; genus Emticicia; species Emticicia sp. W12TSBA100-4. The sequence continues at coordinate 305,467 of NZ_JBELAU010000005.1, forward strand.
GTCCTGTCCTCTTTCGCCATCAGCACTTTTTCTCCAAGCCTCAATTCCCATTGATTCAAAACCTGAATTAATGAACAAAATTGGTACATTCAATTTTGCAGCCAATAAGTCACCAAGTTTTCCCCAACACCATGAACCGTTGCCAAATGGAGCTATTTTAACATTTTCAGTAATCTGAGCTATAACAGGAAAAGGAGGTTCTTTTATTTGCCCATAAGAAAAGAAATTTGTGACACAATTTACTCTATCATCTACCGCAGGCGGATTCCCTCTATTTTCATATCCTTGGGCATTTGACTGCCCAGAAATAATCAAAACTTCACCAATTCCAACCTTATCAACGGTAGATATACCAATTATCTCAGAACCTCTCAATGCCCTCACTTCGAGTTTATACCAACCCGCTTGGGCAAAGATATTTCCTGTAAAAGTGCCGAAATTGGGATTTACGGCAATTGCCGTCCAGTCAACGGAATTACCACCATTGATTGGAGTTAGTCGTGCATCAATTCTTTCAACTCGGGACTGAAACGTTCCTGCAATAGGAATCATCCCTGTATTTGAGGCATTTCTTTGGAAAACCGCCCTATTTACAGGAAATGAAATTGCTATTTGAGCAAAAACAGTTGTATGCACCAAGAGAAATAAACTTAAAAAAGTTTTTTTCATGGCGAAATCATTAAATAAAGGTTCACTCAGATTATTAATCGGAGTTGTGTGTTGAACAAACAAAAACATATATGACTTCATATATGTTTATTTAAATTATCTTTCTAAGTTTTGCCAAATCAAGTCTTTCAATTCGTCAATTCCTTGATTGGTAACCGCCGAGAAAAAAACATAAGGCAAATCTTCTGGGATTTTAGTTTTTATTTTCTTGATTTGCTTTTCATCAATCAAATCAATCTTTGAAATACTCAGTACTCTTTTTTTGTCCAGCAATTCTGGATTATACAATTTTAATTCTTTGAGAAGGGTTTTGTATTCTTTCATTGGATTCTCAGCATCGCCCGAAACTACAAACAGCAAAATTGAGTTTCTTTCGATGTGTCTTAGGAAGCGAAGCCCAAGTCCTTTTCCGTCAGATGCTCCTTCGATAATTCCTGGAATGTCGGCCATTACAAACGACTTGAAATTTCGATAAGCTACAACTCCAAGGTTTGGGGTTAAAGTTGTAAAAGGGTAATCGGCAATTTCTGGTTTAGCAGCCGACACCGTAGAAAGCAGTGTTGATTTTCCAGCATTTGGGAAGCCTACAAGCCCCACATCTGCCAAAACTTTTAATTCTAAAATTATCCATAACTCTTGACCAGGGTCGCCAGTTTGATGATATTCGGGTGCTTGGTTAGTTGAGTTTCTGAAATTCCAGTTTCCTAAACCACCTCTACCTCCCGGTAATAATATGATTTGTTGCCCATCTTCGGTAACTTCTCCCATTATTTCGCCAGTTTCGGCATCTTTTGCAATTGTACCAAGTGGCACTTCAATAATATGGTCTTCTCCTTGTCGACCAGACCTACGTCCACCCTCACCAGCAACACCGTGTTGGGCTTTAATGTGTTTTTGATACTTTAAGTGTAAGAGTGTCCAATACTGAGAATTTCCACGTAAAATTATGTGTCCACCTCTTCCACCATCGCCACCGTCAGGGCCACCATTAGGCACGTGCTTTTCACGTCTAAAGTGTCTCGACCCAGCACCACCATTTCCTGAAACACAGTTTATTTTTACGTAATCAATAAAGTTACTCGTCATAGCTTAATTCAATATCTCAATGTACAATATGGGGTATTTTAAATGATATTATTAGTTTAAAATACCCTAATTTTCTCTATTTTACAAGAAAAAAATTACTTTTTTGCTTCATCTATTGCGGCACAAATCATGCCAAATATACTTTCTACTTCTCCTATTCCGTTGATTTTCACTACTTTACCTTGTCCTTGATAAAAAGGTAAGACATGAATAGTTTTAGTAAAATACTCATCAATTCGTTTGATTAACTTATCTTCGTCATCGTCAGCTCTACCGCTTACTTTTTTTCTTTCAGCAATACGATTTTTTATTTCAGCTTCTGTAACGTCTAATTGTAAAACCAAATCAATTTTTTCGTTCTTTCCTTCTAAAAATTTATCCAGTGCTTCGGCTTGTGCAACTGTGCGTGGAAATCCATCAAAGATAAAACCAGTCGCATCTGGATTATTTTGCACTTCTTCTTCCAGCATATCAATTGTAATTGAATCAGGAACCAAAAGCCCATCGGCCAAAATTTGTTTTACTTTTTGCCCCAAAGCCGTATTCTGACTAATATGCATTCTGAACATGTCACCTGTCGAGATATGGGCTAATTTGTATTTATCAATAATCTTTGCCGATTGAGTACCTTTTCCTGCTCCTGGAGGACCGAATATTACTAAATTAAACATATTTGCTGATTCTTAAACAATTAAGAGGTTTAGTTCTATTAAAATTCTTAGTTAAAAGAGTATTAACGGCAAAAATAAAAGCAATTTTTAGAAATTGTATCTTTTCATGTAAATAAATTATCAAACAATAACAAAAAAGCCTAACCGATTTCCAGTTAGGCTTTCTTATTACTATGAAATTTATATTAATTTTTTGGTTGGACACCACCTCCAGTTCCTCCATTTGGAGAGTTATTATTTGGTGGTGTTGTAGTTCCAGCTGCTGGTGTAGTTCCACCATTAATGCTTTGCAATACTTGCTGAGCTTTTGTATTAGTTGGGTCATACTTCAAAGCAAAATTCATGTATTCAGTTGCTTTGGCAGGGTTTTTCTCAACTAATAATGCTTTGTATCCTAAATAGCCGTAAGCTTCTGAGAAATACTTAGCATTTTTCACATCGGCTTTCATCGCATCAGTTGATTTATTTATGTATTGTTCATACATTGGAGCTGCCGAGAATGTACTATCAACTGTATTTCCTAAAGCATATTGTTTTGCACGAGCCTTTTGAATATACGGGAACATCCATGTGTCTTTGTATAACTCTATCGCTTTTGAATAAACAGTATCAGCTTTCACAAAATTTCTTGAACGCATGTAAGCGTCAGCTAAGTTATAGTAATCAGTTGCATTGCCACCCTTTTTAGAAGTAGAGATATACTTTTCGTAACGCTCTGCAACTTTAGGCCAGTTTTTAGCTACTTTATACGTATTAATGATAGCTCCATTGTAATCAAAAGTAGAATCACCCTTCTCGATTGCAATATCCATGTTGATGATAGATAATGAGTCGTTCAACTTTTTGTTCGCATCATCTTTGATACAACCATAAGCACGACCTAACATTCCCCAGTCAGAAGCTAAATGACGCTCTTTCTCGGCTTTATTCAAAAACTCTGTAATATTCTTTACGCCTTCCGCACAATCACCTTTCTCAGTTTGAATATAACCTTTCAAACGATACTTGATAGGGTCTTTTTCTGCATCAAAGATTTCATTTAAAACGCTTAATGCTCCGTCATAATCTTTACTCGCAAATGCTAACTTAATATAACGTAGTTTTTCTGCTGGAGTTGCTTCACTTTTTTTCAGTGCCAATAATGCATTTTCTTTAGCTTTGTTGAATTTTCCGTACGTAGTATATAGCAAACTCAAATAATAATATGCTGGGGCATACTCTGGATCAGCAACAATTGCCTCATTGAAGAATCCTTCAGCTTTTTGATATTGCTTTCCTTGATACCACACACGACCCATCAAAGTTTTGATCTTCGCTAACTTTTGACCCATGTTTGCGGCATTTTCCAATGCAGTCATTGCAGCACCTCCATCATTTTTGATCAAGTACGCCTTTGCTATCGCAATATAATAATCTGGATTGTTCTTTACTTTTTGTAAATCTAACGCAGCCTGAATATTTGTAACAGCTTCAGCAGGATCGTTTACTTTTTCTGATAAAGCATAGGCCTCTCCGATACGAAACAAAACATCTGCATTTTTATTTTTAGTATCTTTCTTAATCAAATCAAAGTCTGCTTTCGCCCCAGCCCTATCACCAGATAATAACTTAACGGTTGCTAAACCAACTCGATTTAGAGGGTCAGGTTTCTTTTCGTTAGTTGCAGCACCTTTTGTAAAAGCCTCAGTGGCTTTTGCTAAATCAACTTGACCATCTTGTAGATTTAGGTAATAATAACCCAAATTGTAGTAATTTTCTGCCGTTGGTGCAGAAGATGCTAATTGCTTGAAAATGGTTTCAGCAGCATTGTATCGCTCAGCATCCAAATTTTTCAGTCCGTCCTGCACAGTTTGTGCCATTGTGTGGAACGACAACGTCAGCACAGCCGTTGCTGCCACTGCCAAAGATTTCAAAATCTTGTTCATTTTCACTCTAAAAGTTAGGTTTACAGATCCTTTGTTTTAATTAAAAGTAAGCAAAGTTAAATAAAATGTCGTTTAGATAAAAAAATATTTTTCCTTCTTAACTATTTATTCTTTTGCTATTTGTTGATTAGACAGTTTTTTGTTTGGAAAGTTATCTAAAAATTTGTTAATAATTCGTTAAATTTTTCGATAACTTCACAAGAAAAAAGAAAATTATTGTACACTTCCAATCGGTTTTTTCTCAATGATTATTTCTCTTTCGTACACATAATAAGGTAATAAACCCGACTTTTCAACTACTAATTGTCCAACGTAGGCACAACAGAATCTGATAAAAGCACTTGTCAGTCCATACCCCTTCTTAGTATGTAAAATTACTCTTCGCTCAAATGGATATTTTCGAGCTTTCAAACTTGCAGTTGTTGGCGTGTAATAATCATTGGGTGTTTTAACATCAGAAATTCCGACAACATGAACGCTATTTATAAAATTCTGACTTTTCGAGTCATCGATATCACTTATCCAATTTCCTCCAATTACACCAATAGCATTCTTATTCTTCTTAATGTATTCTATTACATCTTTATTGCCATCAGCTGCAAAAATATTAGCTTTCTTAATATCACTGATACCAAGTTTACCCATCATGTAATTCAAATTACTTGAACTACTATTATCGAAAACTAATTTAATATCGGTGTTTTTTTTACCTTCAAACATTGCCTTCAAATCTGCAATCGAAAGGTTTTTAATCGAACTACCCAGATTACTTATAATTGCTACTCCATCTAAAGCCATTTTCGCAGGAAGATATGGAATATTATTACTCGTGTAAACAGATTGTTCTCCAGCGGTTGCCTCACGGGTAACAATTGCGATATTCACTGAGTCATTCATCATCAACGACATTGCTCGTTGTTCTGGCATGTAAATTACATTTAATTTTGCTTTGGGATAATGAGCATTATATGCCATAATTTCTGCGTCAACGATAGGTTGCAGCGATTCATCAGCAGCTATGGTTATTTCGCCTTCATTTGGTAAATCTTGCTTTTCTTGTGATGAGCATTGCCACAATGTTATTGCCCCTATTAATATAATAATTACTTTTTTCATCTCTTTGGTGGTTAAGATTACTCAACACTTTATTTGGGGAAGTACCCTTTATTAATATTTAGACTATTTGCTAAATATATAAACACAAATATATTCAAATAAATTCTTTAAGTTACAAAAAATATAAAAATATTTTTATCATTAAAATCATAATTATATCAAATCAAAAGGCCACTTCGTTTCGGAAGTGGCCTTTTAATAATATCAGTCATTTATAGACTATTTTTATAAGCATTATATGCTCCCCAAGCTCTAAACACACCATAAATAATGATAAAAACGCTCATTATCATGGCAAGACCATCAGATACTGGAAGAAGCGAACGCTTCATAAAAACATATATACCCATTACAATATATGCAATTGCAGTAAATGCTCTAATATATAGTGTAATTTGACTGAAACCTTCTGGTTTACGATTCTGCAACATTATTCAAGAACGAATGAAATTGGCATAGTAAAGAATACCCTTACGTTACGTCCATTTTGTTTACCAGGATTCCATTTTGGCATTGATTTCAATACACGTTGTGCTTCTTCATCACAACCAAAACCGATTCCTTTCAAAATTTGAACATCACCTAAACTACCATCTTTCTCAACAACGAATTTTGCAAAAACTTTACCAGATACGTTTGCTCTTTGAGCAGCCGAAGGGTATTTCAAGTTTTTACCGATGAAGCCATACATTTCTTTGATACCACCTGGAAACTCAGGTTGTTGTTCAACAGTTGTAAAGATTTCATCTTCTTTTGGTTGTTCAATTTCAACGGCTTTTGGAGCTTCAACTACTGGAGGTGGAGCGGCTGCGATTTCGTCAGACTCAATACCTTCTTTAGTTTCGTTTGAAATAACCGCCTTCTCAATCTGCTCAGCAGGTGGTGGTGGCTCTTCATTTTTCACCTCTTCATCTGGTTTTGGCTCAGGAGGCAAAAACTTAATTGTTGCAACTTCAGGTGGCTTTTGCTCAGGTGGCGGTGGTGGTGGAAGATCAAGGGGCTTATCCTCCACTTTTTCTTCTTTCAACTTAGCTAAGTCGATTTCTACCGCAACTTCTTTCTTTGCCTTTGGCGTAATAGACGCATAAAGCATTGGAGCACCCACAGCAGCCAAAAATGCAATCGAACCATACAAAAGTGAGCGGTTTACCGTCTTTTTGTATGTCTTTCTTAGATCATATGCTCCATAGGCCTTGTTACGGGTCTCGAACACCATGTCATCTAAGGTAATATTGACATTATTTTTAGGGTCCATTTTTTTTTTTTTTATCATTAAATATGGAATACTTAACGAGTTTACTTAATTACTGTTTCGGAGCAGCAGATTTCTGCTTGTAGATATCCAACTCTTCTTTCGAAGGGTCAACAATCGCATATAACTCAGACTTGGTGATTGACATTTCGTCCAAAATATCTACTGTATTTTTGTAAGTAGCATCATCAGTTGGTTTAATTACAACAGTGAACTTAGTTTGGTCGATTGCATTAACTCTTGCCTTCAAAATTGCGGTACGGATACCATCTTTAGAGTAATCAGTTTCGCTCAATAACTCAGGAGTCAAGTTTTTTGATGACTTCTGGTGATAGAATACACGATTATCTTTACCCATTATGATCGTAATCGTATTCGATTCTTTGATTTCTGCCGTCTCAGGTGGTTTATTTTCATCCTTCTCCTTTTCTGGCATATTCAGTTTCATCATATTAGGCTTGCTGAACGTCGTGGTGAAAACAAAGAATGTTATCAGTAAGAATCCTAAATCTACCATGGGAGTCATGTCAACTCTTGCGGATTGCTTTTTGGCCCGTACTTTACCATCACCTTTGCCACCACCACTGGAGGTGTCTATTTCTGCCATTGTTTTACAATGTTTAGATGATTCGTTAAAATATTAGTTAGGTGCATTTTCAACACCAGTAATTAACTGAAACTTGTTAATGTCTCTTTTTCCAAGTTCATTAAGTACTTGTTTTACTGCTGGATAATTAGTTGAGGCATCACCTCTGATCGCCAGTTTAGCTGAAGGATTTACTTCTTTTAAATAAGTCGAAACCCAATCTCCTAATTCACTTTTAGTGCTATCATTCGGAATACCTGCCATCACTACATTAATTTGGTCTTCTGGCGGCAAATTCAAGTATTGCTTTAAACCAGCAATACTGATTCCGAAATCTGATAGTTTCTCGAAGCTCTTCATATCGGTAGTAGTTACTGATACACCATATTTTTGAGCCATTCTTTGAAGCAATTCACCACGTTGCTTTGCATCTGCGATACCAAAATAGTATTTTCCTTTTGGGTCGATACTTATGGTAGCCACACCCGTTTCAGGGATTTTTGTTTGCGAAATTGACGAAGGTGTATCGATTGTTACTGATTCTTGACCTTTAAACTGGGTAGTCATGATAAAGAACGACAATAACAAGAATGCCACGTCACACATCGCTGTCATATCCATGACAGGACTCTTTCGTTTAGGTTTTACTGCTGGCATAACTCCTTAATGATTTAGTTTATTTTACAAATATAACGAAAACAAATTTAGATTGTTATCTAATTATGTAATTTATTTTTAGAAACAATCTTAACTTGCTAATTAAGATTAGTTATGAGCTGCAAAATTTTGTTGGATGCTCAAACCGATTTCGTCAATTTTGTAAGTTAAATCATCAATTTTAGATGTAAAGAAGTTATACATGATGATTGAGATTGCAGAAGTACCGATACCTAAGGCTGTGTTAATCAAGGCCTCAGAGATACCCGTTGCAAGAGCTGCTGCATCTGGGGCTCCACCACCAGCACCAAGAGCTGAGAACGCACGAATCATACCAAGTACAGTTCCTAATAAGGCGATCAAAGTTGATACAGTTGCCAAAGTAGAAAGAATTGTAAGGTTTTTCTCAAGCATTGGAAGCTCCAATGAAGTTGCTTCTTCTACTTCTTTTTGAAGAGCTGCTAATTTTTGTTCTTTGTCTAAAGAACCATCAGTTGTCAACAAACTGTATTTGCCTAATGCAGTTTTTACTACATTACCTACTGAACCTTTTTGCTTGTCACACTCTTTGATTGCATCAGCAACATTGTTTGAATCTAATAACGAACGAACTTTACGAACGAAAGCATCGATATTACCTGTACCTGAAGCTTTGTTGATAGTGAAGAAACGCTCAATTGAGAAAACTAATACACAAAGGAAACATGTCATCAAGATAGGCACGACAACACCACCACTGTGGATAAGGCCAAAGAAGTCACCTGGTTTTGGTTTGTGTTTTTCGGCATCAAGGAAGTGACTTGCATCACCTAAGATGAAAACGTAAGTTGCGATTGCGATTGCAAGAAGTACAGGAATTGTTAACGCTGGATTTAATCCACCACCAGTTGATTGTTTTGCTGCTGGTTTAGCTGCAGGGGCTGCTGTCTTTTTTTCCATTAGATTAGAAAATTTTAGGGTTTTAAAAAGTTAAAAATGTTTTTTTGTTAAATAAAAGTTTAAAAAATTAAAAAATCGAGCTATTTCAAAAGAAAATACTGCCAATCCAGTTAATGTATTCTTTTTAATTTTTTGACAATTTTATAGAAAAACCGTGAAACAAAAAAGTATAAATACAATTAATTTTTACTCAAAAACTGAATTATTGAACTTTTTTAAGATTTGCTTAGTATCAAAGTGATACAATAGAGTGTCTTAACATTTTAGCTATCAAGTATTTAGCCTTTTTTTTATTTGAGTCTTAATATCCATAAAACTAAAGTTTTCGTTGATATTTTTTTTCTATTAAATATTGCCTTTAAAAGGCAATATTCAACAAAATAGTCTATTGCTTATTACTATCTACCTTTATTCGTTCTTCACGATTTACCAATTCCCAAGCTGTTTGAAAAACTAAGCGTGTAATTTGCTGGTATTTTGGAAAGAGAATTTTCTCGACATCATCTCCCGGACGATGATAGTCTTCGTGTACGCCAGTAAAGTAAAAAATGACTGGAATTTTGTTTTTAGCAAAATTATAATGGTCTGAACGATAGTAAAAACGGTTAGGATCTTTAGGGTCATTGAAGGTATAATCTAAGTCGTAATTGATGAATTTTTTGTTTACGTCTTCGCTTATTTGGTGTAATTCTGAAGATAATTTATCTGAGCCAATCAAATAAACATATTCTTCTTTGGGTGCATGTTGTTTGTCTATTCGGCCAATCATATCTATATTCAAATCACATACTGTTTTTGCTAATGGAATGATCGGGTCTTTGTCAGTATAATATTGAGAACCGAGCAAACCTTTCTCTTCACCTGTAACGGTCATAAACAAAATACTGCGGCGTGGACCATTTCCTGCTTGCTTTGCTTTGGCAAATGCTTCAGCAATTTCGAGAACCGCACACGTGCCAGAACCGTCATCGTCAGCTCCGTTGTGAATTTGTCCGTTTTGGATTCCTACGTGGTCGTAATGAGCGGTTATTAATACAACTTCATCTTTTTTGTCTGTTCCTTCCAAAAATCCTAAAATATTTGCCGTTTCTACTGGCACTTCTCCCCTCTCGGCTTTCACCGAAACCGTTGAAGGTTTTATTTTACTTGCCGAACTTTCTTTCTTATCGCTGATTTCTTCCACTATTTTGGTTAGTTTACTTGACTTCACATCAAGCATTTCGGCCGCCATTTCTTGAGAGACGAAAAAGGTTGGGTTGGAAGTTGCTTTTTCAGCCGATGATGCAGCATTAAAACTTAATTGATTGAATCTTGACAAAACTGCTTTACGCTCGGCAGCCAGTGAAGTGAATTTCTGAGCATCGGTTGCCGAAATCACAAAAAACATTTTCGCTCCGTGATTCAACGCAATATTGATTTTCTTTTGAAGCCCTGTTCTTTCAGTCCATTCGGATTTTTCATCGGCTTTGGTGAAAAGATTTTTTCCTTCTTTGTCTTTTGGTTCGCCATCAAAAAAGACAACGGCTTTTCCTTCTACATTAATATCTTTATAATCGTTATAACCGCCTCCTTCTTGCTCTATTCCATAACCTACAAAAACAACCGACATTGATTGTTCTTCGGGAATACTCATTAGCCCGTTAGGATAGTAATCTTTGAAGAATTCTTTCTTTTTGTTACCTATCTTTATATAGGCATCTTTCCAGCCTTTTTGATAAAGGTTGAATTTTTGGAAATAACCTTTACTACCATCTTTTTGCGGTGCGATTGCTTGCAAACCCAAACTGGCAAAATGCTTGGCGATGTAATCGGCTGCTTTTCGCTGTCCTTCTGAGCCTGTATCTCGCCCCTCGAGGCTATCAGAGGCAATGTAAGTCAAATGTTTTCTTAAATCTTGTGCTGAAATCGTGGAAGCAAATTCGGTAGATTTGTTATCTTGTGCAAACAGACTTGAGGAAAAAAGTAATGATAAAACCAGCGTTTTTTTCATGTATAATGGTTGGTTTGTTGAAAATAATTTCAGTAAAAATAAATGATTTTCAATTTAGATTCATCTTTTACTCATAATTTTGCTTAAATTACTTTTTCTGACATAAATGACTAAAGAGCAAGTTTTAAAAAAATACTTCGGTTACGATAAGTTTCGTCCACTACAAGCTGAGATTATTGATACGATTCTGTCAAAACAAGATTGCATGGTACTGATGCCTACTGGCGGTGGAAAATCAATCTGTTTCCAAGTACCTGCTTTGGTTATGGAAGGCATTACCTTGGTTATTTCGCCCCTAATTGCCCTCATGCAAGACCAAGTGCAATCTTTGCAAGCCAATGGTGTTCCTTCGGCTTTTTTGAATAGCTCATTAGATTCGATACAGCAACGAACGCTTGAAGAAAAATGTAAGTCTGGTGAAATAAAATTACTCTACATTTCGCCCGAAAAACTTTTTCATAATAATTATATAAGTTTCATTAAAACTCTTTCGGTCAATCAGATTGCTATTGATGAATCTCATTGTGTTTCGACTTGGGGTCATGATTTTAGACCAGAATACACCAAGCTAAATATTTTGAAAGAAACGTTTCCGAATGTGCCTGTGGTTGCCCTAACTGCAACCGCCGACCGTGTAACGAGAAAAGATATTTTAACTCAATTGGGTGTACCAGATGCAAAGGTTTTTATTTCTTCTTTCGACCGACCAAATTTAGGTTTGAATGTGTTGGGTGGAAGAAATAGACTGAAAATAATGCAGGAGTACATTGGCAAGCGACCCAATCAATCGGGAATTGTTTATTGTTTGAGTAGAAAAAATACCGAAGACGTTGCCGAAGGTTTACGCAAAGTTGGTATCAGAGCGATGCACTACCACGCAGGCATTGATGCCAAAACCCGCTCGGAGGTTCAAGAAGCTTTTATAAAGGATGAGATTCAGGTAATGGTCGCAACGATTGCCTTCGGAATGGGTATTGATAAATCGAATGTGCGATTTGTGATTCATTATAGTTTACCATCGAATGTTGAAAGTTATTACCAAGAAATTGGTCGTGCTGGGCGTGATGGTATGAAATCAGACACGCTGTTGTTTTATAGTTATTCTGATATCATGACCCGCAAAGACATGATTCAAAATTCTGAACTGCCCGATGAGATGAAAGAAGTGCAGTTTGCAAAACTCGACCGCATGAAACAATATGCCGAGTCAGAGATTTGCCGAAGACGAATCTTGTTGAGTTATTTTAATGAAGAAGCCCAAAACGATTGTGGGAATTGCGATGTTTGTAAGAATCCTCCACAAAAATTCGATGCCACAATTTTTGCTCAAAAAGCATTGTCGGCCATTTCTCGCACCGAAGAAAAAGCAGCAATGGGTATGGTGATTGATATTTTGAGGGGTTCGCAGAATAGGGCAATTTATGACCGAGGTTATCAGACTTTAAAGACATTTGGCGTAGGCAAAGAACTAAAATACGAAGAATGGGCCGACTATATTACGCAAATGCTCAATTCGGGCATTTGTGATATTGCCTATGATGAGCGTCATGCTCTGAAATTAAATGCAGTTTCAAGACAGATATTATATGAAGGCAAAAAAGTAAATTTAGTAAGATTTGAGGCTTACGATATTAAGAAAGCACGACAAGAAGAAGCCGCTCCGAAAGAAAAAACGAAGCGAGAAATTATAAAAGATGCTTTGTTTGAAAAACTTCGACTTCTCCGCAAGAAAATTGCCGATGAACAAAGCGTTCCGCCATTTGTGATTTTCTCAGATGCTACGCTTTCGGACATGGCTCAGAAACGACCAATCAATCGTTTTCAGATGATGTCAGTTTCGGGTGTTGGTGAACAGAAATTCAGGCAATATGGCGATGAATTTATCAATGAAATTCTATCATTTACGGGCGAAAACCCAGGTATTGGGCGAGCAAAGCAAGAAAAAGGCATGACATTTTTGGAAACCTTTGAAATGTATAAAGCTGGACTTTCGATTGATGAAATGGCCGCTAAACGCTCCCTAAATCCTGTTACGATTATTAGTCATTTGGTAAAACTCAAGCAAGATGGTCAAGACATCGACCTCAAACAATACATTGCCACTTATGAATATAACCAAATCATTGCCGAAGCCATGAAGTTGAATGTTCAAAAAGGCGATGCAATCAAACCATTGTTTGAAGCACTCGAAGGAGTTTATGATTATGGAAAAATAAGGCTTGCCTTAGCGATTTGGGGAAAATAGTACAACATTTGTCAAATAAATCGTTTTGTACTTTTTAAGTAGATAATGAAATGAAGAAAATCTTATTGGTAGAAGATGAAATAAATGTGGTTAGCTTCATTAAAAAAGGCTTAACCGAAGAAGATTTTGAGGTTTCGGTCGCTCTTGATGGCAGTAGTGGCACTCAGATGGCTTCTGACAATGATTTCGATTTGATTATTTTGGATATTATGCTACCTGATACAAACGGCATTGAGGTTTGTAAAATTCTACGCAATAAAAATATTCAAACGCCTATTTTGTTTCTGACGGCTCTCAATACTGCTGATAATATCGCTCTCGGTCTAAACTCTGGGGCGGATGATTATTTGGCAAAACCATTTAAATTTATTGAATTAGTTGCCAGAATCAAGGCTTTACTCCGTAGAAGTTCAGCCACAGGAAATGAGATAAAAACCAAAGAAAATATCTACACGATTGCCAACTTAAAAATGGACGATGATGCCAAAACCGTTGAACGCAATGGCGAGTTAATATCGCTGACAGCTACCGAATACCGCCTGCTATTTACTCTTATTAAAAACAAAGGTCGAGTTTTATCAAGAGTCGATTTGCTCGAAAGTGCTTGGGATATTAATTTTAATTTGGCAACTAATGTGGTTGATGTTTACATAAATTACTTGCGTAAAAAAATAGACTCAAACTACGAACCTAAACTCGTACATACTGTAATTGGAATGGGATATGTATTAAAAGAAGCATGAAAACTCAATTAAAAATAGCCTTGGTACTCATCCTGACAAACGTAATAATGTTATTACTTTTGGGTGGCAGCATCTACTATTTTTTATACAATTATTCATACACTGACTTTTATAAACGCTTAGAAACCCGAGCCAAGATTTCGGCAAAGTATAATTACGATGCCGATAAAATTGATGCTCAATCGTTTAAGAAAATTAGAGAAGAAAACCTCGAAAAACTCAGCGAAGAAAAAGATTATCGTTTTGAAGTTGAATCAGAAGAAGATTTGCCTGCAATTGCTCAGAAAACCACTTTGCCACTTAGTTTTTTGGAAGAGATTTTGAACAAGACAAAATCGACACTTCAACTCAACGAAACATTTTATACTGGTATCAGATATAATAGTAATGACAAACAATATATAGTAATTGTATCGGCAAAAAACTACTATGCTTCGCATCACTTGATTTTCATGCGGAATATCATTTTGGTAGCGGTTTTTCTGATAGTTATTTTCATTACTTCGCTATCGTTTTATTTCTCAAAACATATTTTCGACCCTATCAAGAGTATTACAGATAGCGTAAAACAAATCAGTACAGAAAACATTCATCAAAGAATTGAAGAAAAATATAATGATAACGAAATTAGTCAGTTGATTTCGACTTTCAATGATTTACTGAACAGGCTTGAAACATCTTTTGAAACACAGAAGAACTTTGTGAGCAATGCTTCGCATGAGTTTGGCACTCCGCTTACCTCTATCATGGGCGAAGCCGAAGTAATGCTCATGAAAGAACGCACGCCCGAAGAGTATCAGCAGTCGCTCACCAGTATTTTAGGACAAGCCGAACGTCTCAATCAAATTACTCAAACATTGCTTTACTTAGCTCAGACTGGATATAGCAATAAAAAAGTAAACTTTGAAATTCTACGTACGGATGAACTCCTATGGCAAGCAAAAGGGATAATTGATAAGCTAAACCCCAAAAACAACATTATCATTGACTTTAGTCTGTTGCCCGAAAACCCATTTAAACTAAAAGTTATGGGTAATAAACAGCTCTTATCGCTTGCTTTTACGAATCTGCTCAGCAATGCTTGCAAATATTCAAGCAATAAACCCGTAAATGTGAGTATTGCTTCGAGCGACAGTCAAGTTTTTTTGATAATAAAAGACCAAGGAATAGGCATTCCAGAATCTGAAATGCCATTTATCTATGACCCGTTTTTTAGAGCATCAAATACTCGTCATTTCGAGGGTTATGGCATTGGTTTGCCACTTACCCGGAATATCATCAAGATTCATAATGGACAACTAAACGTCACCTCGGTTGTGAACGAAGGCACTACTGTTCAGATTAAACTCCCGCTGGCCAATATCCAAAAGTCATAAATAGTCCACTGTCAGCAGTCGATAGTCAACAGAAATACTTCAAAAAAAATCAATTTTCTGCCAAAAAGCCAAATTTCTGCAAATCTTAAAATTCTAATCCGATTTTAATCTACCTCTTAAACCTCTCTCATCTGTCTAAAACAACTTTGTACTTTAATTTTTCATGTATCAAATAATTGGAGTATGACAACTAAAATATTAATACCTACTGATTTTCATGTAGAATCTCTCAATACGCTCAAATTGGCGATGAATCATTTAGAAACCTATGAGGTTGATGTAGTTTTAATGTATTCAGAAGATTTGGGAAACTCTATTACAGAACTACTTTTCTACAATCCAAAAAAAGTTGTCGAATCGCTTAGAACAAAAGAATTTGATGAAGCCCTCTCGATTCTCAAAAACAGATTCGAAACTCGCATTAAGTCAATTAGTTATGAAATATTTCATGGGTATCGTATAAAACTAATCGAAGATTTCATGGAGTCGAAAAACATTGATTCTATTTTCTTGCCAAAGAGTTATCTTCTACGACTACCCAAAAAAGGATTTGATACGATTCCGCTTATCAAAAAATCAAAACTTACATATAAAGAATTAGATTGGGAAACTGGTGTTTATGATTCGGAAGAATTACAACTCAATGCATTATTCATTTACTAAAATTATGCTAAATAAATTGCCACGAACTTTAAAGGCGTGGCAATTTTACAGAATTCAGAAAATTTTACTACTTGTACCCTTCTGCTTGTAAGTAAAATAACTCGGAATATCGTCCATTTTTAGCCAAAAGTTCTTCGTGTGTGCCGATTTCGAGCAGATTTCCTTTATCAAGAACCAAAATTCTATCTGCCATTCTTACTGTTGAAAACCTGTGTGAAATCAAAATAGCAGTTTTTCCTTTGGTAAGTTCGGCAAAACGTCGAAAAACTTCGTATTCAGCACGGGCATCGAGAGCAGCCGTTGGTTCGTCCAGAATCAAAACTTCGGCTTCACGCAAATAAGCTCTCGCCAAAGCAACTTTTTGCCATTCTCCGCCCGAAAGTTCAATTCCTTTAGCAAATTTCCTTCCCAAAGGCTGTTCATATTTCAGTGGTAATTTTTCAATAACGGTATCGGCCAAACTTTGGTTAGCTGCTCTTTCAAGTTCGGGAAGTTCCTCACGAGACTCAATATCACCGACTGCAATATTATCGCCTGCGGTAAAATTGAATTTCTGAAAATCTTGAAAAATGACACCGATGTGTTCACGCAATTCTGCCAAATTATAATCCTTTAAATCAACACCATCCAATAAAATTCGGCCTTCGTCGGGGTCATATAATCTTGCCAACAATTTTACTAAAGTTGTTTTTCCTGAACCATTTTCTCCAACTAAAGCCAGCTTCTCTCCTACTTTTAATGTAAAATTCAGATTTCGATTTGCCCATTTATCAGAATTTGGATATTTGAAACCAACATTCTCAAAACTAAAACCTACTTTAATTGGATTTGGGAAAGGTTTGGGTTGAGTGGGCGAGATAATTTGTGGCTCAATCTGGTAAAATTCAAACAAATCATTGAGATATAAAGCTCCTTGCGAAATGCTGGTGAATCGCCCAAGAATACCCTCCAACAAAGATTTTAACTGCCGAAACGAACCCGCTAAAAAAGTCAAGCTCCCAATCGTAACGATTCCTTTGATGGTTTCTACAATGATTAAGGTATATGCAGCAAAATACCCCAAAGTACCGATTGCCACCAATAAACTTCCCCACGATGCTCTTTCTATTGCCAGCTTTTTGTTTTCCTTGAAATATCGGTCTGATAAATTTCGGAATCGTTCAATAATAAAATCTGAAAGTCCGAAAAGTTTTACTTCTTTGGCGGTTTCATCACTCGCACCAATAAAACGGTAATAATCTAACTCACGGCGTTGCGGCGTCCAACCTCTTTGTAGCGAATAACTTTTGGCGTTAAAATGCCATTCACCAATAAAAGATGGAATGACTGAAACCAAAAGCAAGGCAATCAACCACGGATTAAAAGTGACGAGTCCGACGAGCAAAAGCCCCATCGTGATGGCATCTTGTCCTTGTGCCAAAATCTGCGAAAGTAGAGCTGTTCGACCGTTAGTTTGCTGTCTGGCTCGTTCGAGTTTATCATAAAAAGTGGCGTTTTCAAACTGAGCTAAATCAAGCGAAACAGCGTGATTCATTAGTTTTATCGACGTTCTATTAGCAAACAAATCACCTAAAAGACTATCAGTCAAAGCAATACCACGAGAAAGCAAATCGCTGATAATCATTAAACCAAATTCAGCGGCAATCAATAAATAAATTTGATTGAGGGTTTCTGATTTGCTCGCACTAAGCACCAAAACCTCATCAATAATAAGTTTGCCAATGTATAAAATAGAAATCGGAATAGCCGAACGAAGGAGACGTAAAACTGTATTACTGATAGTCAAGACGGGCGAAGTAAGATAGACTTCACGCAAAAAAGCAGGTAAATTACCCAATGCTTTTAGACGTTCTTTGATATTGGGTTTTGTTTCAGATGTATCAATAATTGGTCGAGCCATTAGGTTTCGGTCAGATTTATCATTCATTTAACTTCCGAATCAAGATTTGGGTTCAGTATAAAACAGAATATCAACAAAAGCAACAGCTTTTTTTATGTTTTCTTACAAATAAATCTTTCTTTTGTACCAAAATGAAAAAACTCCCCTTCGATACTGACCAAGAACTCCTTGCTGATATTGCCACTGGTGATAGTCGGGCTTTTGAGATTTTGTATCGAAGATACTTTTCAAAACTCTATGGAGCTGCCTACAAACGCCTGCAAGACAAAGAACTGACCGAAGAGGTGGTTCAAGAATTATTTGTTTCGCTTTGGGAACGTCGTGAAACGCTTCCCATCGAAAATATCGAAAATTATCTTTTTACTTCCATCAAATACCTTGTCATTGCTCAATTCAAAAAAAATACACTTTTTGAGAAATATTCATCAACTTTAATGCTTGATGAGAATGACGATAATTTTACGGAACAAGCCGTTGCTTTCGACGAATTGAATGATGCTTATCAGCAAGCTCTTCAAACAATACCCGAAAAATGTCGTGAAGTTTTCTTACTAAAACGAAGTGGACTTTCTCAAAAAGAGATTTCGGAAAGACTTGATATTTCGGAGAAAACCGTTGAAAATCAAATGACCAAAGCCCTCAAAATTCTGCGTGAGGCATTGAAAGACTATACTGCACTGGGCATTCTATTTTTTACAATCGGGTAAACTAAACTCTTACTTACTCAAAATTTGATTCCAATCTGTGATTAAAATCACAGCCTTAAAGAACAACGGAAATGATGTACAGTAAAACCAATTTAAATCGGTTTGGTAGAATAAAATAACATCCTTTGTTACCTTAGACCTCGAATTTATTCGGGGTAAGTTCACGCAACAAAAACTCTCTGAAATATTTTTCATTCTCACGTAGGGGAAATCTTCTGCTCGTTTCACTTAGTCTATGAAAGCAATAAAAAATGAAAATAAACAAAGAAATAATTGAACGTTTTTTACAAAACACAAGCACCGACCAAGAACGTCGGGCAGTAGAAACATGGTATTACTCGTTTGAAAACAATCTTGATGGAATTAGCCAACTGACAGATGAAGAACAGCTTGATTTAGAAAATGAACTTTATCTCAAAATCAAAGAAAAAATAGCACCAGTCCAAAAAACACCTACTCGACAAATAAATTGGGTTTGGTATTTGAGCAGTGCGGCGGCTATGTTTTTATTGACTTTTGGAATCTGGACTTATAATAAATCGGCCAAAAATATTCAATCTTTAAGCGGGATTCCGTTTTCGGGTTGGGCAAAATACGAGAATGTTTCTGCAAAAGAACTGAAAATTACATTGCCTGATGGAAGCGTGGTTGTGATGAAACCTAAGACACAACTTTCTTATAATCAATCAGATACAAAATTTAGAGAAGTAAATCTGATAGGCGAAGCATTCTTCGATGTGATGCACGATGCTACTCGCCCCTTTTTGATTTATACAGGAAAAATGACAACGAAGGTTCTCGGCACAAGTTTTTCGGTGAAGGCATATCCGAGCATGAAAAAATCGGAAGTTTCAGTAGTATCGGGCAAGGTAACGGTTTTTGAAAAAGATGCAGAAGACAAACAAAACAACGGTGTAATTCTGACTCCGAACTTAAAAGTAACATTCTTTGATGAAGAAGAGCATTTTGTAACTGGTTTGGTCGAAAAGCCCGAAGTTCTTACAACTATCAATAAAGAAAACCTGAGTTTTAATTTTCAAGATGCCCCACTCAATGAAGTGCTAACTGCTCTCGAAAAAGCCTACGGCATAGAAATGGTTTTAGAGCGAGAATCACTCGGAAAATGTACGCTCAACGGAGATTTAACCGAAATGCCACTTTTCACCAAACTCGATATCATTACACGTTCACTCAATGCCACTTATCAAGTTAAAGGAACAAGTATTTTAGTCAGCGGAGCTGGTTGTGAATGAGAACAGAGAATAATTTGAATACCTAATTCATAAAACATAAAATCTTAACTGTGGATTATTGACCATCGACCGTGGACTATTAATTTTCAAAACTTCATATAAAACCAAAAACCAATTTTTTACAAAAAAGCCGAGAGTGCTGGAAACACTTTCGGCTTACAATCACCTCAGTTCCATCGCCAAATGTCTTCTGAGGCAACACATTCAGTTTAGTTAATCAAACAAAACCTTTGTAAACCTATGCAAAAACCACTATTCAATCAAGCATTTTTGCTTAAAATGATGAAAATTTCGCTAACACAATGCTTTCTTGCACTTGTACTTGTGTTGCAGTCTTTGGCCCACGATGGCAAAGCACAAGATTTACTCGAAAAAAATGTTTCGGTCAATCTGCAAAATGTAAGCATGCAAGATGCCATTTCTGAAATCGGGAAAGTGGCTGATGCAAAGTTTTTTTACAGTTCAAAAGTCATTTTGTCCGACAAAAAAATCAGTTTACAAGTACAAAATCAGAAATTTTCGGAAGTTCTGAGCAAATTATTTTCGCCACTACATATATCTTATAAAGTATATGGCAATCAAATTGTTCTAAACGCTGCCACCGAAGAAACTAAAGCACAAACCATTGATACAGACATACCTGCCCTCCCCGTTGCTGACCCAATTACAGGAAAAGTAGTTTCAGTAAAAGGTGAAGCATTACCAGGCGTGAGTATTGTAGTAAAAGGCACAAAACGTGGAACAAGCACCGAAGTAGATGGAAGTTTCAAGATAAATGCCGATAAAGGTGAAGTTTTACAGTTTTCATTTATTGGTTATCAAAATCAAGAAATTACAGTTGGTGAGAATAACATTGTAAATATCACCTTAGCCGAAGCAACATCTCAACTAAGTGAAGTGGTAGTGATTGGTTCTCGTGGGCAACCCCGCACCGATGTTGAGCGTCCAGTACCTGTTGATGTATTAAGTGCGAAAGAATTACAAGCAACTGGTCAAGTTGAACTTGGACAAATGGTGCAGTTTAACTCTCCTTCGTTCAATTCGGCCAAAACTGGTATCAATGGTGTAGCCAATTATGCCGACCCAGCCACCCTCCGTGGACTTTCGCCCGACCAAGTGTTGGTATTGGTCGATGGCAAGCGTCGTCATCAGTTTTCGGCATTAAATCTTAACGTAACCGTTGGTTTAGGAACCGTCGTAACCGATATGAACTCGATTCCATCGTTGGCACTCGACCGTGTTGAGGTTTTGCGTGATGGTGCAGCTGCACAATATGGTTCTGATGCCATTGCTGGTATTGTAAACTTAGGCTTAAATAAAAGCGTAGGAAAAGGCACATTCAAAACTCAGTACGGAATCACGAAAATGGGTGACGGTGGAACGTACATGGGTGCATTAAACTATGGTTTTAAGCTGGGTAAAGAAAAAAGCTACCTTAATCTGACGCTTCATTACCAGCACGCCAATGGTACCGACCGCTCAGATTTTTATAATCCAAGACCAGTAGCTGGTGGAACTTATACAGGTATTTATTCATCAACTCAGGCAACCGATGAAGCAACGCTCAAAACAAGAGGAGTTTGGGGAGATTATGGTACTTTCAAAGTAACAAAGTATGGTAGTAATCAGAATACAGCTTATCAAGGATTTTATAATTTTGGGTACCCGATAAATGAAAAATGGAATGTGTATAGCTTCGGTGGTGTTTCGATGAAAGATGTATTGGCTTTTGGTTTTTTCAGAGTAGCCAATCCATCAAACGCCAACTCAACTCCAGAGATTTTCCCTGATGGTTTTACGCCTCAATTACCGGGGAAAACCATTGATTATTCATCAGTTGTGGGCCTCAACAGAAAAGTATCAGACGGTTGGAATCTTGATTTTAGTGCAGGATATGGCCATAATTACTTGGATTTATGGGCAAATAATACTGTAAACCCTTCAATGGGAGCAAATTCTCCAACCGAATTTTATGTTGGCCGTAGTGCCGTTGGTCAAACGACCATTGAAGCCAATATTTCGAAGAATTATAAAGGTTTACTTGGCACAAAAAATACCAACGTCGCTTTTGGTAGCCAGTTCAGAGCCGAACAGTTTATCTTGAAACAAGGCAGTGCCGAATCGTATCAAGTTGGGCCGCTGGCAACCACCAAAAACAAAGCACCAGGTTCGAGTGGCCGCCCAGGAATTGCCCCTACCGACGAAACCGATGCCACTCGTAGCAACATTGGTTTGTATGCTGACGTAGAAAGCGATATTACAAACAAATTTTTAGTAGCAGCCGCCCTTCGCTACGAAAATTATAGCGATTTTGGTAGTAATGTTTCGGGAAAATTAGCCGCTCGTTTGAAACTTTCGGAAAGTATTTCAATCAGAGGTTCGATAAATAAAGGTTTTAGAGCACCATCATTACAGCAGACTTATAACAGCGTTACGACTTCGACTGTGCAAGCAGGAGCAATTATTCAGACCAAACAATTACCAAACTCTGACCCTCGTCTGGCACAACTTGGCATTGAAAAACCAAAAGCCGAAAACTCGCTCAACTATAATTTAGGTATTACAGCAAAGGCAGGCGATAAGTTTTTATTTACGTTAGATGCATATCAGATTGATATTACCGACCGTATTATACTTTCAGAGCGTATGATTGTTAATAGCATTGCTTCGCTCAAGCCTTTGTTTCCCGGCATTAGCGAGATTCGCTTTTTCACGAATCATATCAATACACGCACCAGAGGAATTGACTTCGTGACAACTTTCAATCATAAATTTACTCCAAAAAGTAAGCTAACGGCCAGTGTTGCTCTGACTTTCAACGAAACCAAATTTACTTCGCAGAAAGCAACACCAAGTCTTTTACAGGCAGGTACAACGGCCAAGATTTTGATGATTGATACCGTAAGTATTAGTCTGATTGAAACAGCACAACCTCGTCAGAAAATATTGGCATCGGTGGGCTATCAAATCAATAAATTCAATGCTAATGTGAGAGCATCGTATTTTGGACCAGTAACCGCATGGGAAAAACCTACTGGAAAACCACATATTACACAAACATTTGGCGGAAAAACACTCATTGATGTAGCATTAACGTATGCGTTTTCTCCTAAGTTTTCACTTACTTTGGGTAGCAATAACATAACCGATGTGTATCCTGACAAGGTTTTGACAAACTTTGCGGGTTATACCAATGGACAAATACCATATACCCGAAATGCTAACCAATTTGGATTTAATGGAGCATTCTATTATGCTAATGCTACCATTAATTTTTAGCAGATTATAGACAAAAGATATGAGACGAGAGAAATTAAATTGTTTACTAATATCTCTTAAAATATTTGGTTGAAATTTTATTGACCGTGAACTTTGTCAAAATCTCGTATCTTTTGTCTCATGTCAATTATTTAAGCAATGACTAACCTGTTTTTATTGATAATTTGCCTTTCGTTGGGGGTACTCCTCCAACGAACCAAAGGCTTTCCAAAAGATGCGTATTTGGGTCTGAATGCAGTTATCATTAATATTTGTTTACCAGCACTAACACTCCTTTATACCAGCGAAATTTCGTTTAAACCAAATCAGTTACTCGTAATTCTTACACCCTACGTTTTATTCATAAGTTCGTTTATATTTTTCAAAATCGTTGCCAAAAGTCTCCGCTTCGACAGAAGTACCACCGGAGCTTTAACAATCACGGCGGGAATCAGCAGCATTTCGTTTGTAGGATTTCCGATTTTTGAATTATTATATGGTAAAGCAGGCGTTCAGATGGGTATTTTGATGAGTCAGGCAGGTTCATTTGTTGTTTGTGGCACGCTCGGAATCATGACGGCCTCTTATTATTCATCGTCCGAGCCATCGGTAAAATCTATCGCTAAAAGTATTTTTACCTTTCCGCCATTCGTAGCCTTTTGCGTGGCTGTATGTTTAAATATCCTTGATTTTCATTTTCCGAGTTCGGTGAGCGATATTTTACAAAAACTGGGTAGCCCATTTACGATACTGGCCTTATTATCAGTTGGTTTGCAAATCAACTTATCTCAAGGTAATCTTGTACAAAAACCATTTTTGTTAGGCTTATTTTTCAAACTATTGGTTGCCCCGTTGATAATCTTTGTATTATACCTTATATTGCTTCAACAAAACTTTTTTGTGCATGAAAATGCGTGGATAGGCCAAATGTGCGTAGTTGGAGCAGCTTTGGGTTCGATGAATACGGCTTCTATCATTGCCATCAATCATCAATTAAATCCGCCGCTGGCAAGTTTAATGATTGGCATCAGTATTCCATTATCGTTGATTACAGTTCTGTTTTGGCACTATTTATTGATTTTTTTCTGAAATACACTTTTCCAAATATAGCCCTAACAAAATTCCGAATAATAAAACTTTACAATGAAAAAACTCTTTACTAACCTTACTTTTTGGGTACTTACGGCCATCGTTTGTGGTGTTTTGCTCGGCCATTACAATCCCGAGTTTGCCCTACAACAAATCTTTGAAAAAGGCTTCAAGCAAAATCTTTTCATTTCTGAATTTGAAATTAAAAATACATTTGCCGAATTTCTGAGCAGTTTATTTATCAGTTTTGTCAAACTTTTCATCAATCCAATCATTTTTCTCACAATTACACTCGGAATTATTTCGATGGGAGATTTGAAAAAAGTTGGAAAAGTTGGAGCAAAAGCCCTCCTTTACTTTGAAGTAGTCACAACCATAGCTCTTTTTGTGGGTGTTATAGTAGCAAATGTTATTCGCCCTGGTGATGGCGTTGTCACAGATGCTATCAAGGGTGGAGATATTTCAAAATACACCAAAAGTGCTACCGAATTTAGTTGGCTAAAGTTTTTCTTAGATAATGTCACACTTCAAGTGTTGGTTCTGGCAATAGTGCTGGGAATTGCTTTGAGTAATTATTCTGGCCGTCAAAAAGTGGTTAATTTTCTTGCACCGATTTCCAAAAAAGTTTTTTGGGCTTTACACAAAGTCATGCTTTTTGCACCAATCGGAGCGTTTGGTGGTATGGCTTTCACTATTGCCAAATATGGTATTCAAACCCTTCTCCCGCTTGCTAAATTAATGGGAACGGTTTATGTAACAATGGCTATTTTTGTATTTGTGGTGCTTTATTTTATTCTGAGATACTATAAAATCAGTCTTTGGAAGTTTCTAAAATTTATTCGTGAAGAATTATTGATTGTACTTGGCACATCATCATCAGAAGCAGGTTTGCCCTCGTTGATGGAAAAATTGGAGAAAATGGGTTGTTCAAAATCAGTGGTTGGTTTGGTTGTTCCTGCGGGATATTCGTTCAACCTTGATGGAACGACAATTTACCTTTCAATGGCAGTTATTTTCTTAGCTCAAGTTTTCAATGTGCATCTCGATATTCAACAAATTCTAACAATTATCGGTATCTTGATGGTAACATCGAAAGGTGCAGCGGGCGTAACTGGTAGTGGTTTTATTGTTTTGGCTTCAACGCTGACGGCTTTAAAAGTGATTCCCGTTGAAGGTTTGGCTTTGCTTTTGGGCGTTGACCGATTCATGTCTGAAGCTCGTGCGATTACCAACTTTATCGGAAACGGTGTAGCAACTATTTGGATTTCAAATAACGAAAATGAATTCGACCGTGCTAAAATGGAAGCAGCCTTTGCTCACGTGGCTGACTATGAAGATATTGTGAAAGATAATTTGCAGAACAAATAAGAAAGTATGCAAAAAGCTATTTTCCTAAGCAAAAACAGTTAATTACACAAAAAAAGACTTTTTTTCTTTAACTCTAAAAGTATTCAGTCTTACCTTCGCATCATCAAACTAATCTTTTATTCGAAAATGAGTAAACAAAATTTAAAAGAAGAAGCACTTCATTACCACGCAAAAGGTCGTCCAGGTAAAATTGAAGTAGTTCCAAGTAAAGAGTATGCTACCCAAAAAGACTTATCTTTGGCGTATTCTCCTGGGGTAGCCGACCCATGCATGGCTATTTTTGAAAATCCCGAAGACGTTTATAAATATACGGCAAAAGGAAACCTTGTGGCTGTAATTTCAAACGGAACGGCTGTTTTGGGTTTAGGCGATATTGGCCCAGCCGCTGGAAAACCAGTAATGGAAGGAAAAGGGCTTTTATTCAAAATTTATGCAGATATTGATGTATTTGATATTGAGTTAAACACCAAAGATGTTGACGAATTTGTACGAACAGTGAAAATTCTCGAACCAACTTTTGGTGGTGTAAACCTCGAAGACATTTCTGCTCCAGAGTGTTTTGAAATCGAAGAACGCCTAAAAGCAGAATTGAATATTCCAGTAATGCATGATGACCAACATGGCACAGCCATCATTTCGTCGGCGGCATTATTGAACGCTCTCGAATTAGTACAAAAAGATATATCGCAAGTAAAAATAATTATCAATGGTGCGGGGGCTTCGGCAATTTCTTGTACTCGTTTGTATAATTCGTTGGGAGCTGATAAAAAGAACATTTTCATGTTCGATAGTAAGGGCTTAATTCACCCAAGTCGCACGAATTTGGATGGAAAGAAAATCGAATTTGCCAACGATAATATGCCAGCCGAAACCACATTGGCCGAAGCCTTAGTTGGAGCGGATGTATTCGTTGGACTTTCAAAAGGCAACATTTTGAGCCAAGATATGGTAAAATCAATGGCAAAAGATGCAATTGTTTTTGCAATGGCCAACCCAACTCCAGAAATTTCTTATGAAGATGCAATTGCCGCCCGTGAAGATATTATCATGGCAACTGGACGTTCTGATTACCCGAATCAAGTGAATAACGTACTTGGCTTCCCCTATATTTTCCGTGGTGCTTTAGACGTTCGCTCGAAAGTTATTAACGAAGAAATGAAGCTGGCAGCCGTGCTTGCGTTGGCCGATTTGGCGAAAAAACCAGTGCCCGATGTAGTAAATTTAGCGTATGGCGAAACCAATCTTTCATTTAGCCGCACCTATATCATTCCAAAGCCTGTTGACCCACGTTTACTTACAACCGTTGCTCCAGCAGTAGCCAAAGCAGCTATGGATAGTGGTGTGGCTAAATTCCCGATTACCGATTGGGAAGCCTACGATACTATGTTGGCAAAGCGTTTAGGACAAGATAACTCGCTCAAAAAAGTAATTACAAATAAGGCAAAATTACATCCAAAACGTGTAGTTTTTGCCGATGCCGAAAATTTAGCCGTTCTGAAAGCTGCCCAAGAAGTACAGGACGAAAAAATTGCTACACCAATTTTGCTCGGAAATGTAGCTAAAATCACTAAATTACTCGAAGAAAATAACATTGATTTACCTTATGCCGAAATCATAGACTCTCGTTCAACTGACCAAGAAGAGCGTTTGGCAAGATTTGGTGCAATTTTCTACGAAAAACGCAAACGAAAAGGCTATAATCATTTCGAGGCGATGCAGTTGATGCAAAACAGAAATTATTTCGGTGCAATGATGGTAGAAACTGGCGAAGCCGATGCTATGATTGGCGGTATGACTCGAAATTACCCAGAAACTATTCGTCCAGCACTTCAAATCATTGGTCGTCAAGATGGTGTGAAGAAAGTTTCGGGTATGTATATTTTGATGAGTCGTTTTGGCCCACTTTTCTTGGCCGATACAACTGTAAACTTCAATCCAACTGCCGAAGAAATCGTTGAGATTACCGAATTGGCAGCTAAAGAAGTAGAGAAATTTAATATTAAGCCAAGAATTGCTCTCCTCACCTACTCAAATTTCGGTAGTGCCGATGGAGAAGATGCGGTAAAAATGCAAAAAGCAGTGAGCATTTTGAAAGACAAACACCCAACGATGATTGTCGATGGCGAAATGCAAGCACACTTACCATTTGATATTGATTTATTGAAAGAAAATCACCCATTCAGCGATTTAGTTGATGGTCGTGCCAATACATTGATTTTCCCTAATTTGTCGGCATCAAATATTGCTTACAATATTGTGAAAGAGGTAGCAAATATTGATAAAATCGGACCGATTTTATTGGGTGTTAAAAAACCAGTTCACGTACTCCAATTAGGTAGTACAGTGCGTGAAATTGTGGACATGGTTGCAATTGCAGTTGTAGAAGCTCAAGGAAAATAAATCCTGACCGCATAAAAAATGCAAAAGCCTTACCGATGATTCTTCAGTAAGGCTTTTGTTGTTTTACACAAGTATATTCTCAACTTTCAATTTTTCTAAAACTAAGTTATTGGCATATTTGATAATTACAAAACCATGCTCAATTAAATACTCCAAACCCCATTTTCTAACCATTCCATGATTGGGCAAATTCGGTTGCTCTACATGGTTTATTATATGGCCCGCACCATAATAATCTTCTACTTCATTGGGTTGGATTGAAAAAGGAGCAGAGTTTATCAAAGGAAAATACTCTAAAGTAACTATTAATTGTTTGGTTCCTACATCAGTTATTCTATCAAGCGTTCGAATATAATCCTTTCGCATCTCATATGGGAGAGCAACCAATGAGGCACGGTCTAAAACCCAATCTATTCTACCGATTCGCTCTTTTGTTAAAGCCATAAAATCAGTTTTCAGAATTGTTATATTTCCCGAAATAAAGGTTTCTTCATCGATTTGCTCGTATTTTAGGTTATTTTCTTCAAAAAATTGAATTATTGCCTTTTCAACTAATTCTACACCAATCACTTTATTGGCAAACTGCGATAAATACAACATATCGACTGTTTTCCCACAAAGTGGAACAAGAATGTTTTTCCCTTCAATTTCTTCTGGACTCATGTACTGCAATACATAAGGGTGAATGTCATGGCGATGAAAAGATGTATAAAAACCGCCTAAATCCCAAGATTTGAACCAAAATGATGCTTCCATAGCTAAAAAGAGTAAGTTTAAATGTTTATGGCTAAAAATGTTTAATTCCAACGAGGATTGGTAATGAGTATCAGCAAAAGCCATAATCCGAAAATAATGGCAGGAATAGCTTCAATACCTAAAATAAGGTTGGCAATTTTGATATTTCCGTTTGATTTTAAGAAATATCCTGCAATCATAATACCTCCTAAAATAAGTAAAATCAGAAGCCAAAGGCCAATATTAGTGCTTGACACCGATGTATCGATGATTCCAACAAAGAAAAATATAGAAATATTACAGTGGTAATTACATCTACAATAAAGAAAATCCAAAATAGTTTCATGGTATTAGGCCGCATAGCTTTGAATAACAATATTCCATCTTCTTCTCGAAACTATTAGTTCGACTTTGTCTGTCATAATTACCTTTTTCTCCAATTGGTCGAGACTCTTGATGTATTTTTTATTAACAATACATGATTTACTTACACGAATGAAACCTTCAGGTAGCATCTGAGAATACATTGCTAAAGTGTACGACATCAACTCTTTTTTGCCAGAAAGCAAAATAAAAGATGTGTAATTAAGATTTCCTTCCAATCTGATAATATCAGTAGAAGCTCGTTGCAATAAATTTTGGTGACGCTTATGAGGTTTTCTAATTATAGTTTTCATGGCTTATAAAATAAATGACAAATGTGTTTTCTGGCTAATTGATGCTTCAAATTTGGAGTATCGAAAAATAACTTTCAATATTTTTTCGACCAACCGCTCAAAATCAAAAACGAATGGTATAAAATCAAAAACGAAGCGTTTTTTATGCATTTTTAGACATTTTTATAGAAAAAACAAGTCAATACAGTCTTTTCAACCATTCATTTTATTTATTCGACTTTTCATTTGAAAATTTTTCTACTACTTATTTTCATCTGCCAATTTTGAATCATCAAATCATTGAAACAATTTAAAGGCTATGAAAAAACTTATTATTACATTTTCTTTTTTGCTTTCATCAGCTATCACTTTTTGTCAGTCGGTTACGATTTCCCCCACATCTTTAGTGGAAAATCCAATCCAATCAATTACAAAAGTCGGGATTGGTTTGGACCATCGCCATCCAAATGGACTTGTAGGAGTTGGTACGTTTGCCCAGTCTGCTTCTGGTTATATACAAACTCACACCAATCATCCATTGCATTTTTCTACCAATAATGGTCCTGCCCACATGACAATAACCACTGCTGGGCAAATTGGTATGGGTACTATAACCCCGTCCCAAAAACTCCATGTAGTTGGTAATACCTATATCACAGGCAATATGGACTCTGACGGCTTGGTATCGGCAGGTACACTGAGTATCGGAGGGGGCAGCACAATCAATAAATATTTGGAAGTGGCACTGACTGGTCAGCAAATTTTTGGGGTTGTTAATAATACCTGCGACCTAAACTACTATGCAGTAGCAGGCGTAAATACTGGCGATGCTGTCATTTTGAATATGGAATCTGCCTTCTCAACACTTGTAGTTGCTAATGTACGAGCTTCGGGGGCAAATCAGGTAGAGGTGAAGTTTTGCAACATCGGAAATTCAAATACAGTATTACTACAAAATCTAAATATGAGATTTACGGTTTTTAAGTAAAACCAATCAATTTTCATCTACAACATTTCGAATGCGTTTTTCAGCTATTCATTTAGAAAATATTTCATTATAAAGTCTCAATTTTCAAATTTGTGGCATCTTAATAATTTATACTAATTTATATAAAACCATGAAAACAGTAATTACGTTATTTCTCATTTCATTTATTTCGTTAAATATTTTTGCCCAATCCGGCACTATGCTCCCCGATGGATTCATCATTCCTAATTCAGCTACGGCTCCTACTTGTACAGTAGCCGATAAGGGCAAAATGTATTACAATACCACCACCAAAGCTATGATGATATGCAATGGCACTACATGGCTACCAGCTTCAAGCCTTTGGAATGATAACCAATCATTACCAAATACAATCAATTATTCTGGAAATGTGGGAATCAATACTACAACACCCCAATACGAGTTAGATGTGAATGGTACTATTCGTGTGAGTGGAGATTTATATTCAACTAAAATTGGTATTGGCTCAACCGCCATACCCAGTTTTGCCCTACAAGTTACTGATGGAGATATTGCCATTACGAGCACGGCTGATGCCAAAACATGGAAGTTCAATTATGAAGATGCCAATAATTGGTTGGCTTTGCAAGAAAACGGAACAACTCGCATGGTCATTGCGAATGGCGGAAATGTAGGTATCGGTAGTACAAACCCAACCGCTAAACTCCAGGTGGATGGAACAGGTTATTTTACAGGTAATCTAACCGTAAACAGTGGCAAGGGAATTGTCAGAACAACCTCCGCCAATTCGATGAAATTACATACGGTAGCACATAGTTTAGGTACAAGTTTTACTGTAAATACGGGTCTTTGTGCAACTTCTAACGTCAATATCACTTCGGCTGCTTATTCGGCTGCACCTACTGCTTACGTGGGTAATTTTGTTTCGGGTACAGGCAATTTTGGTCAGTTGATAGCTCAGGTACAATCAACAACTGCTACGCAGGTAGTTGTCAGATTCTGCAACAATACCGCAAGCAATATCACATTGTCAAATGCCATCTATAATATTTTAGTGGTGGGGCAATAGTAACACCACCCAACCCTCCCCGATAGGGAGGGCTTATACTTTTACTCAAAATTATATTTTCAAATCTAATAGCCTCCCTCCAATTGGAGAGGGAAAGCAAGGATGAGGTTTTGTAGATTGCAAGTTCAAAAAGTAAAGTTTATTAGTAATGCAAAAACCTAATTTTATCCCGACTAACCCCTCAAAATCAGCGTAAATAATTAATTATTCTCATGAAAACCATAAAAACATTCCTCGTAATATTCTTTTTCTCATCAAAACTGATGGCCCAATTTATTGTTATACAGCCCGAAACTTTTCAGTTAGCTACAATAACAAATTATCCTTGTCCAGCTTCTGATATTGGTAAAATATTTTATAATACTAATGATAACAACGCAGTGTACTGTAAGGGTACATTCAGTACCGAATCGGCAAAAGAATTTTGGAATTTGAATGGAAATACCATCAATTATACTGGTAAAGTTGGTATAAGAACTGGTACTCCATCTTATGACCTCGATATAAGTGGCAATGGGAAACTAAAATCAACTAATTTTATCGCTCAAAAATTGGGCATCGGTACATCAACCCCAACAGAAAGTGTAGAATTGAAAGATAGAGAAATTGCATTTAGCAGCACAGCAGATGCAGTTTCATATCGTTTTAGATACATTGATGCTGCTGATAAGTTTGAGTTTGTTGAGGCGGGAACTGGGAAAATACAAGTTGCAAATGGCGGAAATGTCAGTATTGGAGGTTCTCCAAGCTCGGATAAATTAAATGTAATTGGCAATGTAAATTTTAATGGAAACTTAACTATTGAAGGCAAGGGAACTGTCTATAATTCAACAGCTCCTCAGCTTAAATTGGTAATTAGTAGTGTAACAACCCCCAGCACTTTTTTTATTGCAAATAATGCTTGTAGTACTACAGGATTTACATTCCCTGCTGCAAGTTTTAGCTCAGCACCAGCAGTAGCTGTTGGGCAGAAGACAGCTTCAGGAGGCGGAACAGACGAAGGGATAGTTATCACAGTCGAAGGTGTTACAGCAAGTGGTGGTACTGTAAGATTTTGTAATCATACAGGAGGAGGAACATCCGTTAATAGCACTACTTATTCGTTAATTTCGATTGGAAACTCATTTTAATTACCAATCTCCGCCATTCAAATTCTCTTTTCTACACTTCATGCAATCATTTTTTACTATAAAAGCAAAAAGATTGAAATTTAAATCGTCAACGCCAGAAAACTAAATTTAAGCCATGAAAACTAATTTCAAACTATTTCTTCTAACAATTATCTTTCTAAATTTCTCTTGCCAAAAAGAAAACGTAAGCATAGTACCATCAAATGTTAAAATTAGTTCGATTAGTTTAAAAATCTCAAAACCAGCAGGTACATTCTGGATAAATGAATCTGATGCACTTGAACTATCGGTAGATGCCAAAGACGAACAAGGAAAGGTTTATTCAAACTACTCGGGCAAGGTTTCGTATTTTGCCAATGGTGTAGAACTTTCAAGCAATCAATACGATTTTGCACAAGAAGGCGAAGTAGAATTTAAAGCCAAAATCAATGAGGTCGAAAGCACCAATTCAGCTAAATATTTAGTTAAAAACCCTGCGAAAGAATTAGAAAAATTGGTTTTGAGTAATACTTTTTATTCAAAATACTCAGTTTTACATGCTTTGGTAGGTACAACTCCGAATCTTGCATTGAAAGGGTTTGACAAAAACAATACCGAAATACCTGTACAAAAGGGTTTAAAAGCCACCATTGGAAACGAGTCAGTAAACCTCGAAAACTTCGCATTTCAGAAAGCAGGTACTCAAAAAATTGTAATGAATGCTTACGGAAAGCAAATAGAAACCACCTTTGAGGTTCGTCAGCCACGTACTTTTGATGTGGTCAGAATTCCGATAATGTTTCATTTTTGTCAACCAAGCCCCTATACCCATCCTACAACCAAGCAGACAGATGCTCAATTTATAGAATTAGGCATCGAACAGCTCAACAATGGCAAAGCCTTAGAGCAACTCAATGCGATGTTCCGCAATCAATTTGTAAAAAACCTACAAGAACTCGACCCTAACGCCGCCGATACATTTATCGAATTTTACTTAGCCGACAAAGACCCACAAGGCAATCCATTAAAAGAAAAAGGTATTAATCGCCTAAACTTTACTCGTCCGTACATTCCTGTTGAGTCTCCATACGTGTACGATGAGGCTCAACGCCAATATGAAATCAAACTTGCTAATGAATTATCTAAATGGAATCCGAATGCGTATTTCAATGTCGTTGTTGAAAACTTCGGTAATTGGAATTATGCTGGAATCGCCAAAATGCCTATGATGGATAATAACCGAAAATCGCTTGTACCACAGGAATTTTTCAACCTACCTTATATCAATACAACCATTGACAAATTGGCTTGGGGAAATACAAATACACGCATTTTCTCAGACCACGTTCGTCTGCAAGGAGCCATCAAACTGCTAACTCAAACCCCAGGAGTTGATGGAAGATTGTATGTAAGTAGCACCTTAGCTCATGAAATTGGCCACGCGTTAGGCTTACAGCATACATTTGGTTTACAAGAGAATTGCAACGATAGCTATCATTCAGATGGGCTTTTTGATACTCCACGACAAGTAAGTGCCAATTATGACACAAGTTGTGATGGAATTAAGTTTGTACAAAGAAACCTGATGAACTATATGTCTTCCGATTTGAGAGGTTATTTTACCTACGACCAAGTAACCGTCATGCGAAGCAGGATAGAAGCAGCATTTAACCTCCCGACACCAAGAAACAAGGGAAAATTTAATCAACTTCGCATTGCAAATAGTGAAAACAATCAAAATTCAAACGATTTTGCATTGAAATGTAACTAAATTTAGCTTAAATTTTTAATTTTTATATAACCATGAATCAAAAACCATCTGCCGCATTTGTCGGTGCTTCTTGGGTAGCTATGGGTGCAGGGATGCTCGGCTACATCATAGGGCTTTGGCGTTCGGAAATGCTTCTCAACGAAAAAGGCTATTATTTTACAATCCTTATTTTAGGCTTATTTGCCGTAATTTCGCTTCAAAAAAGCGTCAGAGACCGCTTAGAGAATATACCTGTTACAGATATTTATTACAGTATTTGTTGGGTTTGTACAATAGTCTCAATCGTTCTTTTAGCAGTTGGCTTGTGGAATGCGACGCTTCTACCAAGCGAAAAAGGGTTTTATGCTTTTGCTTTTTTGTTATCGCTTTTTGGAGCAATCGCAGTTCAGAAAAACACAAGAGATAGTCAAATAAAATAAAATTGGAGTTTTTATTAAATCAAACACTCCAAATAAAAAGATTTGTTGAATACTCAATTTAACCAAATTGGTTAAATTGAGTATTCAACAAAGTTCAAGTATTAAAATCGGTGGCTTAGAATTTTCAAAGTGCCGATTTTTTTTTGATTTGTCTTCTTAATTATTTCAATCTTTCAAAAGTATCATAGTGTAACTTCACAGCTTAAACTATTCAGTTTAGATTTTATACTATTCAGTTCCTTTTTTATACTATTTGTTCAATCATATTTTTTGAATCGAATAAATAGGCTGAAATTTGAATCATCAAAACAAAAACAAATTCGCTACATGAAAACTATTGAAATTGATACACTTACACAAATTCATGCTTTAACAAGCAAAATGCCGAATCTTCTTAACGATGAAGATAAAGCCTTATTAAACCAAATCTACACAGAAGCACTTGAAGATTTAGAAGATGCTGATTCTATGTTTACCTACTCAATTACAAAAGCAATGAGAAAGCATTTTGAAAACGTCCAGTCAAAAGAGCATATTTATCTTCAAAAATTCGAGATTCCGCAAATACGCTTATTCGAGCTGCTTATACAACAATTTCCTTTGGCAAATCTTAGCCAACATTGCATCAATACCTTACTGGCCAACGAGTTAGCCAAGCACTCAAATCCAGTATTGATGGATATTGGTATAGGTACAGGTATGCAAGTTTGTACTATTATTGAGCAACTCATTGGCAATCAAAACTGCCAAATCAAAAAACTTACGATTGTAGGCATTGAGCCCTACGGCGAAGCTCTTAAAGTTACTGAGCAGAATATTAATAAAATATCCCCGAATGCACCATTTAGCATTGGTTTGATAACGAAAGAAGCTTTTATTGAAAAAATGGCATTGTCTGAAATTCAACAACTATTGCCAGCTACTTACGATGGCTTATATGTCAATGCTTCATTTGCCTTGCATCACATTCAAACGGCCGAAGACAGAAAATTAGTTTTTGAAACTATTAAACGTCTAAAAGTTGATGCTTTTGCATTGAGCGAACCCAACTCAGACCACTACGAAAAGTCTTATGCTCAGCGTTTCAAAAACTGCGTCAATCATTACGGCACATTATTTAAAATTATTGATACACTTGTAATTACAAACAAAGAAAAAGCAGCATTAAAACTTTTCTTCAGCCGTGAAATTGATGATGTTCTGGGCAATACCGAAGACGTAAGAGTAGAAAAACATTACGCCACCGAGCAATGGATTGAACTCTTTGAAGAAACTGGTTTTACGCTCGAAAAAAAAGAAGCTAAGTTCGATTATACCACCTTAAACGGAACCATTCTACAACAAAACCTTTCGAATCGCTATTCGACAGCGTTTGAAGGCGAAGAAATAACCAGCCTCTTTTGGGCAAAATAACCTACAAAATACCTTTAAACAAAATAGCTAACATGAAAACGCTTGCCAATTTAACTGCCATTGAAAATCAACTTCATCAATTACTCGAAACCGATAAACCTATCAAACTCAATTGCAATGAGTCTCCGTTCGATTTGCCACAAACACTGAAAGATACTATTACCTCTAAAATGGCTGAATTATCGTGGAATCGTTATCCTGATTTTCAACAAACTGATTTGGTCGAACTTTTAGCCCATTCAGTTGGGTTAAAAAATGAAAATATCTTACTTGGAAATGGTTCTTCACAGCTAATACAACAAATCATTAACTGTTGTTCAAAGTTTGTTTCGGAAGTAATTATAGAAAATCCAACTTTTACACTTTATCATCAGATTTGTCAAAACGAAAGATTAAATTATAAAGAATGGCATTTAAACGAAAATGGCTCGTTCTGCATCGAAAATTTCCCCACAGTCAGCGAACCATCAATCGTCATCATTACTTCGCCAAACAACCCAACTGGAGCAGTTTTGCCAAAAAACGAGCTTGAAACCCTTTTACAAACATACCCTGAATGTATTTTTTTAGTTGATGAGGCATACGGCGAATTTGCGAATGAATCTTCGATTGAATTAATTCATAAATATTCAAATTTATTGGTTCTCAAAACCTTTTCAAAAGGATTTGGCCTTCCAAGTATGCGTTTTGGGTATGTTGCAGGAAGTAAAATTTTGATAGATTTGCTCAGAAAACATACCATCCCGTTTACCATCAATGTTTTTAGTGAATTGATTGTTCGTGAATCTCTGACAAATAATTCTTTCAGTCGCATTATCAAAACCAATCAAGAAAGAATCAAAAACCTTCGAGACTTTTCATGCTACGAACTTTCCGAAATAGCTGATAAAACCACTTTTAGTGTGAATACTTCCCAGTCCAATTTCTTACTACTTCGTTTCAATGATACTTCATTATTGAATGAAATAAAAGAAATATTCGCTGCAAAAAATATCACAGTGAGTTTCCCGATTACAGATTGTATCAGAATCACCATCGGAACTGAAGTTGAAATGTCGAAAGTATTAAAAATCATCAAACAATGTGTAAATAGCTTCAAGGTTTCTTGTCAAGAAGCTATTCTTAATACACTTTCGGTTTATTAATCTTAAATCAATGGCACTTTCACAATAAAATCCGTCTCCGTTTCAATCGTTTCAAAGGGCTTGGAAGTCAGATAAGAATAGAGTTTCTTTAGGCTGTCAAGTCCTTGTTTGTTTGACGTTTCAACAAAACCTTTTTTTTGTAGATTATTCTTAATCATCAAGAAATCATCTTCAACATATACATTAATTACAAGAGGCCGTTCGTCTTCTATGATGTTGTGTTTGATAGCATTCTCAAACATATTTTGGAGCGTAACAGGCACAATCGCATAATCTAAGTAGTCTTCATCAATGTCAATGTTAATTTGTAAGCCCTCCTCAAATCGAGACTTTTGCAGGTCAATATAATTTTTTACGAAATTAATTTCTTGCTCAATCGTTACGGTCTCTTTGTCTTTACTTTGCAAAATATACCTATACATTGCCGACAATTTTTGCAGGAATTTTGATGCTACCTTGGGTTCTGTGATTATCAAACTGTTGAGCGAAGTAAGACTATTAAACAAAAAATGTGGGTTCAAATGGTTAATTAGATTTTGGTACTGAATTTCGGTTTTGTCTTTTTCAAGGCGTGTTGATTGGATTTGCAGATGATGAATTTTTGCCCTTTGGCTCGCTCTATAATTAATAAAAAGATAGAGAATCGTAGCAAATGCTATCAACACTAATAATCTGAACCACCAAGACTTGTAAAAAACTGTACTAATATGTATCTTAATTTGGGCGATTTCGGACACAGCATCACCGTTGATGGCTTTGACCATAAAGGTATAATCGCCCCCCTCCAAATTCGCATAATTGGCAGAAGTTTCCTCTCCTGCTTTTACCCAATTTTTGTCAAACCCCTCCAATTTGTACATATATTGATATTTATTGATGGGCGAAAGCGGTAGATAGCCATAGCCAATTGAAAAGCCATTTTGTCCCACATCCAAGCTAACCGATTGACCGTTTGCGGTATATATCATCGGTGCATCAGCAAAATAGATATGATTAATCAACGGAGCTTTGGTGAGTGCATATTGGTTGATTCGTTCGGGGAAAAATTCGACTAAATACCATTGTTGTGTTGAAACGATATGTCCGTTTTTGAGGCGGAAAAGCTCATTATAATAATTATAATTGATTTCGTTGATAGGTAAGGTGAAATTGAGAAAGCTCTCTTTGTTAGGGTTGAAAATAGAAAATTTGTTAGTGATTGCAGACCAAACTTGACCAAAATTATCCACATTCACCGACCAAATGATGTCCGAAACCAAACCTTCACTTTCACTCCAATACTCATATTTATGATGCTTTGAGTCATATTTGACCAAGCCTTTGTTTGGAGCAGCAATCCAAAAATCATTATTTTTATCGGCTACTGGCAAATTAAAATTTGCCTCAAACTTGGTATCATTAAAGCTTTTCTGAGGAAAAAACTGTTGGTTTTTCTCGGAAAACTGAAGCAAAACGCCACCCCAATTACTTGCACAAATACCCTTATTTTTATCAGCAAAAATAGATACACTACCTTTCAACTTTTGTGTTCCGATATTTTTTTCGAGGTCGTAATAGTCAAAATGTTTCGAATTTACATTGAAATTCAAAACGTATTTACCATACCCCGAAATCCATAATGTGGAATCGTTGGGACTAAAAAAACTGATAATATTACGCTGGTTTTTAAGTACTTCTTCTGGGAAAGGCATTTCAGTAAACTTTTTGCTCTTTTTGTCAAAGCTATAAAACCCTGCATTGCTGGCAATATAAAGCCGATTTTGCAATTCTTTAACCGCATTTACGCTATGTTGAAAAGAATATACTTCAAGTGAGTCAGTAAGAGTATTATAATGCAAAAGACCATCTTTATGTGTACCCAACCACCACCAGTGTTCTTTGTCTTCTTCAACACACATAATGCCATAATTAAACTCAAGATTTGGCTGTTTTTTATTAATTTTATAGACTTTATAAAATGCCCTTTCTGGATTTGTGTACGAAATCCCACTCATGGTGCCAAACATTAATGTACCATCACTATCTTGCAACCCTGCAAAGAAAAAATCGCTTGAAAAAGAGTTTTTATCAGCTTTGTCATTAAAGAATTCGGTAATTTGCTGGGTGTTAGTATTGATAAAAAAAAGCGTATAAACCCACGAAGACACCCAAAGGTTTTGTTGATTATCAAAAAACAAACTCGCAGTCATACCCATCATTACGACTCGATTACTTTTGAGTTCATATTTCTTCGTGATTTTACCTGTCGCACCATCAAAAATTATAATTAGGTCTTTATTTGTACCAAAAGCAATTTGGTTTTGGCTACTTCTGACAATAGCCGAAGTATATTCATTTTTAAAAATTTCTAATTGTTTTGGATTATTTTTATGGTGAAAAAACTGCTTGGAACGAAGGTCAAAATACATAAGTCCAGCGGTTGAAGTGAGCCAAAACCCACTTCTTGAAGCATCTTCAATCATCCCATTTCTTGAAACAATCCCTTCCAGCATAGAGCTGGCTTTGTTGGTTTCATTTTTGAATAATTCAAGTTTTCGGGTCTTTTTATCTAACCTAAAAAGCCCTAAGCCAGCTGTAAACCATACATCATCTTTTTTATCACATAGGATATTAAATATTTGCCCTAACGGAGCTTTTCCATCAGTATCAAAATTTTCGAAAGTGTTGTTTTTTTGATGATAACAACCAAGCCCTGCTGCGGTTGCGTACCAAATATCACCATCAGCATCAAGTGCTAAATCATATACAGCATTATCAATCAGTGAGTTAGCTTCGTTTCGCTTTTTTTTAAATTTCAAAAAATGATTACCGTCGAAGCGATTCAGTCCATCGTAAGTACCAACCCACACAAACCCATTTTTATCTTTTAATAAATTGGTTACCACATTATTTGAAAGCCCGTCTTTCTCTTGAATGTGCTTAAATTCGAGGTTCAATTGTGCGAATCCTTTGTAAGAAAGAAGATATATCAGAAAAATAACAACGGTTTTAATGAGTTGACGATTTGCAAAAAAAGTTGGCATTTTCAAGGGTAGTTTAGATGTAGCATTCCGCATTTTTGTATCAAATCAATGGCACTTTCACAATAAAATCCGTCTCCGTTTCAATCGTTTCAAAGGGCTTGAAAGTCAGATAAGAATAGAGTTTCTTTAGGCTGTCAAGCCCTTGTTTGTTTGATGTTTCAACAAAACCTTTCCTTTGGAGATTGTTCTTAACAACCAAATAATCTTCTTCGATAAACACATCAATTTTCAAAGGATTTTCGTCTTCTATTATATTGTGCTTGATGGCATTTTCAAAGAGATTTTGGAGCGTTACAGGTACAACTCCATAAGTCAAATAATCTTCATCAAT
This sequence comes from Emticicia sp. W12TSBA100-4, assembly GCF_040253585.1. NCBI lineage: Bacteria > Pseudomonadati > Bacteroidota > Cytophagia > Cytophagales > Leadbetterellaceae > Emticicia > Emticicia sp. W12TSBA100-4. Next base: position 346,001 of record NZ_JBELAU010000005.1, read on the forward strand.
ATTTATCTCAATCTGTAAACCATCCTCAAATCTTGATTTTTGGAGGTCAATATAGTTTTTTACAAAATTTAATTCATGCTCAAGTTGAACAGTTTCTTTTTCTTTGCTCTGAAGAATATATCTGTAAATAGCAGATAATTTTTGTAAAAACTTCGATGCCGTTTTGGGTTCTGTAATAATCAAACTATTGAGCGAAGTAAGACTATTAAACAAAAAATGAGGATTGAGATGATTAATGAGATTTTGGTACTGAATCTCGGTTTTGTCTTTTTCTAAACGTGTAGATTGGAGTTGAAGGTGATGGATTTTTTTACGTTGATTATTCTGAGACCGAACATAGCCATAAATCAATCCAGCCACAGCTAAAATACACAAAATAATAAACCAAGTAGTCTTATAAAAAGGCGTAGCAATAAATATTTTGAACGATGTTTCTTCGGTTTCCCAACTTTTATCTTTGGCTATTGCCTTCAATCTAAACGTATAACTCCCCGACCGAAGGCTGTTGTAATTTGCTTCAAAACTACTCGAAACAGTCCATTTTCCGTCTGCTCCTTCTAAAAAATATTGGATGTTATACGGAGAAGCGGCGTTATCAGTTAGCATTCCAAATTTTATTTGTAAGCTATTTTCGTGGGGTTGCAGGTTAATATTTTTTTGATGATGTAGGCTTGTTTCTATGCCATTGACGGCAATCATACTTACCAAAGGTTTATCTTTTTGAGGTCGGAATTTATACTTATCCGGATAAAACTCAACAATAATGTCTCTTACGTTTCCGATAATATTTCCATTGCTCAAAGTCATTAATTGATTGATGTAAGCATGATTATTTTCGCTTAAAGGCAACGTAAAATTGTAAAAACTATTTAATTTGGGATTGAAAATCGAAAACTGATTGTAGCAGGCAGTCCATATTTTTTCGTTTTTATCCTCAGTTACAGCCATCACATGGTCATTTATCAGTCCATCTTGCTGTTTGATTTGCTTACTCGAATCACTAACGGTGTTATAATAAATAAGCCCATCTCCTTTTTTTGCTATCAAAAGATTGCCTTTTCGGTCGGCTGTAAAATTGGAATAAAAAGCATCAATTGATTCGTCTTCATCACTATTTTTCATCCGAACCTTTTTGAGTTTGTTTTTATCAGTAGTAAATAAAAGTCCATTGTCAGTAATCACCCATAATTTATCTTTTACAAATGTAGGCTTTGTAAGAGAAACCGTTTTTTTTAATTCAGCAGATTCAAAAAATATGCTGTCTAACTGCTGTGTTTTTAGGTTCCATTTTAAGATACTTTTTGGTGCAATTCCATAAAAAATTCCTTTTTCAATGACAGCATCGCTGACTATCAGTTTATCAAATGGGGGTGTCCATTCAACTGGTTTGAAACTTCCCGAACCTCTTTTCGTCCACAAACCGTTAGAAGCCAAAAGAAATACCTGATTATCTAAAAAAATTAGTCTATTTACATCTTCTGGTGTGCTTTTTGATTTATTAGGTACAGAATTTTGCAAATCCCATGATTCTGATTTTGTAGTTTTACTATTAAATTTTACCAATTTTTTATCAGAAGTAGCATACCACCAAGTACTATCTTTGGGATTCTCTGTAACATAAATTATCGAATTGGCTTGCTCATTGGCGGTATTCACATTCAAATTATAAACCTTGTAAAAAGAACCAGAAATATTAGATTTTGAGATTCCACCAACACTACCAAACCACAAAGTACCGTCAGTTTCTTGCATAATTGTCCAGAAGAAATCCCCTGCAATTGTCGTAATATCGCCATTATCATGTTTGAAACGAGTGATTTTGTTTCCATGCAAATAATCAATCAGATACAATTCATAACTCCAAGTAGAAAGCCATAAATTGTGCTCTTTATCTTCAAATAACGTGCCTCCGGTCAGATTGGGATTTTGAGTGCTTAAATCAATCAAAAACTTAATTTTCTTGTTATTTGGGTCAAAACAAATTAGTTTTTTGAGTTCATTATCCATATACCAATAATGTCCATAAGGGGTTTTGCAGAGAGCAGAAACACTGTGATTATTGAAAAGTGTAGAGTTAGGCGAATTGACTGCCGAAATAATTTTTTTTTCATTTTTGTCGTAGTATTTCAGCCCTTTTCGTGTTGCTATCCAAAACCCTTTTCCATCTGGACTTTCTTCAAAACCGTTTTTCCTGATGCCGCCTTCAAAACTATTCTTCAAGGCAGGAGGTAGCTCAAACGAATCGGTCTTTTCATTTAAAACTGCAACATAAAAATCATTTGTAGCCCAGATTCTTTTCTGACTGTCATAGCAAATATTAAATATTACGGGATATTCTTGCTGTTTCGGAACTTGATACCGTTTGAATTTGCCAGTGGCCGTATTCAAACAAAATACGCCTTTATCTGTGCCGCCCCAAATATTCCCTTTATCGTCTTCAAACAGTTCGTGAACAGCACTATGAGGCAGAGAGTTTTTGTCTTTGGTGTTGAAATAAGTATAAAAGTGCTTACCATCATAGCGATTCAGCCCATTGTAAGTACCTATCCACAAGATACCCTTACTGTCTTTTAGAAAGCAATTAACATTGTTAAAACTCAATCCATCTTTTTCTTTAATATGCGAAAAGAAAAAAGGTTTTTGCTGCCCTTTTGTAGAGAATATTTTGAAAACCAATAGTATAAAAAAAGTACATTTTACCAATCCAAAATTAAATTTTAGACTTTGTTGAAAGTAAATATTTTTAAATCCAAAATCTGAAATCCGAAATCCGAAATCTTTTATCATTTTTCCAACCATTTTTTAAAAATTGGGGCTTTTTGGCGACTAATATCAATCTCAATACTTTGATAAGGCTCTTTCAGTTTTAGCATAAGTTTAGAATTTTCTAAACCCCAAACACGGCTAATTATATCAATATTTACGATGTACTGACGGTTGACTCTATAAAATCGGTCGGGGTCGAGCATGGCTTCTATTTCATCCATCGTATCACCATCTACAACATACTTATCGTTGGCTTTTGTATGAATAAACACCAATGAGTCATACTTAAAAAAGGCAATCTCAGAAGTTTTTATTGGCACCCAAGCGTTTCGATGGCTACATAAAAAATGTTCTTTATACACTGGTTTTGCCGAGCCACCCGACTGCAACATTTCAACCAAGCGATTGATGTCGAGTGAGGATTTCGACTGGCTTTTATTGATATTCTTTGCTTTCTGAATGGCTTTTTCTAAATCTTCGGGTTCGACAGGTTTTAATAAATAATCAATCCCGTTTACCTTGAAAGCCTTGATTGCATATTCGTTATACGAAGTAGTAAAAATAATTGGACACGAAAGCGTAAATTTTTCAAAAATCTCAAAACTTACTCCATCTGCCAGCTGTATATCTGCAAAAATCACATCAGGTTCGGCATTTTCACCCAGCCATCGAAGGGTAGTTTTTACACTTGGTAAAACCTCCAAAATTTTAATATCAGCATCAATTTCAGCTATTTTGAAGGTTAACTCCTTCGCAACTAACTTTTCGTCTTCAATTATAATGGCATTCATGGCTAATTCTTGTTTACTGTCGTAGATTTAAAATACTAATCAAATTTATTTTTAAAATCACTCAATTGCAAAAATTCGTATTTCAATAGCAGATTATTCAAAATGAATGGTAGGAAAACAAAAACGAATGGTTCTATAATTTTTACTATTCAAATCGTTTTTTTTACATCTCAACCTTATTTTTTTGTAAAAAAGTATTAAGTTGGCAACCTTTGTTGCACAACTCAACAAACCACCAAATGACACAAGCACAAATAATATTAGTTAGGCAAAGTTGGAGAAAATTAGATGGAATAAGCCCTATCCTACTCGGTGATGTATTCTACACCAAACTTTTTTTAGATTCGCCTCAACTAAAAAAAATGTTTAAATCATCTAAAGAAGAACAAGCAAAAAAACTAATTGATATGCTTCACTCAATTATCGTCAACCTCGAACGCCTCAGCGAGTTTACGGATGAAATAAAAGCAATGGCCATACGGCATGTTGGCTATGGTGTTGAACCCAAGCACTATGCCTTAGTGGGAAATGCTTTAATTTGGACCTTGCAAAACGCTCTTGGAAAAGATTGGAATCCCAGCCTCGAAGAAGCTTGGCTCGCTTGCTATACAACCCTTACCAAACAAATGCTTGATGCCTGATGTACAATTCAATGATACTATTTAGTAAACAAACCGAACAATTTACCGATTTCCCAAAAACTACTTGCACTATATGAAAATAGTATCATATATTTGTATTGAAATCAAAAACAAGAAATGATAGCAGAAGCAAACGACATAATAATCAACAAAGAGAAGTTTGAAAAAGCAGCTTATATTTTGAAAGCGGTGGCTCATCCTACCCGTTTGGCTATTATTCAATTATTGGATGCACAAGAAAATCTCATGGTCAACGAAATCTGTGAAACACTCAAATGTGAACAATCGCTGATTTCGCACCACCTGATAAACATGAAATTGCGTGGTATTCTCCAATCACATAAAGATGGGCTAAACGTATATTATTCGCTGAAAGAAAGAGAGGTTACCAATCTCTTGACTTGTATCGAAAATTGTAGTTGCAATATGTAATTTTTTTTAGTAACTATATGAAAACATTATCATATAACCATAAAAAGCAATTTATTGCAGAAACAGGCACTTTTATATCATAAATTTAGTTGTAAATCAACAATACAGTACATTTCCAGCAAGTACACCAAACATTTAAACGCACTTTGAACCAATATTAGTAAAGTATATTAGAACCATGGTAGTAGAACAAATTTATACAGGATGCCTCGCTCAAGGAGCTTATTATATCGAGTCAGACGGCGAAGTAGCCATCATCGATCCACTTCGTGAAGTTCACTCTTATGTAAACAAAGCAGAAAAAAATAATGCCCGAATCAAGTATATTTTCGAGACGCATTTCCATGCTGACTTTGTTTCAGGTCACGTTGAATTGGCTCAAAAAACTGGTGCATCCATCGTTTATGGCCCAAACGCCACACCATCATTTGAGTGTATTATTGCCGAAGACGAACAAATTTTTGAGGTTGGAAAAATCAAAATAAAGGTACTTCACACACCAGGCCACACAATGGAGTCGTCGTGTTATTTGCTAATCGACGAAAATGGTGTTGAAAATTGCATTTTCACTGGCGATACTTTATTTATAGGTGATGTTGGTCGCCCAGATTTGGCACAAAAATCAAATCTTACTATCGAAGACTTAGCGAGTTATCTATATACTTCTTTACACACAAAAATCATGGCCTTGCCCGATAATCTGATTGTCTATCCTGCCCATGGTGCGGGTTCGGCTTGTGGCAAAAACATGAGCAAAGAAACTTATGACACGCTCGGAAACCAGAAAAAAGTAAACTATGCACTTCAACCACAAAGCAAAGAACAGTTTATTGCGGCAGTAACGGATGGACTTACGCCGCCACCCTACTATTTCCCGAAAAACGTAATGATAAATAAAACGGGGGCAAAAACACTTGACGATGTAAAAACAAGCATTCAAGCACTTTCGCCCGAAGCATTTGAAGTGGCAGCCAACGAACTCGGTGCTGTAATGCTTGATACTCGTGCGGCTCAAACTTTCAAAGATGGATTTATACCAAATTCTATCAATATTGGCATCAAAGGTGACTTCGCTCCGTGGGTTGGTACGCTTATCACCGATATTGAACAACCGATTTTATTTATTGCTGACCAAGAAAGTATAGATGAAGTAATTACTCGCCTTTCAAGAGTTGGCTACGATAATATTGTAGGATATTTAGCTGGTGGTTTTGAAGCATGGAAAGCAGCAGGACAAGAAGTTGATACAATCGAATCAATTTCTGCTGAAGATTTTGCTAATAAATACGTCGAAAATGAAGGAAAACTTTTGGTAAAAGACGTAAGAAAAGAAACCGAATACCGTGCCGAACACGTAGAAGAAGCCGAATGCGTTTCGTTGGCATATTTAAGCAATAATATGGCAGCTTTCTCGAAAGATGAAACAAATTATATTCATTGTGCGGGTGGGTATCGCTCAATGATTGCAGCATCAATCTTGAAATCCCGAGGGTATGATAATATCGTAGATATAGCAGGAGGTTTTGCTGCGATAGCAAAGACAGATGTGCCTCGCTCAAACTTTATTTGTCAATCAAAGCTGAAAGTTTAATAATTATAAGTAATGCTTAGGGTTGAATAAACAAAAAAGGTAAGGTCAATTTTATACCTTACCTTTCTATAATGCCCTAATGATAAAATATAGTCTCATCAACATCAAAAGTATAAAGTTAAAATTCAAAAAAATATGATAGAACTCATCAAACAACCGTGGCATTGGGCAGTAGCAGGTGTGATGATTGGCCTAACAGTTCCGATTTTACTGCTCATTGGCAATAAAACTTTCGGAATCTCTTCATCGCTTCGCCATATTTGTGCCGCTTGTTTTCCTGCTGATATTCCTTTTTTCAAATACGATTGGAAAAAAGAAATCTGGAATTTGTTTTTTGTAGTAGGTGTACTTTTAGGTGGAATCATCGCCAATCAATTCTTATCAAATCCGAATGAATTTATTGTTAATGAAAATACCGTAAAGGATTTAAAAGCATTGGGCGTGACTGATTTTTCGGCCATGATGCCCAATGATATTTTTGGCGTAGAAAATATTTTCACGCTAAAAGGCTTGATTTTCTTCGTTGTGGGCGGTTTGATGGTCGGTTTCGGAACTCGTTACGCTGGCGGTTGTACGTCTGGCCACGCAATCATGGGCTTATCGAATTTGCAATTACCTTCATTAATTGCAACTATCAGCTTTATGGTTGGAGGTTTCGCCATGACGCACTTAATTATGCCTTACATCTTTAAATTATTCTAATCATGACAAAAGCAAATATAGATAATACCGTAATCGAAGAATTTGTGTGTGAAGCACCGAATAATCAAGTAAAAAAAGAAAGTCTTGCGAGCAATATCAAATACTTGATTGTTGGAACTGTGTTCGGAATTGTATTCGTTAAAGCCGAAATTATTTCTTGGTTCAGAATACAAGAAATGTTTCGTCTGCAGTCATTTCACATGTATGGCGTAATCGGCACAGCCGTTGTGGTTGGTCTGATTTCAGTTCAACTGATTAAACGATTCAATATCAAGACTTTAGCTGGAGAAACGGTTTCGATTCCTGACAAAACATTCAATAAAGGACAAATCTACGGTGGACTGATTTTTGGACTTGGCTGGGCAATTACGGGAGCTTGCCCTGGGCCATTATTTGCTCAAATCGGTAGTGGATTTTTAGCCATTACTGTAACTTTCGCCAGTGCCGTAGCTGGTACATGGCTTTATGGTGCATTCAAAAACAAACTGCCTCATTGAGCAATAGCATTAAAAGATTGAGGTTAGAGAAATGATTAGTCTAACCTCTTTTTTTATTGCCTTTACTCAGCACATTCAACAGTTTTGAACGAAAATTACAGAGAAATCATGCAAAAGTCGATTCCAATCATCACCATCGAACAGCTAAATGCGTGCGATAAAAATATCTTGATGAAACTTGATATTCGTCGATTAGAAGACCATTTAAAAACACTTTCTTCGGCTGACTTTCCGCACAGGCATGACTTCTATAATCTGATTTATATCAAACAAGGAAGCGGCACTCATGACATTGATTTTAAGCGGTTTATCGTTGAGCCGAATCAACTATTTTTCATGAACGATGGGCAAGTACATGAATGGAATTTAAGCCCTGATACCATCGGCTATACACTTTTTTTCAAAAAAGAATTTTATGAAGTCATCGAAAAAGGGCTTTCGCTACAAGCATTACCATTTTTCAATAATAGCACTAATGATGCTCCGATGATTGTATTTTCGGAAGAATATAGCCAACGCATTGAAAATCTTTTTGAAGAAATTATTTACGAATTTAAGGCTAATCAACCGCACCGAGACACGCTTATAAAATCATTACTCAAAATGATTTTGATACATTCGATTAGAGTTTACGAGCCATTTTATAAAGGCGATTCTACCGAGCTTAATGTATCAAAAATTAGAAATTTTGAGATGCTCATCGAAAAGCATTTTAAGGAATACAAATCAGTAAAAGATTTTGCTGATAAACTCAATATTACGGCAAATTACCTAAATGCCATTTGTACAAAAACCGTTGGACGAACGGCGGGTGAACTTATTAGAGATAGAATAGTACTCGAAGCAAAACGTCTTTTGTTGCACTCTTCGATTTCGGTTTGTGAAATGGCTTATCATTTGGGCTATGACGATTGTTCTTATTTTATCAGAGTCTTCAAAAAAGAAGTGGGTTCAACGCCCGAACAATTTCGCTTAATTAATCGCTAAAAATATGAAACCAACCCTCGATAATTGGAAATTATGGCTCGTTGTAAGCCTTACTCTCGGTTTAGCCCCATTCGTTCCTGAACCTCATATAGTTGGCAAACTTCGTTGGCTCATGGGTGGTGCAGTAGGCATGAAACCCATTGATTGGCTCGATTTAGTTCAACATGGATTTCCATTTGTGCTTCTATTTAGAGCATTATTTGTTAAATTTCGCAAATAGTACATTTCCAATATCAGATTTAGGACTTTTTACGGATAAACAAATACCAAAATAGCTAAAAAGTACTACATAATAAATGGAAAAGCCTACAAAAAAGTAAATAATTCTACCGAAATTTGCACCGAAGTTTAATTCTAATAGTAAATAATCACATTAAATATATGTTTGGCAAAGGTTCGAAATTATATAGCATTTTTGCGATGAAATGTCCAAGATGCCACGAGGGTGACGTTTTTGAAACCCAAAATCCTTATAAAAAAATGACCGCAGTTAAAGAAACTTGCTCGCACTGTGGGCTTCGTTATGAAAAGGAAATGGGCTTTTTCTACGGAGCAATGTATGTGAGTTATATGCTCAACATTGCACTTTTCGTTACTTCAGTAGTAGCTTATTTTATTTTACTTGACCAATACATCAGCGGCACTACGCTTATGATAATTTACGTTTCGCTGACTGCTATTTTAATGCCCGTTTATTATCGACTTTCACGCACAATTTGGCTTAACTTTTTTAATAGTTATGACCCCGAAAAACGTGGGGCAAAATAATGTTATTGTAAAGGAGTGTAAACAAAATACGCTCCTTACTTATTTATAAAACACTGATATTCAAAACATTAACAACTACTTTATTCTTTCTTTCTCACTTTTTACTGCATTTATAGTATAAATCATCGAACATGATTTTCATCATTTTTTTGGTGGTAACATTCTGCAAACTTTGACTCATTAATTCAACAAAACACTCGAATCACGATGAACAATCTTTGCTCTAACCGTTGCCCGTAAATGAATTTATTTTCTCCATCTATATGAAAATATTATCATTTAAACATTCAAAACAATCATCCAAAAAATATTAAAACAATGAAAATCGAACAAATTTATACGGGTTGTTTGGCACACGCGGCCTATTATCTTGAAAGTAACGGAGAAGCTGCTATTTTCGACCCACTTCGTGAAGTACTACCCTACATCAATAAGGCCGAAAAAGATGGAGCAAAAATAAAATTTGTTTTTGAAACCCACTTCCATGCCGATTTTGTGAGCGGTCACCTTGATTTAGCACAAAAAACTGGAGCAAAGATTGTTTATGGCCCAACAGCCAAACCAGCTTTCGAGGCTATAATTGCCGAAGATAATCAGATTTTTGAAGTAGGTGCTTGTAAAGTAAAAGCCATTCATACACCTGGACATACGATGGAAAGTACAACTTATATGCTCATTGATGAAAATGGCAAAGAACATGGCTTAATTACTGGCGACACACTTTTCATCGGTGATGTTGGTCGTCCAGACTTGGCTCAGCACGTCATTGCCGATTTGACACAAGAAAAACTGGCTGCCCATCTTTTCGACTCTCTTCGTAATAAAATTATGCCTTTGTCTGATGATTTGATTGTTTATCCAAATCACGGTGCGGGCAGTGCTTGTGGTAAGAATATGAGCAAAGAAACTACTGACAAACTCGGCAATCAGAAAAGATTTAACTATGCTTTACGTGCCAATATGACCAAAGAGGAATTTATTAAAGAAGTTTTGACAGGCCTAACCAATCCGCCAGCCTATTTTCCGAAAAATGTTTTGATGAATATCAAAGGATATGAAAGTATTGATACGGTTTTGGATAGAGGCGAAAAAGCACTTTCAGCAAGTGAGTTTGAAGTAGTTGCCAACGAAACCGATGCACTAATTTTGGATAGCCGCCAAACCGATGATTTTGCGGCAGGATTTATTCCGAATAGCATTAATATCGGTCTTGATAGCAACTTTGCGATGTGGGTGGGTGAATTAATTCCTGATATTAAGCAAGAAATTTTGCTTGTGACTGACGAAGGAAAAGAAGAAGAAACCATCACTCGATTGGCTCGTGTGGGCTACGACCACGCCATTGGTTTCTTGAAAGGAGGCTTTGAAACGTGGGAAACAGCAGGAAAAGATATTGAAACTGTTGATAGAATTTCGGTAGATGAATTTGTTGAAAGATACAAAAACGAACAACCACTCGTAATTGATGTAAGAAAGAAAAGCGAATATGATTCCGAACATATCATTGATGCCATCAATATTCCGCTCAATGCGATTAATGAACATTTGGCCGAAATACCAAAAGAGAAGCCATTTATTTTGCACTGTGCGGGTGGCTACCGAAGCATGATTGCCGCTTCAATTCTAAAGCAAAGAGGCTGGGATAATTTTGTTGACGTTCGTGGAGGCTTTGCTGCTATCTCAAAAACCGATGTTCCTAAAACAGCTTACGTTTGTCCAAGCACACTTTTGTAGTTGACAAGTAGCTTAGAAATCGCTCGCCATATTTTCATGAAGATAAATATAGCGGGCGATTCTTATTTAGGCATTTTACTTCCCACTCGAAAACTAAGCCAAATCGTTTTTTGTCCATTGACTACTTAATTCGTAACTTTACAGCAAAAAACACTTTATTAATGATTCCATACGGAAAACAACACATCACCGATGAAGATATTGCCGCTGTTATAGAAACGCTCAAATCTCCATTTTTGACATCAGGCCCAAAAGTTGCTGAGTTTGAGGCAGCTTTTGCCCAATATATCGGCTGTAAATATGCCGTTGCGGTAGCAAATGGCACAGCAGCCCTACATATTTCCTGCATGGCTTTGGGTGTAAATGCTTCATCGAAAGTTATAACTACACCTATAACTTTCTCAGCCTCTGCTAACTGTGTGCGTTATTGTGGCGGTGAAGTTGTCTTTGCTGATATTAATCCCGATACAGTTTTATTGGATATTGACAAGGTAAGAAACATACTCGAACAACATCCGAAAGGCACTTTTGAAGGAATCATTCCTGTTGACTTTGCTGGCTATCCCGTTGATTTAGAGGCATTTAGAAAACTGGCCAATGAATATGATCTATGGATTTTAGAAGACGCTTGTCATGCTCCAGGCGGAAGTTTTATTGATAATTCGGGCAAAAATCATCGATGTGGAGATAGTTCTTTGGCCGATTTAGCCATTTTTTCATTTCATCCTGTGAAGCACATTGCAACTGGAGAAGGCGGAATGGTGACAACCAATGACGAAGAACTATATAAAAAGCTTAAGCAATATCGTTCACACGGAATGGTTTATCAAGGCGACTCTGCTTTGATTGAAAATCACGGTGGTTGGTACATGGAATTGCAAGAGTTGGGTTATAATTATCGTATGCCTGATGTTCTGTGTAATTTGGGAATTTCGCAGCTAAAGAGAGCTGAAGAAGGTCTTGAAAAACGCCAAGCAATTGCCAAAAGATACGATGAAGCCTTTGCTGGAACGAGTGTAAAAACTATTATTCCGCCTAATAATGTGAGTCATGCGTATCACCTTTATGTGATTCAGATTGAAGACCGCAAAGGTTTGTACGATTACTTACGCACAAAACAAATTTTTGCTCAGGTGCATTATATTCCTGTTCATTTGATGCCTTATTATAAAGGTTTGGGAAGTAAAACGGGAGATTTTCCGAATGCTGAGAAGTATTATGAGCATTGTTTGAGTATTCCAATATACCCAACATTGACTACTGAAGAACAAGCGTTTGTTATTTCGGAAATATTGGATTTTGTGAAATAATTTTTCTTTTATACGGAGACGTTGCATGCAACGTCTCTACCAAATTTCTACAAAACAAAACTACAATTTGGCATTGACCAAATCCAACCACATTTGTTTTCCTTCACAATTCCAATGCGAATCACCTTTTTCGTAAAGAACTTTCTTTGATTTATGATAAGGTGTATAAATATCAAGAAAAGGAGTTTTTAAATCTGAATGTTGATGTATTCTTTCAATTAAGTGATTATATTCTCCTAAATCCGTCCCGAGAATCGAAGTTTTATTTGGAATAATAGATAGATAAACTTCATCAAAACCTGTTTTTTTGTAGAATTGATAAGTTTCATTCACGTTCTGAACCATCAACTTTATTTCTTCCTCAGAAATTTCATCAAAACACGAATTGATCCCCGAAGGCTGGGCATCTACTTTATATAAAAGGTATTTTTCATCTTTTGAAAGCATCACTTTTTCATCAAGTCGGTTAAATAATTTCCAGTTTAGCCAAGCCTTCCATTCTTTAAAGGTCAAGAAAAAATCTGATGAAAAAAGTATTGATTCGTGGCGTTCGGTATTATATGGCACCTCATAATTTAAAACCTTTTCTTTCAGAGTTTCTTCTTTGTTTTTTTTCAAAATAGGTTGATTTACAGATACTTGTAGATTAGTAAAAGGTTTTGCAAATCGTTCTCGGAAATGGCGTTCAACAGTTTCAATAATTAAAATATTTCGTTTTGAAGTATCCAATTTTACATTAACTGTATCAGTAATAAAATATCTATTGTAGTTGTCTAAGCCTTTAAAATGATTCTTTTCGATGCGTTCTTTTTCTGTAAAACTATCACCCATAATTATCAGCGAAGTATTTCCAGATTGCGTTTTTTGTGGAACAGAGCATTGCTCCAACGGTGCTTTAAACTGTGCCAAATTCGACATACGGTATAAATCACCATAGCGGTAATCATCTTGAGTAATTCCGTTTTCATGCAGCCACTTAGCCACAGAACCCGAAAACCCTAAGTACCAAAGTAGCGAAAATACTATTAATGCTCCTAAACGAAATATCTTTTTCATTATAAAAATCGAATTGAAAACTGCGATTCTTGCCACAGATTAAAACTGAAAATAAATAAACTGATTTGAGGTAAATACACCCAAAAAGTAGCAAAGCACTAATAAAACTGTAAATTTCAAGTAAAACTGAGGAGTGTTTTGAGTGCGTATTTGCATCATAAATTTATCTTTTAAGAGCAAAACCGCAATCAAAAACCAACAAAATGCCATTTCGTTGACACCAAACGGCGTTGCAACTGAGCTGTAAGTATTGATATGTAGAATCTTTGATAAAATTATCTTTGCATTACTCATACCTTTTGCACGGAAAAATACCCAAGTCAGCATCACTAATAAAAAAGTAAAAGCTAAATTGAAGGTACTGATAATGTTTTTTGAGAAATATTTTTCAGCGTTGAAAGGAGTATATTTCTTGCGAATTTGTGCCAAAACTAAATAAATTCCGTGTAATGCTCCCCAAACAATGTATGTCCAAGCAGCACCATGCCACAAACCACTCATCATAAATACAAAGAAAAGATTAAAGTATTTGCGAAACTCTCCTACCCGATTTCCACCGAGCGGAATATACAAATAATCTCTGAACCAACCCGACAGCGAAATATGCCAACGACGCCAAAATTCATTGATTGATTTGGCAAAATACGGGGCTTCAAAGTTTTCCATTAGCCTAAAGCCCATCACACGAGCCGCACCAATGGCAATATCTGAATATCCTGAAAAATCGCAATAAATCTGAAATGTAAAGAAAATTGTGGCCACCAAAAGCGTAAGTCCATTGTGGTCATAGGGGTTATCGTATGAATAATCAACGACCATCGCAAGGCGGTCAGCAATGACTACTTTTTTGAACATTCCCCAAGCCATTCGCATCAAACCAGCCTTCAAGTTTTCAAAATCATACTCAAATTTCTTATGAAACTGCCAAAGTACATTTTGCGGCCGTTCGATTGGGCCTGCAACTAATTGCGGGTAAAACATGACATAAAGGGCATAGATCGCAAAATCTTTTTCAGCTTTTTCATTGCCACGATAGACCTCAATCGTATAACTCATGGCTTGAAATGTATGAAATGACAGCCCAATTGGCAATAATATCTTCAATAATTCAAGTTGGGTTGATGACCCTAAATGAAAGAAAACATTGTTGATATTTTCGATGAAGAAATTATAATATTTAAAATAAGCCAAAAAACCGATATTTGAGATTAAACTTAGCACCAAAAGCCATTTTCTTCGGCTACCTTCGGCATTTTCAATCCAAATTCCTGCATAATAATCAACTACAATCGTGACAAATAGAATAAGAATGTAAATTGGTTGAAAAACCGCATAAAAATAACAACTCGCTAAAAGTAAAAGCCAGATTCGTCCACGATGTGGCAGACTAAAATAAGCCAAAGTAACAACTATGAAGAAAAAAATAAATTGTAGCGAATTGAATAACATTGAATGCTGATAAGTATCTGATTGCTGATTTTATATCCAAAGTTCAGCTTAAATATTAAAGTTTCAAAGCATTTTAGCTTCTAATCAGCATTTTTCATTTTTTCTTGATGTTTTTTCCAGATGATATTTGACTTTTAAAATCTAAAACACTATCTTTGCACCATGATTACGGTTCCATAGCTCAGCTGGATAGAGCAACAGATTTCTAATCTGTGGGTCATAGGTTCGAATCCTATTGGAATCACAAATAAAAATCTTATTCTAAGTCATTTAGTAGGAAAAGCAGGCTCAACGGCCTGCTTTTTATGTTTTTGAGCAATTTTTTCACAATAGTACCGATTAATAAATAAATCCGAAAGTTGCTCACATTTTTGGCTTCTTGCTCACATGTTGTAATGGACTTGGCTCACCAAACACATACAACAAAAATGAAACACAAAAAAATGCTAAATGTGCATTTCTTTCTGCTCAACGCCGAGTCAAATCAAAATCCAGACAAAGCCCTCACAATCAAGTATCAGCTCGAAATCGAAGGACAAAAACGAGATACCTCAATCTCAACAAGTATCAAAATCCCTCACAAATTTTGGTGGGCCTACAAACCAAACCAGCTCGAAGCACCTCCCATCAGCGACGACGGTCAGCCTCAATTCGTCATCAACACCTATTTCGAGGCCGAACACATCAACAAAAAGTTGATGCAAATCCGTCAGGCGTACAAAGAAATCTTTGCATCCCTGCAAATTCTCAGCAACGACAACCCCTCTTATTATCAGCTCAGAGAAATGTACGACCACGAAAACCGAGGTGTCAAACGCAAGATTATACCAAGATTCCTCGAAGTGCTCGACGAAATGCTTGTTACCTACAACAAAAAACGCAGGTGGGACAAAGGCACATTCAAAAACTATCAAATCCGCAGAAAAAACATCGAAACCTTTTTCAAAGCAAAAAGGTACTCAAAACTGCTCGTCACCGAAGTAAAATACAAACACATCGAAGAGCTGATCGACTGGATGGACCTCCAAACTGACGAACAAAATAATCAGCTCTATGGTCAAGACCACCGAAACAAACACGCAACATGTATGAAAACCGTGCTTGACTTTGCCGTCAACCGTGAGTATCTACCCACAATGCCAGTCGCAAAACTGCAGCTGGAGTATAGCACCCCAAAGCCACCAAATTATTTACGAAGAAAAGAAAGGCTTATAATTGAGAACTGCGATGCTCCCTCAGTCGAGCGTATCAAAGATGTTGCAATTTTCCTAATGTACACTGGTTTCAGTTATGTAGATTATATGGCTTTAACCGAAGACTCGCTTGATGGGCTATGTTGGAAAGTACAACGAGACAAATCCGATATCTATGCCCTACCACCACTTTTTCCGCAGGCTGCAAAAATCATCGAAAAGTATGGAGGCATCAGCAAGCTCCCAAAATACCACATTTCAGACCTAAACAAGGGCTTGAAACACTTAGGAGACTTTGCCAAAATACACGAAAAAACAGTTGGTTTTTCACTTTCATCCTCAGTTTTTCGTGAAACCTTCGCTTCAATGCTCGAAAACGAATTCATGCTTGATCGTAAACTCATAAAATTTATGATGGGTCACAAGCACGAAAGGCAGCTAAACAATTACAGTACTGTTCAAGGTGGCAAAATTATCCACGAAATGTTTAAAGCCTCCGATACACAAACTAATATTGTGCATCAAGAATATAAACATTTCATTGAAAAATTGAAAGCGGCATAAAAAAGGGGCATCATTGCCCCTTTTTCTTACAAATTACAAAGTGATTTAAGTTCTTCCCAAGACACATCCTTTCTTATCCTTCCAGCTTTTATTCCTTTTACCTTCACTAATCGGAATGAAAACGTAGCTCCCGGCGGAACAACAGTCTCATTCTCAATATACAGTGTAGATGATAAATAATTGTAACTACAATCAAGCTTTACGAAATCTTTTTTATCGGTCGTATATGAATATCCTCGAAATGGTAATGGTGAAATTATTCCATTACTATTGATAAATAAAAATACAAATTCATCAGGAGCTATTCTGCTTTTAGGTGAATAAATTCCGATAACACTAATATCTTCCGTAAAATCCTCGTAAGTAGCACCAAGTGCATCAACTCCATTTCTGCCATCTTTTCCATTCACACCGGCGGGACCGGCGGGACCAGCAGGACCGGCAGGACCAGCAGGACCGACAGGACCAGCAGGACCTATTGGTCCTGCCGGCCCAATAGCACCTCTTGGACCTTGTGAACCTTCCGGTCCAACTTCTCCTTGTTCCCCTTTACATCCAATTAAAAAAGAAATAACCAGCAGCGTAGAAAGTAACTTTTGCATATTGTGTTTAGTTTTAGTTAGCTGGCAATTTACACAACCAATTTTACATTTTCCACAAATCCAAAATTACTTTATTATTCGGTAGCTGAATCTGTTGATTCCCGATCAAATAATTATTCCCCTGAGCATGAATCGCAAAAGCCGCATCAAAGCCTTTTCTGTGGCTATCTATAACCGAAATATCATAAGCCGATAGCGTCGCTGGAGTGGTCGTCGAGTGCGTATTTCTCCTAAATCTCTCATATCTGGCATAGAAATTCGCCGCCAAACTTGCCATGCTCAAGCTCACACCCCCGTATGTATTACTCGCTTTCGGGCTTCCCGAAACCAAGCCTTCAAAAAACAAAAGCCTTGGAGCAAACTTATTATTTCCTTGATTAAACTGCGGAGAAATCCCAACCTGTTCAGTTTTAGGCACCGCTCCGTTCATCAGCAAGCTCGAAAACTTAGTCTTAATCGGAAACAGCTGCTCACCTTCACTACCAATCGCCGAGCTGTACTTCTCAAAAAATGTCGGAACTGGCTTCAAAGAAGCATCATTAGTGTCCAACTCACACTCAAGCTCAATTCTGTTATCGAGCACAGGTGCTTTGTTTGTCAATCTCGGAAACTTATTCGACCAATCCCTTACCACCGCCTGAGCCAGCATTACATCTACAAACTCAATCGAAAGTTCTCGCTTGTTTGTATCAAAAAACAAAGCAAGATTAAACATCTTTCGTAGCTCCTTCAAAAAATCAGGAATCGAAATTTCTGGCAAATGATTAGCATAACTAATGTTTGTAGCTCCATCGAGCGAGAAAGTATTATACAAAATCAACCTTTGAACTCGCAAATCCGAAAAGAAACTGCCCTTTATTTTTATGTCGCAAATCTCACCAATTCGCTTCAAAACATACCTCAAAAACATCATCGGCACTTTCGGGCCAGCCGTATAGGCACCATCAACGTAGTTATTCACAAAACCCAAATAGCTAATAGAGCCACCATTTGTGCCATAAAATGCAGGATTTTCAATCGTCGGAAAACAAAATTTGGCCGTCATCGGGTCAGGATTGGCATTCAAAACACCTGGTATTGCTTCGCTCCCAAAAGGCAGCATATTAAGAGTCGTTTTCTGATAATCGCCAAAAATCTCACCCAAATTTTGAGTATAGAATACCACAAAACCTGAGCTCGAAACACTCTTGAGCTGAACAAATCCTCTCTCGATAACTCGCCCCGCAAAACTCAGCTCAGCGTAATATTTTTTGAAATTATACCTTACTTGCGGATGCCCATAATTACTGAAAATCTTATTATTCGCATCGCACCATGGCAGTACAAAATCAAGCATTTTTGCCCCACGCACGCTATCAAAATCAAGCATGGGATTATACCTTTGCAGTAAGTAATTTTTTCCCTGGCTAATTACTGCAGTCTTACCGTCGATTGTTAGATTGAACATAATAATTAGAGGTTAGATTTTTCTTCTGCATCAAAAGCTGCGGCAACTGCATCCTGAATTTCATGTAATGAAACCCCCGTAGGTTTTTCCTTAATACTGCTCAAAATCGGGTTGGTTGTGCTCGCAATCAGCTCTATTAGTTGCGTAATTGCCATCGCAGTATTTGCCTGATTTTCTTTCATTTCTTCAAATAGCTGAAAGCTCCGAGCCGTCACCGCCCTACTTTCGTCCATGCCTGAGCCAAAATTATAGTTCGGGTCGCCATTACCATTTGCGTAGTATCCACGCAAACTAAAAGGCTCTAAATAATTGATGTACGAACCACCTTCGCCAAACACCCCACCCGACTTAAATATCCTTGCACCGTTTTTGTGCAGCGAGCTGTGCATCAGCTGATCAATCACATCCTTATTATTAGCATACGTCAATTTGCTCAAAATCATAATCGGTTCTTTGCCCTCCATTTCGCCCAGGTATTCACCAGTGCGTTTATCCCAAAGACCAATTCCACCATCAGCGTGCGACGACCCCTCAGGCACACCCGCATTTTTGATAATCGTACCTTTTTCAAACTGAGGTCCACCATCACCACCACTATTATTCACCGGCTCCTGATTCACCTGAGGCGGAGAAGAAGGGGCAGCCGAACCAGCCAATTCAGCGGGTGGTTCTTCGGCTTCCATCAATTCAATTTTTGCGTCGGCATACCTCTGAGCTAAATAAGCAGAAGGCAAACCCAAAATACCCATCGTTCCCATGGTTTTCACAAAGGCAGCTCCAGCCTCCAATCTTGCCATTTTTATCGAAGCTTTTTTCTGCTGATACCAAAGCTCAAGTTTCTTTTTTCTCAATTCTTCATTCGCAGAAGCTTCAATTGCACTAACACCACTTTCATATTCTGCCTTAGAAATCAAACCCTGGTCATATTTCTCTTTCCAAGCCGCAAGCTGATTTTTCTTATTATCATTTATACGCTTTTCTTCCTTCTTGAAAGCCACTTCGGCTTCCAAACTCTGAGTTTTGTAATAATTGCCAACGGCTTCAACCATTGAATCAAAAATCTGCATAACTGCTACAGCTACAGCATTGAACTCAGCCGCCGATTTTTTCATTTTCTCGTCAGTCCCCGCAAACATATTCACCATGCTCGTACTAAAAGCTTGGTAATTCCCTTCAAGCATAGCCTTAATAGCATTCGAGGCATTCGAGGCAAAATCCGCAATGGCCGCACTGGCGGCTTGGGCATTTGCTTTTGCTTCTTCGGTATTCGCATCCATCAGCGATTTCCAAGCAGCTTTCAAATTGCCAAAAACTCCGAGCTTACTTTGCTCTAAATCTTTGTCAATCGCCTTAGAATCCGCCGAGTACTTCTCATCAAGTCGCTTTTTCTCCGCAATTTCCCATTCTTTTATTTGCTTAATCTGTGCAGCAGTCAGATTTGTATTGCTGAGCTTTTCAGTAGCAATCTTTCTAAGATTTGCCACTTCTTCTTCATACTCGATGCGAAGCAATTCCCTTTGCAAAATCAATCGAGCAGTATTACCAAGATTTTCTTGCTTCAAAGCATCTTCAATGGTGCGTTTTTTCGACTCAGTAAGCATCTTTTCTATATCCTCACTGTTCTTTTTCTCACGCTCCTTTGCCGTATCCTGAATCTTTTTCAGCTCAGCATCATACCACAAATCAATCACTTTCAAGCCTTCGGCAAATTTCGTTTGGTCGGTGGTCAGCTTCTTGAGCTGCTCAAACTTCGCATTATATTTCGCCTGCAAACTCCTGGTCTCACGAGTGCGTTCATCAGTGTCCAGCTCCTCCAAAAACTTCTGATATTCTTCCTGGCGTTTACGCTCTTTTTCATCAGCATCTTCCTTAATTTTATCAAGTTTGGCTTGATGGTTTTTTTCTGCAGTTTCAAAATATTGCTGCTTCAAAGCGTTATTTGCCTTAGATTTTTCTATACCCGCAACCTCACGTCTATACCTGGCATTTTCTGCTGCAACTTGCCTATCAGTTTCGTTTTTGATAGCAGCTATCTGCATATCTTCTATCTTAGTAGTGAGCTCAGAATTTGCCTTTGCCCGCTCGTCAGCACTCTTTTTTGCCTGTTTTATCTGCTCTTTAGTAAGCGAATCCGCCATCTGTTTTTGCTGGTCGGTGCTTTGCTGAGTAGTCTTGGTTACATTATCGGTATGCTTTTTCGTCTGAGTTTCAGCCTCCTTATGTCCAGATTTGAGAGCATCGTTATAGCCTTGCATCGCAGATTTGCCAACATCCGAAAAACCATTCTTGATTTTGTTCCAAACCGTTGAGAAATCAAGGTCCAAAACTGCCTTACTTACATCCCAAATCAACGAAACTAAACCTTTGAAAGCTCCCCACAAAAATCCAACCGTGGTCCGAACACTCTCAAATTTATTATATGCCCAGACAAGCCCACCAACCAAAGCCGCCAAAGCAGCTACAACCAACCCGATCGGGTTCGCACTCATGGCCGCATTAAGCAACCATTGAGCCGCTGCCGATGCCTTAGTAGCAATCGACCGACCTTCTTCGGCAGCTGCATGAGCAAGAGCCGAAGCCGCAGCAGCAATATTGGCAGCATTCAAACTCACAAGAGCCACACCAAAACCGATGAAAAGTTCTTTGTTCTCGATGATAAATTTCGGCAAAGCAACCAAAGCCGCACCAAGCCCCATCAAACCTTTCACAACTGCCAAAACTATCGGCAATAAAGCTGTACCCAGTTCCACAGAAAACTGAGTCACAACCTTTTCCACCTTCGCCAATTCGGCAGCAGCATTCTGATTTTTTTT
Organism: Emticicia sp. W12TSBA100-4; assembly: GCF_040253585.1. NCBI lineage: Bacteria > Pseudomonadati > Bacteroidota > Cytophagia > Cytophagales > Leadbetterellaceae > Emticicia > Emticicia sp. W12TSBA100-4. Next base: position 367,344 of record NZ_JBELAU010000005.1, read on the forward strand.
GTTGAATTCTTCTGTCAAACTCGTACCTTCGGCCATTGCTTTTGCTGCAAATTCCTGCTTTTGCCTTACGATATCAGTTTGATTCGAGAGCAAAGACATAACCTTTGTAGCTTCTTGTGACTTAATACCAATCGAATCAAGCCTACTTGCCAATTCAGTGTTAGAAAGCCCTTTGAAGTGTTGAGCAAGTTGTAATAAAAATTCATTAGGATTAGTATTAATGAGCTGCTTCACTTCCTTGGTACTTAGGTCCATTTCCTTAGCAAAGTCCTTAGCACTTTTTGAAGCTGTCAATAAAATATTACTCGTACCACTGGCAGCAATATCCGCAGTAAGTCCAAGCTCCTCAAATGCAGCACCCAAGCCCATCGTTTCAGTAATCTGTGGGCTTAGGTCACCGAGTTGTCCCATACGTGCGGTAAAATCCGAAATCACTGGAGCGGTTGCCGAGCCTGATGACCCTAATGCATTAAGGGCTGAACCAATATCGTTGATGGCTTCACCAGCCTTCATATCCTTCGTTTCCTTGAATAACTTTTGAAGTGTACCCAATTCCTTTCCTACCTGCTCTGCTCCACCCTTAAACTCATCACCCAAGGCAACAACCGCCTTATCAACAGATTCCACAAACCCCAAAACTTCGTCTTTTGCCACACCAAGCTGTCCACCAACTTTTGCAATATCAAGCAAAGCTTCTTTGGCTGTTCGAGTATCAATATCATCTATACTATCCGATAACTCCTTTACTTCATCGGTTGTCATGTTTGCAGCCTTCTCAATATCGCTCATCGCATCGCTGGCTTCGGCTGCGGCTTTGACTGATTTTACACCAAAATCTACAACTTCTTCAATTGCATTTTCGAGCGTCACAGCTGCAAAAGCACCCGCAAAAGCACCTTTGAAAGATGTCCAAACACCTTCTTGCTCCTTTGCCTGCCCCTTTATTTTGTCCATATTTTTAGAAGTCGCATCCATGGCAACTTCTACATCCGCAATTTCCTTGAGCTTCGCAATCCATTCATCACTCCCCGTTTTCAAGTCCCCCAACTGGCGAGTAAGGTAAGTTTTCAAAGCTTTCATTTCGTTCAATGAAGCATTCGCAAGGTCCAAATTTCTCGTTTGGTCCTTGATTTCTACATTCACATCACGCTGAAGTTTTTTCCATTCTCGCCATTCATCGGTGCCTTTTTGACCGTTGAGTTCGAGCAATTTGAGTTCGGAGTTTACATCTTTTAGCCCCGATTTGAGAGAAACAATAGATTTTTCGGCTTCATCGCCCAAAATTTCGAGCCGTAATCGGGCTACATCGTTAAGACCTGCCATGTGGATTTTACAAAAAAAGGTACGATGCGAATTTGCACCGTACCTTTTAAGTCTCACAGGACAGAAGTTTATACACAAAACGCCCTCCAACGTCATATTTGGAGGGCGTTCAAATATCTGGGGTTCCAACTTTCGTTAGCCGAAATGTCTGCGGGAGCGGCTCACGTTGTTAGCACGCACTCCCTTGAATTTCGTCAAACTACTGGTTGGAAAAAGAAAACTACATATACAATTCTTTGCTAATTTCTTTGTGTTCTGGAATATCTTGCTTAATAAATTCTGAAATGGTGGAGCGTGTTTGCGAGAACAAACGATTTTTGAATTGTCCACTTTGCTTGGAAATGTCTATTCCGTTTTCATCGAACCATCTTACGGAACAATGCCAAAAGTTTGAGTTTGTGGGTGTATGAAGAACTTTACAAAAGGCTTGAAAATTATCATTGCTCTTTTTATATGGTACTACATGACCATCTAAATCACTAATTTTAAGAAAAAAATAGCTCCTATCAGTTTTGTAACTAAAATCTTTCTCAAAAACAGGCATCTTTACATCGGTATTCTCAACCCAGTAATCTATAAAGTAAGAAAAATCTTCACATTCTTTTTTAAATTCTATTTGCAAGTCTTTTATTTTGAAAGTCCCAAGTAAGTTAGTGGACAAATCTTGCATGTGTCCACTCGGAACTTCTTCGCTTTTTAAATGACCTGTTTCTGTATCAAGATAATCCGAAGTTTTTGTATGACGAACTAAATAATAATTACTTAATGATGTTATTTTCTTGAAACTTCTTTTTGGTAACAATATCTGAGGATATTCATTATGCTTGCTGTCCTTTTTGAATAAAATTTTGCTTAAAGTCTTTAATAGTATCCGAAAAGTTACCACCAAATGAATATATATTTTTCTTGTCTTTGTATATGTTGATGACTGTTTCTGCGTAATCATCTATTTCGTTTTCAAAAAATAAATCAATGTATAAATTAAAATCTGTGCATTTTGCAGTAAATAAAATACTCTTATCTTCTGTTATTTCAATACTAACTCCATGTGGGTCGCATTCAACAATATTTGAAATTACAGCTAACACACAAAATTCAATAGTTTCGTAATCAATTCCCTTTAAAAAATTACTTTTAAGGCTATATAATGAATCGAATTTCTTTCTTAAAGAAATAGCTTTATTATGAATCTTACTTTCATTTAAATAATGGATAATCTCTTCTTCAAAGATGTCATTATTTTTGATTTGGACAGGATATTTAGAGTTTAAAATACTATTATCTTTCCAAACCTCTTCTTTACTTGCACAGGAAACCTTTGCAATACTAATGGTATTGCGAAAATAATCTCTTTCGAGATTATCAAAAGTTTGAGGAATGTCTGCTGCTATCATTTGTGTATATAGATTTTAATAAATAGGATTGAGACTATCTATGTACGCTTGAGTCAATGTCTTAAAATAAGTTTTCTTTTCTAAGGTATGTGCATTATCAATTAATTCATAAAGGAAATATAAATTATTTGTTCTTATCTTGTCATTTGTAACAGCAATGTCTATTACAGATAGAAATTCATTGCTATTTGGATTTTGGGCATTAGATAACTTATTGGCAATATTAATGATAATGTTATACACCTCAGAATGTAAAACTTTTCTGTAATTTGAACTAATATCTTGAAAGTCGAAATGATTTGTTAAATCAACTCTTACGATGTCAGTTAAATCAATATTCTGAAAATGACTAATATATCTTAATTGAATACTGTTATATCTAATAATATGACCTAATTCAGAAAATAGCTCTAATACTTTTTTAACTTCTGGCATATAAATATCCCAAGAAGGATATGAATCAAGGCAGTTGAAAATAATTGTATATGGTCTTAGTTGTATTTTAATGACATTGTTAAAAAGTACCCATTCTTCTGAACCAAAACCTAATGTAACTCCGTTACCAGATGGTTGTTCTGTAAACTCAATTACTGGATTCTGCGGATTAGGGGGTGTTAAAGGTAATATGTAATTACTTTTCTTTGTTAAAATATCATAGAATTTCCCCAATAAGATTTGATATGGTATATTAGAAGTATAATTTAAAAGCAATATAGAATCTTTGATTCTATCGGGTGTAATTTTTTTTGGCGTTCTGTTCATTAGATTAATAATCCTAATATTTGCCTTTGCAATTAAGGCACAATTTAACTACTATGCAAAATATTTAACTAAAATTAAGAGAAAATGTTAGTAAACGGTTAAATTAAACCATTCTTTAGTTGATTTATGATAACAATATTTAACACCTAACTATCAAACTGTTATAATTAGCGAATTATGTGCCAAGTTTTTGCCGACATTTCCAATGCGTGGTATTCAATCAACTTCGTTCCGACAAATAAATTTACTTGCATTTCTATTTCTTTTTTCAGACATTAGTTTGCAGATTTGGTCACCGACAGGATGAATGAGCAAATTCTACGCATCTTTTTGTCCTTAGCACTTTTCTATCTTGGTGACACTCAGAAATCGTGGTACTCAACAATCCGAAATTCCAACGCTAAATATGGCGGAAACACTTGATATTATAAAATTTAACACAAAAATCAAACCCCAGCATCACACCATAATGGTCGTTGGAAGTGAACAATGCAAAGGAGCAGTATAAATTTCAATAAAACACATACATGAATAGTCAAGAAAGTTTATTAAACAAATTAGAATATACTAGAAACAGTTTAAGTACAGATAGACTTGATATGTCTTTTGGTGAGATAATGAGTATGTATGATAGAAACGAAATAATTATCGACCCAGAATTTCAAAGACTATTTAGATGGAGCATTTATCAACAAACAAGATTTATTGAATCCCTATTATTAGGTATTCCAATTCCTCCAATTTTTGTTGCTGAAGACGAACATGGTAGGTGGGAATTAGTTGATGGTTTACAGAGAATTTCAACAATATTTTCTTTTTTTGGAATATTAAAAAGTTTACCTGACAAAAACGACTGGATTTTAGAAAAAGGTGAACTAATTCCCGAATTTGAAAATTTTGCGTGTAAGGATTTACCATTGAAATTACAGTTAAATATCAAAAGAGCAGTTTGTAGAATTGAAATAGTTAAGTGGAATAGCAAATATGATATGAGATATGAACTATTCAATAGATTAAACACAGGTGGTGCAAGTTTAACAGACCAAGAAATTAGAAATTGTATTTTTAGAGGTATTTCAAACAAATTTAACTTATTCCTAAGTGAAGAAGCTCATAATCAAGGATTTATAGATTTAATAGGACCAACAGAAAAACAAATTGAGGAGCTATATCTTGATGAGTTAGTTTTAAGATTTTGTTCACTCTATAAAAATTCTGATAATATTAGGGAGAACATATCACAACACATGACTAGTTTCATGAAGAATATAGTTAGTCAGCCTGAAAAAATAGATGATTTTAAAAATATTTTTAATAGAACTATAAACTTAATTAAGCCTATTGGGAAAGAAGCATTTAGAGGGACAAATAATGTCTTATCAACAAGCTTATATGACGGTATTACTATTGGAATAGCTCAAAATATTGATAAACTTGAACTTCTTCCAACTCCATATCTAATTGAAAAAATTAATAAATTGAAATCTGATGATGAATTTAAAAAAGCATCTGGTTCTGCTTCCAATAGTAAAACTCGAATTCTGAAAAGACTTGTAGTAGCAAATGAACTTTTTGAAAAAGATTGATTTATGGAAATTATAATATCTGAAATTCAAGAAGACATCAAATGGAGAGTTAATGAAATAACAACACTTAAAACAATTCCTTTGAGGTATAATCTACAAAATAACCATCAAAATAGTATAATTATTTATTCAATTCCTGCGTATTATGCTCTTTGGGAAGGATATTTAAAGAACTCATTTGAATTGTTGACAAATTATATAAACAAATTAGAGTTAGATTATAGTACCGTAAACGTTAACCTATTAACGCATGCAATTGAGAACAGATGCAATTTGGGAAATGAACGCAAACATTTTGATAAAAAAATGAAATTAGTTGGTGTTTTAACACAATTTTATAAAGAACCTTTTAGGATAGAACAAGGTGTCCCAACAGAATCAAATGTAAATTTCAAAGTAACAAACAGAGTATTAGAAAGATTTTGCATTCAATCAATGGATAATAAATATGAAAAACCTTTAGATAGATTGTTATTATTTAGAAACAAAATTGCCCATGGAGAAAATTCAATTAAAGTAAAGAGGGAAGATATTGATGAGTTTTCTCTTTTAGTTGAAAATTTAATGTATGAAATTCTAATCTTAATTGAGAAATATATTGATTCTAAAGGCTATTTGATGAAAAAGTAATTAGATAATTAGCGTATACAACTAAAATAGTTTGACAGTTTTTAGCTCAAAGGCACACCAAAGTAGAAAATTGAAGTTTTTCATAGTAAAGAATTAGGATTAACATAAACCACAGGCTTATAGCCTTGCCAAATACGATTTGTTACAGCCTCAAATCCATATTCTTCAGGCCACAAATCCATCAAAAGCAACAAATTTCTTTCTCGCAACTGAGGCTCTGGGAAAGTAAACTGTAGTGGCTCAAAAACAGGCATAGCCCAAGGGCTTAATGATGGCCGTTTAAACTTAGGTCGTTGCCAATTATAATAAGCAGCTCTACCATGCTCCTTAATATATGCCTTCTTTTGCTTACGAGGCATTTTCCGTTTTGGCTGATATGATTTCATAAAATAATCAAGCATCGAAAAAGCTTTCCCCGATGCCCGACCACCAATAATTCCAAACTGCCGAAAAGCCTTCGATAAATCTCTCATCGCATCAGTTCCTTGAGTACACTCAGCCAATTTCTTAGCTGCTTCTTCAATTTTAGTGAGTAGTCGGTCTTGTGTCTCGTTCATAACAAAATATAATTTGGAAAACCTGGTATAGCCACAATTCCAGAACAGAATAAAATTTGGCAATAAATGCCCGAGCCATAAAGCTCGGGCGGTCGTCATCGTTCGCCTTCAAATCGGGTAGAGCCACATTCTCAGACTCACAAGCTGACCAACCTAAGCAAATTTGGCAATTCTCTCTACTGTACTTGCCGAAACACCTCACGATTTTCAACGAAGGCTATTTTCTATCTATCGGTTTATTGGTATCATTCCAAAACATTAATTCTAAAATTAATTACCATATTACGCTCATCAATTGCCCATTCAATCAACCTATGCTTAATCAGAAATTCAGCTACCTTATCAGCAACAGCCGAATAAAAATGTTCTTTTGATTTTGGCTGACGAAGAACAGTAGGCGAAACCTGTAAGCTACCTTCCAATGTTTCTCCTCTCAAAGTTCTCTCATAAAAGCTCACAGAATCAGGCCGTAAATCTCTAAAATAAGCCCTCATAACTAACGGATTCTCAATCGGAATCTTCACAACATCAACTTTACTAAGCGGAATCGCAATTTTCGGGTCTTTGTTCATTTCCAGCAACTCAGCTTTCATCAAAAAATCATTAGTCATAGCATTTCTCAGTAAAGCCAATTCCGCCTTATGAAACTTTCTTTCATCTTTAATTTGCTCCAGATAATACTTATGTTTTTTCAAAATCAGGCTAACAAGCGAGCCAATAACATAAACCATCACGTCGAGCATGATACAAAGCAGAATTACAATTAGGGCAATTATCATAATTATGGTAAATTATTCAGGAGATTTTAAGTTTATATGATTTACAATCTTAGGTTTGCAAAAAACAATTAATGAAGCGACAGGAAAAAACCACCATTCTGGAGTAACTTTCAATATAAACACCAAATAGCTGGTGCCAGCAAGCAATAACAGCACAAAGACATAAAATGCCACAAGTACAAAAATTGGTTTCATAAAAGAAATATTTTCTTAGTTTTATCAAATATACAGAAACATTTTCTTTTAAATCCCCATCAAACAAAAAAATCAGGCCGTCAAGCCTGATTTTCAATAATATCCTTCATGTATTTCGGCAATATTTCAGCAAGTCTCGAATTCAACCGCCTACCCATCACATTAAAATACGCCATTTTGGTTCGGTTATACCATTGTTTTTTCGAGTTTTGCACCACCACGGGCACTTTCTTTCTCGCAAAAATAATACTGGCCACAATCCTGGCTTTCGCATTTTTCACCGTCGGCACACTGCTCTTATTTTCATAGCCATTTGCCCAAGCAAACTTCTCAATTCCAACCTTCTCAACCCATTCCGATATCGCATCCACGTCCATATAATTCGGATACTGTACCCGTCTCATATCCTTAAACCGCCCATACTCCCGAAAGAATATCTCTGCCGTCGCCCCCATCATTCCAACTTCTTGCTGTACCGTATAGTCAATACTTTCAATCAAATCTCCCGTCAAAACCAAGTTGGCTTTTTCAATCGCTTTCCGAAAATACATCACAGCATCAGCCGTCAGCTCCTGAGTCAGCTCCTTTATAGCTGCTTGTATTTCTTCTTCTTCCATAGCTGCTATTCAATCGAAAAAAACACACGGTCACCACTCTTAGGCAGCTCCGTCAAACTTATAGTCGTATTCACACCCGTAATCGCCACAGTTTGCTTTAGCACACCATTCAAATAATACCTCCAAGTTCGTGGCGTATTGTCGTTATACACATAAAATGTCCAAATCGTCCGCACTGGATAACTCACATCCCAAGTGTTAGGAGCATAAACATCCGTTTGGTTAGGCTGCAATTCAGGCTTACAAAACCACATATTGCCAGGTCTATAAGGCACTTCTCCCGACGACCACCCACTATTATTCGTAGCCTGTTGGTTACTTGTTTGAAATCTAACCCAAAATCTCCCCTCCGGAATCCCAGCCACCACATACGCCCACGGAAATGGTGAGCAAGTACCATTAGCATTTGCATACGCCTGAGTATTAAGCTGCTGCCACTCAGCTTCTGCCTTCGCATCAGCATCCGCCTGATTTATCGTGCTGCCCCAAGCTCCCGCCGGTATCACAATCGTAGCATAGCCCCCAACCAACGCATCACCACAATTCTGCCGCACAAAAGTACCCTTTCTCGAAATCTCGGCCGATAAAAAAGGAGTACTCACAAACCCGCACGATTCAGTCGGTGCCGGTGGCAAATACCCTTCTTTGCCAACCACATTTGGCTTAATCGTTCTCGGCAAAAACAGCGTATTATTATCCAAATAATACTTTTCCAAGGTCAGTACTGTCGTCATACCATTCCTTCGCCCCCGCTCATCAAGCTGACAAGCAGTTGTCAAAGCCCGCCATCCAGTCGGTCTATCCACAATACTACCAATCGCTGGCAATTCCGAAAAATTCGTTTCTTTTTGTCCATACCTCAAGCTAACCGAAACCCCATAATAGTCGTTTTTGTCCGATATCGAATGCGTATCAGTCACGCACTCCATAGCTAAAAAACCTCTATCTGTTTGCAGAAAAATCGCTCTACTATAAACAAAATCCGTCAAATAACTCGCAACTCTCTTATTGCTCCAGCCAAACGAAACTTTCAGTTCCTTAACTGCCGATCTTTCAGTAATTACCGTTTCGCTGGCACTTGCCAAATAATCGTATCCAGTAAATTTTTCACCGCTCTGCTTCGTAACTTTCTTACTCGTTTCAGTCTCACCAACAACCAACACATCAAACACCCCAAGGCTATTCTCAAATAACAAATACTTCTCAAATCGCCTATATTTCTGCTCCACCACATAAGTCCTTACCTCCGATATCACATCACCATCCTGATTCTCCAACCAAACACTATACTTTTTCACATCATCACCAATCCCAATCACACTCATGCCAACCGGCACACAATAAACCTGCATGGCCGAAGTATTCTCAAGCTTTCTTGGCATCCACTCCAACACATTTCCATCAAACCCAAACTTTTTGCACTTCAACCTAATCTCACCGATATTCTTCGTATAATTAGTCAGAAAATACAAATACTCAGGCTGATTCTTCGTCACAATCAAATTATCTGGCTTATAAGTCAAAAACTTTTTGTTAGCTCCAATATACATATCAAAAAAATTCGAGCCGTAAGCCTCAAAATCACTCTCAGCAATACCCGATTTCATCGCATATCTACTCGTATATGTAGCACTGCTCACTATATCACCATTATTTTTCACAATGGCCTTACAGAAATAGGGCGTAATCAATCCAACACAAACACTAATCACCTGTTGCTTATAATCCGGAGCGGTACTCTCAAGCATGCCTCTCAAAAGCGAATCAATCTCAAAAAAAGCCCCAGGGTAAATATCCGCCCCACCATAAGTTTTTTTTGGTGCTTCACGCCCTTCCAGCGTATCCAATAGCACATAATTATTTGATAGATAAGTATCTGGCACCCAAACTTCCAAAAAGTACTCCAGTCCAGTTCTATCAGGAACTGCCACCGGGTCGTATGCCGGAATATTCACAACAATCTTGTTATTCGCCAAATCAACTTTTATTGGCGTAGCTTCTTCCGAAACAACCGGAGGTGCAATTAATTCAGGCATAATTATACCAAATTAGGGTTTCCATTCAGGCAAACTTCAAACTCAAGCTTCCAACCACAATGGTTTTTCGCCCAACCTTTGTCCACCTCATTTTTTCTCATTTTCACCGACAAATCAATAAAATTGCCAGTCTTATTATCTTTCAATAGCTTCTTTTGTAACTTACAAGCAAGCCTATACATCTCAATCGTAGCCAATTTCTGAGCCTCCAAATCATCCTGCTTTGCCTTCGTAATAAAGCAAATAGCCGTAATATATCGCTCAATATACTGTCCAGCCTCATTATCTTCGGTCTCAATCGTTGGCTGCTCCAGCCAAACAAACGGATACCCGAAATTCTTATTTCCAGTAGCATGAGCAATCCCAAATTCAACCCCACCATACAGGTAAAATTTCACATCTGGGTCATTATCCGCCCAACCCTCAAAATAATCTAAATAATTTTCTAAATCTCCTGACTGCAGCATCTTAGTCTCTGTTTCTCTCAAGCTGACGAATCTGCTCGTCAGTCTTAATTTTATTATGTTTCAAATACATCCAAATCGTGTGGGCATTCAGCTCACAAACCTTCTCAAACTCCCCATGCACACCATCTTTTGCCACATCTTCCAATGTCGCTATCCAGCCTTCGCCATTGGCAAACAGCTGCTTCGTAGATTCATCCTTCTCAAAAACTTCCTTATAGAAGCCCATAAATTGCTTATTCATCGACTCAAAATACTGAAGCATCGCAAACGAATACCCAATTGGCAGCTTCTTCCTAAAAACCTTCGCAACCTTAGCCGTTTTCATAGAGCTGTACGCAATCCTATCATCACCACTATAATTTCCAGTCAGTCTATACCACCACCAGTTCCATTTTCGTGGTCGGCAAAAAATCGCAATCAGCTCATTAAATGCCGCAGTATCCTGAGTCGTCGCAAACCTCAAATAATAAATGTTTGCCATCGCCAACTCAATACCATTCGTATTCTCAAAATTTTCTTCTGGTAAATAATAACGAGTAAGACCAACACGAAAGCTCCGAAAAGGCTTGTGTGCAATCTTACTCGTCCATATCCAAGATAACTTCTTGAGTGCAACAAAAAAATCAGAATTACCAAAGCCAAGAATCACCATAATTTTCCTACAACAGTTTCTTATGTAGGCAAAATTATCCTTGTGTGCGTGCATCTGTATCACCACCGGCAATATCTTCACAATCTGCTTTTCGCTTAAATCCTTGTAGCTTTTTGGTAACATCCGATAAAATCTATTTAAAAAATAACAAAACCATCGCCAGTGCAGCAGTACCACGCCAAATCCAAAGTTCGCTCCTGGCTAATTTGAATTTCGTATCGGCCACAACCAAAGCCTGCTGTTTCACATTCACCAAGCTATCAGCTGTCTGCCTACCCACAGTCGCCACCACAACTTTCACCCTTAGGTCCAGATACAGGTCTCTGTATTCCAAGCAATTTCTTAATTGCACTTCCGAAACCTCCATTTTTACCTTTTTTGGTTCCAGTTTCTCGATTGATGGGCTTTGACAAAATGCTGTCAGCGTAAAACAACAAGCTATCACGAGGTATAGAATTAATTTTTTCATGAATTTTATATTGGTTACAATCATTCAAAATAAGCTCAATATTTAGCTTCACATTCCGAGCCGTCAGCGTATCAATCCGATTCCGCAAAACTCGATGCTCAACCTGATATTCATCAAGCGAATCACTCAAAACCTCAATCTCATCAAGGTATCTCACTCTAACTCTGTGATTATGAATCGTATAGAAAATTCCAATAATCAGAGCCAAAACAAATACAATGTCATTTCGCCGAGCCTTCCAAAATTCTTTCATAGTATTAGTAGCTCCCCTTTAGGGGTTGGGGGTTAAAGTGCATTATCCTTCCTATACTTCTCAAAATCAACCGTAAGCTGACTGATCGCCAACGCACCCGCCGAAATCCATTGCAAAATCGAAGCAGCTTTCACAAGAAAATCCGGGACCACAATACCCAACGTTACCAGTTGCGTATTAAAATTGGCCAACGAGAAAGCCAACGCACCCACTACAATGGCAAGTTTTGAAATAATAGCAAATAATTTGGGAGCTGGAGCCGTCAAACGCTGCCAAATGCTCAATTCATTCTGATTCATTTAAGTGTAGAAAAATATGGTGAAAAATGATTATAAATACCCGAAACCATCCAAAAAGGCCGATAAATCGGATAATAGACACCTTCGCCCCTATTTTTCCCACCTCTCGTATTACCCGCAATCGTCGTTATTCCATCCAAACCGTAGCCAATATTTCCATCTGCATTAGGTCCAATAAATTCCACATGCGACCACGTACACACCACCGCATCCATCAAATTCAGCCTTGGCCACAGCTCTCTATCAATCTGCAGCAAGCCCCGATGCCACGCCAACCGTGTCGATTTTTTCCACGAATAAGCCATGCCATTTATTCCTGGCATCACATACCCATTAGCCCGAAAAACATAAGCCCCGAAACTGCTACAATACGCACTCGTGGGCGGCAATTTCAAAGCCTTATTAAACTTCGCAATCGCCCAATGTTTGTTCCCCATGCCCTTTTTCAGTGGCTCTCTCACAAAACCACTGTAATAAAATGCAGTATCAAATACCGCCTTCCTGGCTTCCTTCTCAGTGCGTTTGTTTATTTGCCCCCAAGATGGGAAATACACAAAAACAATAAGATTAAAGCAACATAAGCAAAGCTTTGCCATTGTTTTTGCTCTTCCGATTGATTGTTGAAAGGTTTCCATGCCTTAACGGGGTTTTTCGTGAATGGTAATAAGAAATAAAGCTTATCGGGCGATATCACCGCCATAATCAGTATCAAAGCCAAAAAGTCAAGCGAAATCGTCATCCAATTAAACCAACCTTTCTGAAACGACATCTTGCCAATGCTCGGAGGCAACATCTGCGACATATTGCCCGTATCCTGAGCAATCTTGTTGATTTCATTAATCTCTTCAGCAATCTTGAACACATTGTGGTACGAAAGCAATGCCAACGCCACAAACAAAATCATCGCAAACCAACCAGTTCCAACGCTACTCAAAATCCATTCAAACACGCCAGGCTTTTCCGCAATCTCAACCGGTGCTTCCTGCGAATCTTCTGGCAATACAATTTCGTACGCCTCCTGTTTTGCCTGCAAAGCTTCGTCAGCATACAAGATTTTGTCATCGGCAGTCGTTGCCTTCAAACTCATCTCATCATACTTTCTTGACTTATCAAGCAATTCCTTGCGTTTTGCTCTCAGCCCTTCCAAGCGTTTTTTTTCTGCAATGGCTGCTTGAGCTGCTGCCGCTTGTCTTTGCTCTGCAATCTCATTCATTTTTTGTTTCAATTCCTGCTCCTGAGCATCCAAATCAGGAATATTGTCTTTAAAGACATGCATACCACTTGGTGGTGGCAATGTCGAAGTTGTGCTGAAGTTCATAGTACTGCAAATTTATTTTCTGGTTTATTTTGAAACTTTGAAAAACTCTTCGTCTCGATACGAGACTCATACAATCCCGAACCGAAGTATTCAGGAAAAACATTGTCCGAAGCATTCGCCTGCAGTAATCTGATAAGCTCATTCTGATACTTCTCAGCATTCATCGACTCCAAACCCGCCAATTCATCTCTGCGGTCTTGAGGCAAAATATCTTCATTCACCACACCATCAGTTTCGCTGATCAATCGCCAATCTTCCGAAATATTCAAGTATGGCAAAGCATCCGCAAATGCCTTTCGTGCAATCATTGCCCGCACCAACAAAAACGCATCATCCTCCAATGGGCTAATAGTAGCATTGGCATCACTAATCTTTTCCATCCAAGCATTGCACTGAGCCTTACCCACAACTTTTGCCAAATACTCCTGAGCAGAACTAATGTATTCTTTCAATTGCAGAAAAACCCTTCTACTGTGCTTAGCTTGCGGAAAATACTTCGTAAGCTCCGAGGCAGAAGAAATAAACTGACCATCATAAAGCGTACACGCATCCGAATCCTTCCAAGTCTCAAACTCATCCGCATTCTTTTCCAAATACACCAATGCCTGCTCCAAAAACTTATCACCACGGTTCTGGGCATCACGTCTGCCAGCCGCAGTAAACCATTTCGCAGGGGCTTGCGTATTTTCAGGCGTATTCATCACCTTACCAGCGTCGCCAGTGCTTGCCGAAATCCTAAACCATCCAACAAAATCAGCGTAAGCCGCCAACGATATTTTCAAAAGCCCAAGCAATCGAGCCTGCTTCCCATTCAATGTAGCATTCGTAATCACAAGCTCATTCAGCTCGTCATAAAATTCTTCACCAATCGCCGGAATGATAATGCCCAATTCGGCTTCATTCACAAACGGACTCCAAGTATCCCAATACATCGTAGTTTGCACACCACCATACACCGACTTGAAGTCATCAATATCCTTGATCAACATAGCTGCTATTATTTTTGAGTTGTGTCCTTATTTTTTGGGGTCGAATCAAAAGTATAAGATTGAATACGCTTAACCATAATCACCTTATCAACCTCAAAACCATCAATTTTCTGAGCGTATCGAATCGGCTTGAGCAAAATACCTCTATCAAAAAATGTCAAGAAATCCTGCATATAATCAGCCGAAACAATCATTTCTTTGCCACTCGTTCCCATCTCGTTGCCAAAACTCACACCCGCCAAAGCACCCTGCACACCGTGTCCACTTGCCTGCATCTGATTGGCAATTGCCAACATCTTCATAAATGCTTCGTCATTAATCGGGTTTTCGAGTGGTGTAATTTTCACCTCCTTAGTAGTCTTCCCATCAGCCGAAACCCTCGAAAACGTCACAATTATCTTATTACCTTTCTCAATACCGCTCAGCGTATCAGCCAAATCAAATAAAGTCCTTTCCTTCTCTGCTTTCTTTTCTTCTTCTGTCAATCCTTCAACTTCAAAATAGTCATCCGGAAAACTCACTTGGTGAGTAATAAAAGTACCATTAGCAAAAAGCGACTCGTAATAATCAGGCACCGTATTCGTAATATTTGCCCAATCTTCCGTCCCCCACCATTCAGCAAGGCCAGTGAATTTTTGCATCGGTATTCGCTTGATCAAGTGAATCACCGACTCAGGATATTTCGTTGGGTCTTTAGGGTCAAACGCAGGCAAAACCAAACAATCCTCACGCTTAACCGATTTCGAGAAACCAAACTTCCCCGAAATCAAAAATCGTTTGACAGTCGTTTCGTTGCCTTTCAGTTCATCAATACGAATCTCGTTATTGTCAATCACTTGCAAGCCCGAAACCTTCCCATCCATTCCAATCGAAACCCTCACATTCAATTCGTTGCTAAATGCCAACTGATAGGCAGCCGCCTGCAGATATTCAAACAAATCAAGGTTATCACACCAATCACGAAATTCGTTAGATAAATACGGCTCATAAAATTCCTGAAAGTCTTTCAGCTTTGGCGTAAACATCCCAAGCCCCCACCCAGCAATAAAACTCGCTTTCGTAGAAATCAACTGCCATTTGTTCACGCTCTTGCTGGCAATCAAGTGCATCTTCAAAAGTTTGTCGTCATTATTTCCACGCTTAATATATTTCGCTGACTGACCTTTTACCTTCCCTTCATTCTCCGAATACACCGAGCCATCAACCACCTTATCAGCATCTTTGCCAAAAGTGATTACAGTAGAAACCCCCTTGGTATTCTGATGCACATAAACATTATGTCCGATTTTTCTCATAACTCGTGATTAATTTCAACCCCATTAAAACCAACTAAAAAATCTATATACAATTCAATCGGCACACCACTCGAAAGGTCAACCAGTTTAAGTGTTCCGCTATTATTCATTTTTTTGCGGTCGCTCAAATCATTGCCACTTCTCCGAAGAGCGAGCCTTTTCTTCTCGCCATAAGTGCCGTCAACTTTCCAGTACTCAAGCGAAAAAACCGAGTTCGGTCTATTCATTTCCGAAAGAACTCCTCTAATTGCTATCATAATACAAGTATAATTTGCCAACTGCCCCCACCACAGGACAAAAGTTTTTAAGTGTTTTGCAATTTTTTTTTCGTTAATCAATTAATTACTAATCCATTAGCCCAAAAATCAGGCTTTCACTTTATAAATCTATCTCAACTCTCTGCCCCGCACCATAACGGAATTGGCAGTTGCCAATACCAAAAAGAGGAATATAGTTAGCGACTGATGGTTATGACGCCAGTACTCTGCCAGCCTTCACGAGGCATTAGGTTTTTGTACTTAGCCCAAATGATATAGTCAAACGCATCTGTGCCATCGGTTGCATACTCACGTTGCCTTGCCGATTTCTCACTGCTCTTATCCTTTTTGAATGTCTTATCAGTCTTGACCTTTGTATTCTGTAAGGCTATCATGAATGCTTTGTTATTGATCATATTCATCCTAATCTTGGGTGCACGCTCGTTCGATTCACCTAACAGATAGTTTACTAATATGAACTTATCTTTGTGCTTAGGATATGACACGAGTTCACGACGAAAGATGTTGAAGCCTTTCGATTTGAGTTTGTTACAGAACTGATCGAAGAATGGCAGGTTATCTGCAGATGTTGTAGCAGATGTTGAATTACCACCAGGGTCACCGTAAATGAATACATCTTTCTTTTCATGCGACTGATATGTTTCACAGAACCAATCAGCTAACTGAATCAATATGTTAGATTCCTGTTGCTCTTTAGTACCATGAGGTTTCTTATACATACTGTTGACCACACGAAACTCACGACCAAGCTCTTGACATACTAAGAGCCAACAGATATCGGTATTGAAATCAAGAGAGAGTTCGAGTGGCTTATCACGATCATAGTCATTTGATGACCAAGTAATTACGCCCTTGTCATTCGGTCTATAATCATAGCTTATTTTGTAGCTATGTCTTGTAGTAGAAAAACCGTGGTAATAAGCGTTTGGAATTTGGACCAAACGTTTATTCAAAACTTCAACCTCGAATTCAAGTGGGTCGAGTGTATCTTGTAGCATCTTGCCATAATCAGCTGGCAAGTATTTTTGATTGTCGTGATAGGTTGACTCAAGAAATAGAAACTCAGGTGGAATAGCCTTCAATTGCTCTTTGGTCATTTTTGACCTTTCTTCAAGCATTTTTTTGTATTTCTCCTCAGTATCATATATCCAATTCCCTTCGGTGGTCCATGATGCTGACGAGAAATCAAAGAAACCAAATTGCCAAGGATGTCCATGGTAAGGAGCCATGACATTTCCACGAAGAGCAGGGATTAATACACGCTTGACAAATTCGTAAGAAATTGTAGCAGATTCATCAATCAAAATGCCTTCAATACTAAGACCACGATGGCTATCAGGATTATCTTGAGAAACAAAACGAATGGTAAGACCATTGATAAAAGTCATGCAGTACTGCATAACTTTTTTTCCTGGTCTTTTGTAT
This sequence comes from Emticicia sp. W12TSBA100-4, assembly GCF_040253585.1. Taxonomy (NCBI): domain Bacteria; kingdom Pseudomonadati; phylum Bacteroidota; class Cytophagia; order Cytophagales; family Leadbetterellaceae; genus Emticicia; species Emticicia sp. W12TSBA100-4. The sequence continues at coordinate 384,668 of NZ_JBELAU010000005.1, forward strand.
GGCCGAGCCCATCGCTCAGGAGGAACTTTTCCAATTACATATACACCCCAAGGGCAAACCTTGGGGTCATACTCGTAATAGCCCATTTTTTCGAGAGCGTCTCGAAGTGATGGGACTACGATAGAATCAAGCTGAACGTAAGTAAGACCAGCAATTACAAAAGTAGCTCTTGGAAAATCGTTGAATATAGCACCGACTTTCATTCCAAGGCTAATAGACTTACCAGAAGCACGACCACCAATGAAAGATTTTCGTTTTGCTCGACTCTTGAGTAATTTCCATTGCTTGCGGTTTGGTCTAACCTTAACTATCTTCTCACCTTTCTTATTAAGAAAAATGTCTTTTTCTGCCTTTGTATTACTCATCTAATTCAAAGGTTACAGTTTGAGAAGAATCATTATCAAACTCAGCCACGAACATAATTTTCGATGGCTTCATGAAATCAAGTGGATTAATTCCTTCGAGTTCTGTGTCATTTAGACCTGCAGCATCATCCGCTTTTTCACGGGCAATCGTAGCAGCATGAAAGTTTTTATCAGCAAGAGCCATTTGACTTAGCATATCGAAATAGTGCATTGATGCTACTCTTCGACCATCTTTGTCAACGATATCTTTGGCTCCGTGAATTTTAATTGAAGTATTGTAATCATATTCTGCTTGTCGAGCCTCTATATCATAATCTTTCGTCAATGCAGAAATAATCATTTCTTTGGTCCTACCTTGAGAGTACCATGACCAAGCCTTACGATAACGCTCCAATTTTTCTTGTTGCATTTTCGTAAGGTCGGTATAAGCAATCTCATTAAGATAAAACCGATAATAGACATCAATGTCAGATTCCTCAATTTTGAGGAACTTCTGAACCATCTTAGATTTTAATTTTGTCTTTGCAAGATTCATAAGTTGTGTGGATTTCCATGCTACGAAATTGTAGCATGGAATCACACATTCACAGGACAAAACTTCTACTCAAATAACCCTCCATGACATTCTCCTGTCAATGCCTTTTTTGCATTTTCGAGTGATTCATCTTCTCCATCGGTGGGGTGGAATGGTTCGAGCTTACAACCTTCCTCGATGAAGTGACCAAAACCACGTCCTAACTTTTTACCTTTCCTTGTATGTTTATCCAATGCAAAATCTGGAATTGGTCGTAATCGATTAGAGTGGCAACCAAAAGCATAAACCGTTTGCCAATCTATGTGCCGAGACTTGCGGGCCCGACAAAGTTTAATTACAGCATGAATCAGAAAAAGTCGTTCGGGAAAATGCTTATCGTCCTTCTTTTTAGCCAAGTCTTTGTGCATTTCGTATAAAGCAGCTATTTCGCTACTTATATTTGGCTCAGCTAAACCGATATCTTCACTGCTTATTATTCTAAGGCGTTTCCAAGCATATTCCTGATAATTACTCAAGCTCAATTCAACTGCCCAAAAAATTGCATCATCTTCGAGGTTTCTTCTTATACATTTTTGAAAGGCTGAGACAACCTCGAATAAGTCGTAGCCGTTTGTTGTTTTACTTTCGTACTGTGTCATAATGCTAAAATTGTTATCTGTCCTTCTTCTACTTTTACACTGCATTCAGTGCCGATTTTGAAACCTGCTTTTCTCAAATATTCACCTTGAAAATTGAGAGCTGGTACATACTTAGCATTCCATGTGCTTCGAACATACCTCTTAGAAATTTTGGTTCTTCTTAATTTTTCCATACTTTTACGCTTCATTCTTTTAGTTGATTGTGATTGATTGCTGAAAGAAAAAAAGCCCTGAGCAATCAGGGCTTTTCTGCTAAAATAGTTTTTGTTGTCTATCTTCAAGACCTCCAAAAAGTGGCAGGTCTGTAAATCCTAAGGTCATACTTTTTTGAACTCCAATTTTCAAAGTTGGCTGCTCCATAATTCCCTGGATAATTGCTTGCTTTTGGTCGGCAGGAAGAGCATTCAAACTTTTCTGTAAATGCTTATTTTTATTGAATTTCTTAGGCTTTGACATATCATTTAAGAAGTTTAAAAGTGATTCAGAATCATCGAATTTTTGGGCATTTTGAAAGCTTAGAGACTCTTTATCCTCCTTGCCGATGTATTTGATTGATTTGATAAAAAAAGACATATTAGGAGCGTTTTTGCCAGCTATATAGCCATCTTTAACTTTTTTGATGTAGATTCCTTCGGCTAAATTGATAATTGCCTTGCCTGTCGGTAAATCGTTGATAGTGTACATTTTCTTATTGTTTTGTGATTGATTGATATGCGAACGTACGACAGATTTCCAAGTAGCCAAAAGCATAAAACTTTATTTTTTGGGCAAGTTTTCCACAGTCAAAATAGACTATATTGACCTTTCTTATTGATTTTTTGCTCGATGATTTCAACTTTTACTTTTTCTGAATTTTGAGAAGTTTCCTTCTTATTTTCTGACTTTGATTTGAATTTTTGATAATCAACATAGAAAATGCTATCCTCAAATTTTTCTATTTTTCGCAGACTTGGGAAACTATGATAAGTCAAATGTGGGTTGATTTCATAGCCAAAATACCAATCCATTGTTAGACAGTTCATACATGAAATTTCACCAATGCAACCGTGCATAAGCATATTGATAGCTGACATTTTCGCACAAACAGGGTCAAGGTCCTGACCACATTGATAATTACCTGGTGCGTGAGCATGAGAAGCAATCAAAAACCTACCACTGCCACAGGCAGGGTCTGTAATCAATTTTCCTTGTCCTTTTTTTAGTTCGCCTTGAGTAATTTGAGTCATTACATCAACCAACGATGGTGGAGTAAAGAACTGACCCATTGCACTACTTTTCCATTTGCTGGTTATCGTTTCGTAAACAATTCCCAAACCATCATACCATTCGGTGCGATGCAAGGCATTTTGATGTGCGAGAATCAAGCTGACAAAAAGCTCACGAATCATAGGGTAATTTTTCTCATATTTTTTCTCTAATCTTTCACCAACTTCTTTATCGCCTGTAATCAACCAACAGGCAATTTGATAATCTACGAAGTCATAAAAAATATCGTTATAACTAAAACGACCAACCATGTTATCGAATAATTTGCCGAACTCCTTGAGCTCACGAGGCAATTCTTGAGAGAGATATGACATAACAAAAAAAGCCCCTTTCGGGGCATGGCTTAAAATGGAACTTCGGTTGTATCAAGAATGCTAAACTCACAAGACTTAATCAAATGCTCTGCATAATAATCTTTGATATTGAATCCAGTTATTTCCTTAAATCTGGCTTCCAATTCCTCCTTTTTGAGCTGCATTGGATTTTTGTAAGTATTTGGTCTATATTTCTTCACAAACTCAATACATTCATCAATTGTGATTGAACAGCCAACCTGAGTATTGATTTCTTCAACCTTTACATCGAGATTGATTGAATCTTTTTTGAACCAAGACTTAGAAACATCAGTAAGCCAATTTTTGTCACCCCATCTTTCAAAATCTTCTTTCGGAAATGCTGGCAAATGCTCTGCAATTATTGTTTCATTACTTACAAAACCTTCTGAATCACCTTTTACCTGTATCCAAAGTTTTGCGATTTCGTAGGGGTTTTTGGTATTCTTAAACAAATAATCTGCGTACTCCTGCTCATAAATTCCGAGGTCTGGAAGCTCAGTTGGAAAATTAGTCAAGTGACTAATAGTGTATATTCTGAACTTTGTGCAGATGTCAGTATCATTTTTGCTAATAGTTACTTTCCGAGCTGTGCGTTTTGAAAACTCTACATAATCTTCTACTGAGGTACCATACTTGCCAATGTGGCGTTCACAATTTGATCCGATTTTGATTGTTCTGTTTGACATGATTTTTGTGATTGATTGCTATGAATAATTAATTAATTGCTCTTAAAACTCTTTTGATTGGTGTACCGCCGAATAGTTTCACGGTTTCATACAATTCGATTACATCATCTTTTTTGAAACTTTCTTTGTCAAACTCTATGATTCCATTTTCATGCTTGAAAATCAAATTTCCATTGAGTTCTTTGACAAAAATAAAGTAGCCTTCTCTACCTTTTAGCTGAATTTTTTGTAAGAAATAAAACATCTTTTTTGGTGTTTGATTGTGATTTGATAATGCGAACGTACGACTGATTTCCAAGTAGCCAAAAGCATGAAACTTTAATTTTTTGGCAAGTTTTCCACAGAAAATATGACAAAAAAAGCCTGTCTTATTGACAGGCTAAAGGCTAAAAAGGCGTCTTATAATTCATCTGAAATTGGTGATTCCTCGTACCTGTTTTCCTAACTGAAATCACTTCTTTGCCGAAAAATCCTTGAAGCTCTTTCAATGTAGCTTCAAGGGTTTCAAGGTTTCGGAACTCAGCCAGTCCACCAGCTCCGACCCAAGTTTCACCGAAATGAAAGTAGAATCGGTTATCTCGCCAAATTTTTCGATTGTAATAAGCATTCAAACCACTAATCCAATAATCCTCCTGATAGCGTTGCTCTGGTCGAAAGAATAGTTTTGAACCTTTGAAAAGACCAAAAGCACAGGTGTTCACATATCCTGAAACTTGTATTGGAGCCAGCGAGCTGTAAGTAAAAGGCTTACCACTCGTATTATAGCCGAATAAGTAAACACCAGCCTGCTTTGCCGCACGAGCTGTGGACTGAATCAAGTCGTAGATTTCAGTCGGTGTAAGCTTATCCTTTTCCCCAGGTTCTGTATAAATTCTTTTGGCAAACATCAAATCGTCATCGAGGTGAAAGGCATCACCGAAGTGGTCAAACATCCATTGTCTTTTCCAAGATAGACCAATCACGCTATCAGGATGGCAAACAATTTCAGTATCGGGGCATCGCTCCCGATACTCACCGTACTGAGATTCAGGAATACAAATAATCGAATTAGCAACCTTTTTGTGGGTGGTGATGGTGCCAGCTCTCTTGTGGCTCGCAATCAATACGGGAATTAAGCTGTTCTGTTGTTCCATTTTTCGGTGAATTGTTTAGCGTTCAAAACATAGGTTTCACCAACATTTTCGGTCTTATAGTCCTTACAAACTTCAAGACCGAGAACCGAACGAACGAAATTTTCGTCGATCGAGTTTTCAATCACAATCACAACAGCCGAATACTTTTCCGAAAATTTCGGTACGATAGGATACTCAGGCTCTGCATCAGGCTCAAGCTGCTTTTGCAAATCATCAAGCGAAGGCAACTGTATCCCGAAATCTTCAAGGCTAAGAACATTATCGAATTCCCGACGGAGCTGATCCATATCCCACTCACCTGCATGATGGTTTTCAATAATCATCACCTCACGAAGTTCATCTTCGGTAAGTTTACGAATAGCACAACGAACATCTATTTCAGAGTCGCCCATGCCAAACTGCATCATCAATTCACACCTTTGTTTGCCACCGAGAATAGTACCATCGAAGTCCCTAACGGGAATAGAGATAAGCCCAAATTTTTGAAGTCGCTCCCACAGCTTGCGTTTTTCTTCTGCCTTTATTTTTCTTGGATTTTTCACCGATGGCACAAGGTCAGCCACTCGAACCTTTTCGGTTCGGAATAATTCATTAATCATTTTGCAGACAATTAATTTATGTACAAAAAAAATACCTCGCTGCAAGATGCAACGAGGTATCTATATGACACACGACAAAAAATTAGAGCGATTGAAACAATCTAATCATTGTTTCAAGTTCAATACTACCCTTAGCAAGCTTAGTTTCATATTCTTGAATCTTTGCCAGGGTTTTGGCAGCATTTCTTTTATCCTGCCATTTCGATAAGTTGATTTTAAGATTTTTTATCATCCTATCGAGAGTAAATTTATCTTTTGGAAGTGAGCTTTCAAAATTGACTTCGACAACTGGTGGAGCAGAAGGCAAACAACCTTTCACCTGTACATACCTAATAGTGTCCATCAAATTTGCACGCTGGTCACGTAGGTTCAAAATCTGGTCAGTAATATGCTTAGCATTACCATCTTTCGGAACAGTTTTGAGACTGTTTGATAGTGCTGCCTTATCTGTATCTAAGGTGTTAAGCTCCTTATTAAGTCCGTCCAAAATCAATTTGGTAGAATCGGATAACTGCACCGGCTGTTCATCAAATTTCCGTGTTGGCACGCTCGATGTAGGCTCGACAACTGCAACAGGTGTTTCAATCACTTTGCCATCACGCAAAGCTTCATATTCTTTCCTGGCATTTTCAATATCTTGAAGCGTAGCACGACCTGTGCGTAATTCCTGTTCAAGCATTTCAAGCCTTAGCTTTGCCTGCTTTCGCTTAATATCGTTCTCGTTCATGTATCAAAATTTCATAAAAATCTTTTACCTTATTTTTGTAGAAAGTGGCATCAACATAATCTAATGGATTGTTGAAATGATCTATTTCAGGGAAACTTTGAAGGTAATTTTGAAGAGTATTAATCAAGACGTCAACATCCTCGCAGTCAAACAGCAAGGCTTCAATAACGGGGGGTGTTTTTGCAGGCCTGATATACATATAAATGCCGGTAGTAGCTGCAGACAATTACACTAAGATAGCATACTCGTAGGGCACTTTCAACCCCTCCCTACCGGCAATATCTTTGCCGTCGAGTATGCTATAAATGTACTGTAATAATTGTCTGCGTTACAAACCTACAAAAAAAATCACCACGTTCAGCGGTGATTTTTAAATTTCTTCAAATTACTTTCTTCGACTAACAACATTAGAATCATCAGATTCTTCCTTTGCTTTCAAGGCATCAGCTGCACGTTGTTCACTTTCAGCCATCATTTTATCGTAAAAACCCTGAATACCTGTACGAACTGGAGTAGGCTCCACTCTCAATTTAGACTTTATTTCTTTAATAACATCTAAAACAAGTTTAACTCTTTCATCACCTTGAATTGATTTGATTAGCTCATCTTTGGATTTCTTAGCTGCTTGGACCTGATCCTGAGTTAATTTAGGTTTCTCCTGATCTACTTCGAGCAGCTCATTAATTTGATCCTGAGCCGCATCGAGCTGCTCCTGAGTTTGCTCTTGAGTTACTCCGAGCTGCTCATTATTTTGATCCTGAGCTGCTTGGATCTGCTCCTGAGTTAGCTGAGTTTGCTCCTGTGGCTGTTGATCCTGAGGATTTTGACTTTGATTTTGAGCTGCTTGGAGTTGCTCCTGAGCTAACTGCTTTTGCACCGGTTGCTTCGGCTCCTTGGGTTGCTTCGGTGCTGTTTGTTGATTCGTTGCCATTTGTAGGATTTTGATTTTCAGCAGATTTAGGCTCGAAAATATTGGTAACGCCTGACGAAATAGCTAACTCAGCTATCTCGTCACTAACGTTTTCATCCAACATTGTTAAGCCGATTCCGGGCAAAAACTTTTGTATTTTGCCAACACGAAAACCTGCTATGTATTGAAATTTTTTCATAACTGTAAACTGGAAAAATTGATTAAGCAGGTACTTGAGCTGCTGCAAAATCAAGCTCTGATACTACGCTATCAGCTAAATTTACAATGCCCCACAAATAGCCTTCTTCTTCACCTTTCAATGTTGTCCCTCTTTGCTCACCACCTTTTTTGCCAAACTTTTGACTTTTCGAGGCAAAAATTGGTTTATACGAAGTGCCTGCAACTCCCCATTTCAAATCTGGAGTAAGGAATAAAAAGACTGCTCCTGCATTTGTATACTTTCTCAACTCTGCAGTAATTGTTTTTGAAAAACCTGCAGTCATAAATTCAACCATATGTTTTTCAGAGTGAAAACCAGCAGGTCCAACCGTTTCAGAATTGATATCGATTGTGTTTACTGGAATTTCATAAACTGGAAGCAAAGTATTGGCAGGCAATCTTGGGGCTACTGTAATTTCACCCGCAGTTATATCAGCCTCGATCGGCCAATTTCCATTAAAATTTTTTGCTAAAATCGGAACGATTTTCAATGAACCTGCTGGGTTGCCTCCTTGGCTATTATCAGCCGCAAGGCTTGCAAAATTTTGTGACATTTTTGTAAAAATTAAAATGTTGAAAAAAGTTACCCCACCGAAGCAGGGCAACAATTATAGTTTGTGTGGATTAAGCTGCGTCAGCAACCCAGATTTGCTCTGTTGCACAGATGCCACAACCTGAGAAGAAATCCATCAAATACGCAAGCGAGCGGTCACGTTTTTGATAGTCAAAGTCAATGTTTGCTTGCTTGTTTTCATCATCGTACAAATAAACCAAGTTTTCACGAGTAGTGATAATTGGGCGGTTGAACGATGCAACACCTTGCTCAACAATCATTTCGATGTTAGAGCCATCAACAAAACTTTTGTTGAAAGCAGTATTATACGGCAATGCTCCAAACTTCGTGCGGTAGTCCGCATTATAAGCATCCATGTGAGCTGTACTCAAAATCATAACACCTTCACCCGAATAGCGAACTTCTTCTGGCAAAGCTTTTACCATTTTTTCCAACTCTGCAACTGCATTAGTTCCAGTAAGCGGATTGATGTCAACTACATTGATATGAGTCGGATCATTCAAAATAGTATCCGTAATTTGCTTAATCCAACCATTGAACAAACCCAAAAACGAAGGGTCACTCGCATTCTCAACGGCTTTCCACATACCCAAACGCATGTGTTTTTTCACAGATTCAAGAATCTTTTCAATCACGTACTGTTCGTAAGGATACGTCTCAGGGTCAATTTTCTGAGTTTTCACACGTCCCAAATACGTATTGTACATCGCCAAAATCTTCGTGTGAGCAAACTTCAAGTCAACCTTAATCGGTCGCACGCTTGCTTTACGAGTTTTATACTTCACAACATTGTTTTTTGGGTCGAACGAATCCTTACCACCGGGCTGCAAAGGGTCACCCACAAGCAAGTCAGTCAAGACAACTTCCCCCGAAGTTGGTAAGAAATTTACGTAGCTATCTAAAGCTGCGATGGGAGAACCAGCCACAGCTCCAAATCCAATCGAACTAATCGAGCGAATCAGGTGCTCTTGGTGGTCAAGAGAGTAATTTTGCAAATCGGTCGAAATATCGGCCATTGAAATTGCATCAGTTGCAGGAGGCATTGCTTAAAATTTAAAAGTTGAGTGAATTTTTTATAATTGTGATTGTGTGCTTTAGCAGCAAAAAAGACTAAGCTTGTTGCGATTTTTTCATATCAATTGCATTCTGAGTGGCTTTTGATACTCTTTTTTTGGTCGGCGTAGCTTCCGAAGCATCCTGTCCACCAGTTGCACCCGCTTCCTTCATGTTTTTGTGCCACTTGTCAAGCATTTCAAACTGAGGCTTCATGATACTGAGCTCTTTTTCAGTTGCTCTCAGTGTGCCTAATTCAGTTGCCGAAATACTAACCATTTCAACCGAAGCATTTGGAGCTGTTGGAGTTGTCGGAGCAGCAGCAGCAGGCTCAGGCGTTTCGGGCGTAGCAGGCTCAGGTGTTTCGGGCGTAGCAGGCTCAGGCGTTTCAGGCTCATTTGGTTCTTCACCTTTTGGTTTTGCAGGTGTTTCAGCAGCAGGTTTTTCGCCTGGCTTTGGATTTTGTGCATCTTTTCTAAGCGATGCCAATGTTGGAGTTTTTTGAGTGCTCATTATTGAAAAAATATTAGTGCGAGATTAAGCGGCTTGGCGAGCATAGAAATCTGCTCGGTCGATTGCATCGCCCAAAAAGCCGATTCTATCAGCCATTTTGAGTTTCAAAGCTTCCTTACCGTTGTACATTTTTCCTTCAAAAACAGTATCAGAAATATCAGGGCGACCAGCTCTAACCACGGCCTCAAATTCGTTGCGAATTGGTTCCATGGTAGCTTGAGTTTCGGCAAGAATTTGTTCAGTAAGCGGCTCAACCGAGTTGAACAAAGCTTTGCTTTCTGAGCCTTTTGAGCGGATAATTGTGATTTTGTAGCCTTCTTTTTCGTAGAATCCTGAGGCGTCGATGTGAGTAGCCAATACGCCAATTGAGCCAACTTCGCTTGAAGTTTTCGACTCCATCACGATTTCACGGCACTGGCTTGCAACCCAATAAGCCGCAGAAGCCGCCATTCCTGCCACATACGCAACGATAGGCTTTTTCGATTGCTTAACAATCGTGGCAAGCATGGCCGTACCATCAACTTCACCACCACCGCTATTAATTTCCAGTACAATCGCCGAAACATTTTCGTCGGCATTTGCTTCAAGTATCCAAGTGCCAATATCTTCCGTCCCCCACGAACAATAATCACCGTATCGGCTCATAGTGCCAATGATGGGAATGATAGCTACAAAGCCACTTTTAGCACGAGCCTTACCAACAACATACTTATATCCTGAACTTTCTGCAGTTATTTCAGCATGAATTCCAACAGCTTTTGTGTCAGCAATTTCTTCAAAATATGGTGTTTTTCGCCCTTGGGTATGCACAGCAAAATCAACCTTACCCGCCAAAACGAGTGCAGCAATTCGGTCGTGATAAGTAGGCTCTAATGCCCAGGATTTTGTAATTAAGTTCGCTATCATTTCGGTATTGTGTAGAAAATCACGATACGAACTTAGGGGAAGCGATTAGAGTCGCACAGGACAAAACTTTTATACAAAAAAAGGCTCGAAGAATAATTCCTTCGAGCCTTTTAAAAATTATGCGTTTATTTTTTTCCTTGAAACTCAAACCAATTGGTTGCAACTCCTTTTCCTATTTGTTTTGATGAATCAACAACAAAACCACCTGCAACCGATGAACTTATGCTAACTGAAGAATCATAATTAATCGTACCACTTAGATTATACAATTGAATATTTTCAATTATTCCTTCAACTAATACTCTGCCACATTCGCCAGGTGCAATTTGTTGCAGTGCAATACCAACAAAATCGGCGGCTGAATCAGTCGTTGTCATTTGCCTTCCATAACGTTTCGATGAATTATACGCAACTGCCGAAAAGCGAGCAATTCCCTGAGTTGTATTATTTTGAATCGTAATTTGCTTATCAAGCACCTCTGGATAATATTCAAGAGCAGGATTATACTCATCACAAATACCTGAGCTTCCTAAGGCACTATTGATTTCCGCAATAATTGTAGCATTAGATGTATTAGTATAATTTGAAGCAAAAACAATGTTTTTTATCGTTCCATCTTCAAATGTAACCGTCAATGTTTTGTTGGCTGATGTACAATCTCCAAGTCTTCTTCCAAGCGTATTGTTGACAGTAACGTTTGAATTAAGTCCAACTTGAATGCCAGACAAATCCAAACTTCCAAAAATATATCCTTTTACGCCACCGCCTCCTTTCACTTGGTTAACAAACCCTACAATCACATCAAT
>NZ_JBELAU010000050.1:0-1132 GCF_040253585.1 Emticicia sp. W12TSBA100-4
GGTTCTTTATGATATTACTTGAAAGGTTTAATTTTGCAAAAAAAGCAAAATGGATTTATTAGAGCAATTTAGTGATTTATTACCTATTTCATCGCCTTTCGAGTTATCAAGAATAGAAAAGGATGAAAAAAATCAAGCGGTACATTTTTATTTACAAGTGAGCAAAGAACACATACCATTGAATCATTCAATACACAGTTATTATGCACGTGAATGGGAACATTTACGATTGTTCCAATATCGTTCTTTCATCCATTGCGAGATACCTATTTACAAAGAAAATCAAACAGGTAAACTTACAAAACCCGAAATATCATTTTCGAGAGATTATTCACGTTTTACTTTACAATATGAGCAAGAAGTAATGCGATTGATGCACATACATCATTGTTTTAGCTCTGTTGCAAAGAGTTTAGGGATTAATATTCAACGAGTTGAGTCGATATATCATCATTATACTCAATTCTTAGAGGATGATATTATCATAGAAACACCTATTAATATTGCTTATGACGAAACATCAACAAAAAAAGGGCATGAATACATTACAACATTTTTTGATTTAGATTCATGGAAAATCATTGGTATATATGATGGTAAATCTTCTGAATGTGTTGAACAGTTTATGAAAAACCATCCGTATCCAGAGGCTCTAAAGAATATTTCTATTGATATGTCCCCTGCCTTTATTAGTGGTGCTAAAACATATTTTCCTTGTGTTGATATTACCTTTGATAAATGGCATGTTATCAAATTGATTTACAAACATTTAGATAAATTAGAAACCAAGTCTGAGAATTTTAAAAAGTATATTACCCTAATTATGGACGAAATCACTAATTTCTATACACAAAAACAGCACGAAGAGTTTAAGGCTCAACTAAAATTCATTGCTGATTTTGCTCAAGAAATGATGAAAGACAACGCTATTACTAAAACTATTCTCGCTCACTTTGACGGTATTGCTAACTATGCTAAATCACAAATTAATAATGGGGTTCTTGAAGGCATCAATTCTAAAATTCAGACTATCAAAAGAATTGCCAGAGGTTTCAGATATAAGACTACATTCAAAAAAATGATTCGTTTCGCTTTTTCTCAAACCATTTATCAAGTAATATCATAAAGAACC